>DATKOS010000200.1:0-19111 GCA_035524535.1 Bryobacteraceae bacterium
GGACCTTCACTTGAGGCCCTCGGTCTCGTCGAAGCCCAGCATCAGGTTCATGTTCTGCACCGCCTGACCCGCCGCGCCCTTCACCAGGTTGTCGATGGCGCTCACCACCACGGCGCGGCCGGTGCGGGCGTCATACGTCACGCCGATGTCGCAGAAATTGGTGCGCGCCACGCCGCGCAGATCCGGCGTGGCTCCTGGCTCGAAAAGGCGGACAAAAGGTTCGGCCGCGTAGCGCTTTTCGTAAATCGCCAGCAGATCCTCCGCGCGGGAAATCCCTTTGCCCCGGAAGTAGATGGTCTCCAGGATGCCGCGGTCGATGGGCAGCAGATGCGCGGTGAAGCTGAGCTCGCCTTCCTCCAGACCGGAGACTTGCAGCACTTCCGGCACATGCCGGTGGCCCAGAATCGAGTAGGCGTTGAAGTTCTCCGTCACTTCGCAGAAGCTGTTCTTCAGCGTGGCCTTGCGCCCGGCGCCGCTGACGCCGGACTTGGCGTCGCAGACGATGCCCGCCGCCCGATCCACCACGCCAGCCTCCACCAGGGGCCGGATGGCCAGGTTCGCCGCCGTGGGATAGCAGCCGGGATTCGAAACCAGGCGCGCCGGCGGAATCGATTGGCGGCAGAACTCGGGCAGCCCATAGGCGGCCTCGGGGAGCAACGCCGGCTGCGTGTGCTCGGCCTTGTACCAGGCCTTGTAGTTTTCCGGCGTCCGCAGGCGGAACGCGCCGCTGAGATCCACCACCTTTGCGCCTACGCCCAGCATGGCGGGGGTGAGGTCCATGGAAACTTCCGGTGGCGTAGCCAGGAAGACCAGCGCAAGCCCTTCAGCCTGAACCGCTTCCGCGGTGCACGGAAGGGTGAGCGGGCCCTTGCGGTTGCGGATCGCCGGTCCGCTGGCAGCAGCGTCCGCACGGTGCTCCAGGAGCACCGGCTGCACGCGCGGATGGCGATCGAGAATGCGGATCAGCTCCGCGCCGCTGTAGCCACGATATCCGACAATTCCGACCCTGGTAGACATGATGATTGATTATTCTCTTGTATGAATAATTATACTACAGCCGCGGCTCGCCGCAAACGCGGACGGGAGGCCCATCCTCCCCTCCGGCTACTCCGGCGCGGCTGGAGGAATTCTGAAATCACGATATCCTATTGGTGCTATATGGCGGACGGCCCGCGCATCCCCCAGCCATGCGACCCTTGGCGCAAGCGTATGCGCCATACCGCGGAAGCTTTGCGCCGTATTGACGGCGTCCGTTTCCAGGCCGAAATCGCGCGCATTGAGGAGTGCCTGCGGGTGGATGCCGACTGGAATCTGGAAGCGGCTTTGGCCACCGCCAGGCGGCCGTACGCTCCCCTCCCGGCCGTGATCCGCTAGTTCTCTTCGACCGAGCGGGCGGCGAGCTCGCCGAAAAGCGGCAGGGAGTAGACCTCCTCATGCGCCGCCTTCACCATCATAAAGATGGCCATAATCAGCAGCGCCACCTGCACCAGGCCGTAGAGCGCGACGTGCGGCAGCGGCCAGGGCAACTGGCGCAACACCCACTGGTTCATGAGGGAGGCCACGAACAGGTAGAGTCCCTGGAACGCATGGAAGCGGATGTCGCGGTTGTGCCGGAAATGTTCGGACGCCAGTACGGCAATGGCCGCAATCCACCCCACCCAGGGGATGTAGCAGAGGATGGAAGCCGTCCTCGGGGTGATGCTGCCGAACGGATCGCCCGCCTGGGGAGGCGCCCCGTGGCCGGCGGGCGGTTGCGAGGCGCCGCAACGGCCGCAGTACCGGTCCGCCCCGCCCACCGCATTTCCGCATTGGCTGCAGAATGGCATCTGTCCTCTATTACGTTATTCCACCAAGGGTTGTTCCCGCAACGCGAAAAGCGCGCGCGTCCGCCGCGGTCCTCGGCTTGCACCGGAGCGGTAGATCGGAAACAATAGCTCCTTCATGTCCGATGCGCGGTATTCCTGGTACAAGGATCTCAACCGCTACCAATGGTTCGTCCTGGCGGTAGCCTGCATGGGCTGGGCGTTCGATACGATGACCCAGCAGATTTTTGCGCTTGGCCGCCGGGACGCCATGCGGGACCTCCTTGGCCGCGGCGCGGACAGCGCGGCCATCAGCGCGCAGGCCGGCTATGCGACCAGCGTTTTCATGGTGGGCTGGGCGTTGGGCGGCGTGATTTTCGGCGTCCTGGGCGACCGCCTGGGCCGCGCCAAAACCATGACGCTCACCATCCTCTTCTTCACCATCTTCACCGGGCTGAGCGTGTTCGCCAGCGGCGTGTGGGATTTCAACGCCTACCGTTTTCTTTGCGGACTTGGGGTGGGTGGGCAGTTCGCCGTGGGCGTGGCGCTGGTGGCGGAAACCACCCCGGAACGCGCGCGGCCGTACGCGCTGGGGGCGGTGCAGGCGTGCTCCACCGTGGGGAATATGATCGCGGCCTTCATCGGCATCTTCGCCGGGCGCGTGGAGCAGGCCGGCATCATTAGCGGGGCTTGGCGCTACATGTTCCTGGCGGGCGCACTGCCGGCGCCGCTGGCGCTGATGGTTTTCCGCAAGCTCAAGGAGCCCGAACAGTGGCTGAAAGCGCGCTTGGAGAAGAAGCGCATGGGCTCCTACCGCGAGCTTCTGGCGGGGAACCCGCGTTGGCGGCGCAACTCCCTGGCCGGGCTGTTCCTGGCGTTCGCGGGCGTGGTGGGGCTGTGGGGCATCGGCTTCTTCAGCTATGACCTGCTGCGTGCGCCGCTGGACGCCGCCTTCCGCGCGCGGGGCTATTCCGGCGCGGAACTGGCCGGCAAGATCACCACATGGGTGGGCGTCGCGTCGCTCCTGCAAAACCTGGGCGGCTTCCTGGGCATCCAGGCGTTCACCTGGCTCACCCACCGCCTGAACCGCAGGAAGGCCTTCGCGCTGAGTTTCGGCGCGGCCATGGTGGTCACGGCCTTCACCTTTTGGAACCTGCGCACCTTCGCGGACATCTTCTGGATGATTCCGCTGATGGGATTCACGCAACTGGCTATTTTCGGCGGCTATGCGATTTACCTGCCCGAACTCTTCCCCACGCGCCTGCGCAGCACGGGCACCAGCTTCTGCTACAACGTGGGGCGCCTGGCGGCGGCGGGCGGCCCCTCCGCGCTGGGGCTGCTCACCAGCCGCGTGTTCGCGGGCCACGCGGAGCCCATGCGCTACGCGGGCGTTTCCATGTGCCTGGTATTCCTGGTGGGCTTCGCGGCTCTGCCATTCCTGCCGGAAACCAAGGACCAGCCTCTTCCGGAGTAGCGTGCTCTTCGAATTCCACAGATTCCGTTTCTGGTTCCGCGCCGCCGGCGGGCTGTACTTTCCGCCCGGACAATCCGCGAATATTGTGCGCGGAGCGTTCGGCCACATTTTCCGCGGCTTGGTTTGCCGCCCGGAATGTCCCGGCGCGCAGACCTGCGAGGCGCGCTCGTCCTGCGCCTACGCGCGCGTTTTCGAACCGCGCGCCGCGCTCGGCGCCGGCCCCAGCGGATTGGCGGATTGGCCGCGCCCGTTCGTCTTCCGCGCCGCGCATCTGGATGGCCGCCGCGTGGCGCAAGGCGAAGCCTTCCACTTCGACGTGCATCTGTTCGATACGCGCGAGCCGGCGCTGCCGCACTTCATCGCCGCCTTCGCGGAACTCGCGCGCCAGGGCCTGGGCCCGGGACGCGGCTTGGCGGAGCTCACCGGCGTGGATCAACTCGACCTTGACGGCGCGGCCGTGCGGCAGGTGTTCCGCGCGCCTTCCGAATCCGCCGAAATTGCGGCGCCCTGCGCGGTGGACCTGGCCGCCACGCCCCCTCGCCTGGACCGCGCCACCGTGCGGTTCCTGACGCCCACCGAGCTGAAATCCGGCGAGCGGCTGGCCGAACGCCCCGAGTTTCCCATCCTGTTCGCGCGCCTGCGCAACCGCATCGCCGCGCTGCGCGCCCTCTACGGCGCGGGTCCCCTGGAGATCGACTTCCGCGGCATGGGCGAGCGCGCGGCGGCGGTGCGCCTGGAGCGGTGGGAATGCCAGTGGCATGAAGCCGAACGCCGCTCCTCGCGCACCGGCCAGCGCCAGCCGCTGGGCGGCTTCACCGGAGAAGCGGAATACGAGGGCCCGCTGGCCGAGTTCGCGCCATACCTGGCGCTGGGCCGCTGGGTGGGAGTGGGCCGGCAAACGGTGTGGGGCAAGGGCGAAATCGAATTTCTGCCGAACTTCGCGCCGCTCGCCTGATTCCGCGCGGCCGCACAACCCAGGCTCGGCGCTGTGGCGCGTCCAGTCTGCTCACCCCCTCTGGAACCGGCCGCCCTGCTTGGTTACCATGAGGTGTGTTCGATTGGAAGAAGGACCCGCATCGGCGATGGAACGCGCTCACCGGAGAGTGGGTGCTGGTGTCGCCGCACCGCACGGACCGGCCCTGGCAAGGCCAGGTGGAGAAGGAAGGACCGGCCGCGCAGCCTGAATACGACCCGGATTGCTACCTCTGCCCCGGCAATGCGCGAGCCGGCGGCGCGCGCAACCCGCCCTACACGGGGACATTCGTTTTCGAAAACGATTATGCCGCGCTCAAGCCTTCCACTCCCGTGGCGCGCTCCGACCGCGAAGGGCTGCTGGTAGCGGAATCCGAACCCGGCCTCTGCCGTGTTCTGTGTTTTTCTCCCAAACACAATCTCACCATGGCGGGCATGGCGGTTCCGGACCTGCGCCGCGTGGTGGACGCCTGGGCGGAGCAATACGGCGAGATTGGCGCGCGTCCGGAAATCAACCACGTGCAGATCTTCGAAAACCGCGGCGCCATGATGGGCGCCAGCAACCCCCATCCGCATTGCCAGATTTGGGCCAACCGGACGCTGCCCAATGAGGTGGCGAAGGAACAGGCGCGCCAGGCGGAGTGGCGCGAGGGCCGCGGCCAGTGCCTGCTGTGCGCCTACGCGGAGATGGAGGCCGCGGGACGGGAGCGGCTGGTGGAAGAAAACGCGCACTTCGTGGCTCTGGTCCCTTTTTGGGCCATCTGGCCCTTCGAGACGCTGGTGCTGGCGCGGCGGCACGTAACCGGGATGGACGAGCTAACCGGCGCCGAGCGCGACGGGCTGGCGGACATCCTCCAGCGCGTGACAGCGCGCTACGACCGCCTCTTCCGCGTTTCCTTCCCCTACAGCTTGGGCTTCCATCAACGGCCCACCGACGGCGCCGAACACCCCGAGTGGCATCTGCACGCGCACTTCCTGCCGCCCCTGCTGCGCTCCGCCACGGTGCGCAAATTCATGGTTGGCTATGAGCTGATGGGCACGCCGCAGAGAGACATTACTCCCGAAGCCGCGGCCGAGAGGCTGCGGAGCGTCTAGCAGTCACGCCAGCGCGGCTTTGGCGTATTCGTACGACCTCTTAACCGCGTCCGATCGCGTTCCCTCCGTGCGGTAATCGCAATCGATGTAGGCGCGGATGGGATACTTCTTGTCGCGAATCAGCTGCAGGATCTGCTTGACGGGCGTATCGCCTTCTCCGTAGGGCACGCTGGTGTTGTCCTTCTTGCGGTCCTTCACGTAGATCATGGCGATGATTTCGGGGTGGTCGCGCACGAACTGCAGCGCGTCCCATCCGCCGCCGGTGGCGTCGCCGATGTCGAAGCACAGGCGGAATTGCTTGGAGAGCGCCACGGCTTCCAGGAACTGTTCGGGGTGCCGGATCTGGTCGGGGTTCGCGCCGTTGCCGTTCGGAACGCCTTGTAGGCCGATCAGCAGACCGTGCTTTTCGGCGAACGGCGCCACGCGCCGGGCGGCCGCCATGCCCATGCCGGTGCTGATCACCTTCGCGCCCAGCGCCTTAGCTTGGGCCAAGGCGCGCTCAATGTCCTCGTCGGTCTGTCCGAAGTTCGCGGTGTAGGCCCAAATGTCCACGCCGGCGTCATTAAACTTCTTGCGGATGCCTTCGTAATATGCGAGCGGCACGGAGGCCCGCCACTTGGCCAAATCGGCGCGCGCCTGCGCCCGCTCCTCCGCAGTGGCGGTCTGCGAGCGCGCGCGGTCGGACAGGTCGCCCGGCTCGAGCACCGGCCCATAAGCCTCGCATTCGCCGATGCGGCAATCCACCATGCATTGGACGATGGTATCCAGAATCCCCGTCCGCGGCCCGGACACGGTGAAAACGTACGTCTGCAAACCGAATTGCACGCCCTGAACTTGAGAATCCATATTGGCGAAAACGGTAGACATGGGAACGGCTCCTAGAATGGCGCGCGCGAAATCGCGTCGAGAAGGCATGCAGAAATTATATGACGCCGGGGCCCATGACTTGCTTAACCGCGAGAAAAGTAAAGCGAATCGTCAGCCGTGTCCGGGACCGGCGCCGGTTCCGTTGCGGAAGCGCTCAGAATCCCGAGGGCTTCACCCAAAAGCTGTCCTGCCAGGTCCCGCCGGGCGCGATGGATTGCAGATCCTTGTACACGCCCTTCTGCGCCAGGTTCAACGCGTCCGTGATGGCAGCCATGGGCTCCAGACAGATGAAGTTCTGGTTCGGACCGGCGGGGAAGTACACCACGGCGGCCTTGAAATTGGGGCCGAAGGACACTTCCACCTTTTCGGACTTGCCCTGCAGCCACATGGTGGCGCGGCCGTCCGGATCGCGAATCAGGTCGTTAAAGAGGTCGTCGAGCCGCACTCCCTTCAGAGAGCTGCTCTCCGGCTGCCCGGGCAGGAACTTCTCGATGGGCTCGGTTTCGCCGGTGGGGATGAACTGGTTCAGAATCCAGTGCGTGCGCGCCGCAATGTGGAAGGTCCAATCGTCACGCTGCGCATCATTCACCTGAAAGTACGGATGGAAACCCACGGACACGGGCATGGGGGCGGTGCTCAGATTCGTGAGTTTGACGGTAACTTGTAGTACGCCGTTATGCAGCTTGTGAGTGAGTTCAATGGTGTGTGCGAAAGGCCACTGGGCCATCCAATCGGGATAGCGGTAGAAATCCAACTTGCAGGTGATCCAGGCGGCGTCCTGGTCGGCCTTCGCCTCCACGATTTCCCATTGCGAAGCGGTGGTCAGCATGCCATGCATGGGGATGGCGCCGCGCACGTTGCCGAGGCCCATGTTGAACTCGTACTTCTTGCCGTTGGCGTAGAAGAAGTCGCCGTCCAGCCGGTTCGCCCAGGGCTCCAGAAAGGGCATGCCATTCAAATTGCCGCGCGTCTTGAACTCGGCGGGCGAATTGAACGGGAACTGCAGAACGTTCTTGCCCTTCACGGTCATCTGGAAGGCGTTATCGCCGCGCGAAGGCATCACGGAGACAACGGTCTGCGTTGCGCCGTCCTCCAGGCGAACCACGTCGCCCTCCTGGTGAACGGAATACTGCGCCAGCGCGGGCAGCGCCAGGAGACAAAGGAAACCAGCAAGCTTCATGGCCTCAAATTCTATCAAACGGCGCGCCGGACGGTTCGATGCGAGTGAGCGGTTCGTGTGAGGGAAAGCCGTGGCGGGCCGAGTGATGGCGCGGGAAGCGAATTCGCCGCGCGGCCTTACTGCATCAAGCGCAGGCCGTTCGGGCTTGGGATGGCCCGCACCCAGGAGTTCATGTCCTCTTCATTCTGCAAGAGGTCGCGAAGGGTGGCCTTATTGAGAACGCCGTCCACGGCTACCTGCAGCGCGCGCCAAAGCGAACGGACGGAGCAATCCACGGAGCGCGTGCAAATGGCGGCCTGGCCGGCGTGGCTGTCGCAAAAATC
Organism: Bryobacteraceae bacterium; assembly: GCA_035524535.1. GTDB lineage: Bacteria > Acidobacteriota > Terriglobia > Bryobacterales > Bryobacteraceae > BOG-224. The sequence continues at coordinate 7,714 of DATKOS010000200.1, forward strand.
GCTTTCAAAGAGGCGGCCTCCCAGGGCATCCATCACGTCGCCGATGACGATTTCCGACGCCGGGCGCGCCAGCGTGTAGCCGCCCTCCTTGCCGCGAGCGGCCTTGGCGAAGCCGCCTTTCCGCAGCGCGCGCAGAATCTTGGCGGCGTATGCCGCCGAAACGCCTTCCGCCTCCGCGATCTCCGGAATGGTGAGCGAACCTCCGGAATACCCGGCGTACGCCAGGCGTACCAGGCAGCGCAATCCGTACTCTTCGTTGGCGCCAATCTTCACTTGCGCAGCCTCGCGATGGGAATGAGGTCCTCGAGGCCCAGGTCAAGCTTGGCCGCGTCGGAGATGCGGTCCTTGGTCCAAGGCGGATCGAACGTCAACTCCACATTCACGTCCGTGACGCCGGGAACCGCCCGCACCGCCTGCTCCACCGACTTCGGCAGCGACCCGGCCACCGGGCAGTTCGGGGCCGTCAGCGTCATGCGCACGCTTGCTCGCCCGGTCCCATCCACCTCGACGCCATAGATCAACCCCAAGTCATAGATGTTGACCGGCATCTCGGGGTCGTAGACCCGTCTGAGCGCGGCGATCACTCGGTCCTTCAAGCTCACTCCGTGGTTACCGTGCTTTCTTCGCCTTCCAGCGCCGAGCGCAGCGTGTGCCATGCCAGCGTGGCGCACTTCACGCGCGCCGGATAATCGCGCACCCCGCAGAACACCATCAGCTTGCCTAAGTCCTTGGCGGCCGGTGAGTCCGTGGTCAGTAAGTCGTGAAACTTGTCGAGTAACTTGATGGCCTCGTCCTTGGTCTTGCCCTTCATGGCTTCGGTCATCAAGGAAGCCGACGCCGTGGAAATCGCGCAGCCCGACCCGACGAAGCTGGCATCCCGCACCACGCCGTCTTCCACCTTCAGATACAGCTCCAGCTTGTCTCCGCAGAGTGGGTTGTATCCCTCGGCCTTGCGGTTGGCGCCGTCCATCGCGTGACAGTTCCGCGGGCGCTTGCTGTGATCCAGGATAATTTCCTGGTAAAGATCGTCCACCATCAGGCAAACATCTCCTTCACCTTGCGAAGTCCGGCGGCCAGGACGTCGATCTCCGCGGCCGTGTTGTAAAACGCCAGCGATGCCCGCGTGGTGGCCGGCACGCCGTAGCGGTCCATCACGGGCTGCGCGCAATGGTGCCCCGTGCGCACCGCAATTCCCATGCGGTCCAGCACGGTGCCGATGTCGTGCGGGTGAATTCCTTCCATCACGAAGGAAAGCACCGCCGCCTTTTCCCGCGCCGTTCCAATCAGCCGCAACCCCGGAATCGCCGTGAGCGCCTGCGTGCCGTAGACCAGCAACTCGTGCTCATAAGCGGCGATCTTATCCAGACCGACGCGGCTCACATAATCGAGAGCCGCGCCGAGCCCGATGCCGCCGGCGATGTTGGGCGTCCCGGCTTCGAACTTATACGGCAGGTCGTTGTAAGTGGTCTTCTCGAACGTCACCGTGCGGATCATGTCGCCGCCGCCCTGGTAGGGAGGCATGGCGTTCAGCAGTTTGCTCTTGCCGTAGAGCATGCCCGAACCCGTCGGCCCAAAGAGCTTATGCCCGGAGAAGGCGAAGAAGTCCGCGTCGAGCGCCTGCACGTCCACCTTCATGTGCGGCGCCGATTGCGCGCCGTCGATCAGCGCCAGCGCGCCCGCCTTGTGGGCCATCGCGACGATCTCCGCCACCGGGTTGATGGTGCCGAGCGCGTTGGAAACGTGCGTGACCGCCACCATCCGCGTGCGCGGCCCCAGCAGCTTGGCGAACTCCTCCATGATGAGTTCGCCGCGGTCGTCAATGGGGATCACGCGCAGCGTGGCGCCCTTCTCCTCGCACAGCATCTGCCACGGCACGATGTTGGAATGGTGCTCCATGGCGCTGACCACAATCTCGTCGCCGGCCTTGACGTTCTTGCGGCCCCAGCTCTGCGCCACCAGGTTAATGCCCTCCGTGGCGCCGCGCACGAAGATCAGCTCGTTCTTGCTGCGGGCGTTCAAGAACTGCTTGGCCTTCACGCGCGTCTGTTCGTAGGCCGCCGTGGAGCGCTGGCTCAGCTCATGCACCCCGCGGTGAATATTGGCGCAGTCCACCTCGTAGAACTTGCGGATAGCCGCGATCACCGCCAGCGGCTTCTGCGAGGTCGCGGCGTTATCCAGATACGCGAGCGGCTTTCCGTGGACCTTCTGCTTCAGGACCGGGAAATCTTCCCGGATTTTCTCCACGTCGAAACCGGCTTGTATCGCGTCAACGAGGGCTCTCATGGAATTTCTCAAACAGGCCGCGCTCCAGCGATTCGCGCAAAGCCTGAATCTTGATCCGGTCGATAATGTCCTGCGCAAAAGCGTAGGTTAGAAGATTGCGGGCATCGTGCTTGCCGATACCGCGCGATTGCAGGTAGAACAGCGACTCGGCGTCCAACTGGCCGATGGTCGCGCCGTGCGTGCAGCGCACGTCGTCGGCGAAAATCTGGAGCTCGGGCTTGGTGTCGATCACCGCTTCGTCGGAAAGCACCAGGTTCTTGTTGGTCTGCTTGGAGTCGGTCTTTTGCGCGTCCTTGCGGACCAGGATGCGGCCATTGAACACCGCGCTCGATTTGCCGTCCAGGATGCCCTTGTACATCTCATGGCTGGTCCCGTGCGGCTTGGCGTGGTCAATCTCCGTGTGATTGTCCACGTGCTGCGTTCCGTTGGCCAGATACAGGCCGTTGAGCGTGGCCTCCGTGCCTTCGGAGAGAACCGCGATGACATCATTGCGCACCAGCGCGCCGCCAAGAGAAATGGAAGTGGTGGAGAAGTTCGCGCTGCGTCCCAGCTGCGCCCGCAAGGCGGCGATGTGGAACGCTTCGGCCCCCTCGCGCTGCACCTTATAGTGATCCACCACGGCGCCCGCCCCGGCGGCGATTTCCGTCACGGCGTTGGTCAGATAGCGCCCCGCGCCCGTGTAAGTCTCCACAATGGAGCACTGCGCGTTCTCTTCCACCGCGATCACCGTGCGCGGATGGACGGCCGCGTCCGCTTCGTCCACGTTGTAGCCAATCTCAATCGGCTGCTCGATCACGGCGCCGCGCGGAACCCGCAGAAACGTCACCCGATCGGTGAACGCCATATTCAGGGCCTCGAAGCCGTTTCGCAGCCCATCGGGATGCGCCCGCATCTCACCGATTTCCAGTTCGCGGCCCAACTGCTCCACGCCCTTCGGCGCGCGCAGCGTCACTTCCGTCGCGCCCGCTCGAAACGCCGTTCGCGCGATCCGGGAAACATTGGTGAAGCGCCACTCCTCGTCATGCGTGGTCGGGAAGCCAAGCTCCGCGAAACGCGCGAAGCCCGCTTCGCGCATCGCCCGCACCCACTCCGGTCCGGGCGCCTGCTTGGCGTAGAGGTCCAGCCAAATCCCGGTCTGCTCCGCTAGGGCCGTCATACCTTGCCGACCGTCTCTTCCTCGTCAACAATTCCCATGCCGGCGTAACCGCTGCGCTCCAATTCGAGCGCCAGTTCTTTGCCGCCGGACCGCACGATCCGGCCCTCGGCCAGCACGTGCACGAAATCCGGAACAATGTAATCGAGCAGCCTCTGGTAGTGCGTCACCACGATCATGGATCGCTCCGGCGAACGCAGCGAATTCACGCCGTGCGCCACCAGCTTCAGCGCGTCAATGTCCAGGCCGGAGTCCGTCTCATCCAGCACCGCCAGGCGCGGTTCCAGCACGGCCATCTGGAATATCTCATTCCGCTTCTTCTCGCCGCCGGAAAATCCGGTATTCACGGCGCGATTCAGCAGCGAGGATTCCATCTTCATCATCTCGATCTTGCCGCGAATCAAATCGAGGAAATCCATGGCATCCAGTTCGGGCAGCCCGCGATGCTTGCGCATCTGGTTCAGCGCGGCCTTCAGGAAGTACTGGTTGCTCACGCCCGGGATCTCCACCGGGTACTGGAACGCCAGGAAGATGCCCTCCCGCGCGCGGTCCTCGGGAGACATCTCCAGCAGGTCCTTGCCGTCGTAGCTCACCGACCCTTCCGTCACGGCGTACAACTCGCGGCCGGCCAGCACCTGCGCCAGCGTACTCTTGCCGGAGCCGTTCGGCCCCATGATGGCGTGCACTTCGCCGGCGTTGACCGTCAGGTCCAGACCCTTCAGGATTTCCCGCCCCGCCACAGTGGCATGCAGATTCTTGATTTCAAGTAGAGACATTGTTTTCAAAAAGCCTTCAGCATCAGCCTTCAGCTCAAAACCTCGCGGCGTAAGCCCGCCTTTGGCTGAAAGCTGACGCCTGCCTTTACCCCACGCTTCCTTCCAAACTCACTCCCAGCAGCTTCTGGGCTTCCACGGCGAATTCCATGGGGAGTTCGCGGAAGACTTCCTTGCAGAAGCCGTGCACGATCATGGAGACCGCGTCTTCCGTGGAGATGCCGCGCTGCCGGCAGTAGAAAATCTGATCTTCGCCGATCTTCGACGTCGAAGCCTCGTGTTCCACCTGCGAAGTTGTGTTTTTCACTTCCAGATACGGGAACGTGTGCGCGCCGCACTTGTCGCCCAGCAGCAGCGAGTCGCATTGCGAATAGTTGCGCGCCCCCTCCGCCGACTTAAGGATCTTCACCCCGCCGCGGTATGTGTTTTGCCCGTGGCCGGCCGAAATGCCCTTGGAGACGATGGTGCTGGTGGTGTTCTTCCCGATGTGGATCATCTTCGTGCCGGTGTCGGCCTGCTGATAATTGTTGGTCAGCGCCACCGAATAGAACTCACCCACAGAGTTATCGCCCATCAGCAGGCAGCTCGGATACTTCCAGGTGATGGCCGAGCCCGTTTCCACCTGCGTCCAGGAGATCTTGGAGTTCACGCCGCGGCACGCCCCCCGCTTGGTGACGAAGTTGTAGATGCCGCCCTTGCCTTCCTTGTCTCCCGGGTACCAGTTCTGCACCGTGGAATACTTGATCTGGGCGTTATCCAGCGCCACCAGCTCCACCACCGCGGCATGCAACTGGTTGGTGTCGCGCATCGGCGCGGTGCACCCTTCCAGGTAGCTCACGTAGGCGCCTTCGTCCGCCACAATCAGCGTGCGCTCGAATTGGCCGGTGTCCTTGGCGTTGATGCGGAAATAGGTGGAAAGCTCCATGGGGCAGCGCACGCCCTTCGGCACATAACAGAAGGAGCCGTCGCTGAACACCGCCGAATTGAGCGCCGCGAAGTAATTGTCCGAGGAAGGCACCACCGAACCCAGATAGCGCTTCACCAGGTCGGGGTGCTCCTGCACGGCTTCTGAGAACGAGCCGAAAATCACGCCCATCTCCGCCAGCTTGTGCTTGAACGTGGTGGCCACGGAGACGCTGTCGAATACCGCGTCCACGGCCACGCCCGCCAGAATGGCGCGCTCCTCCAGCGGGATGCCCAGCTTCTCGTACGTCTTCAGAAGCTCCGGATCCACCTCATCGAGGCTCTTGGGCTTGTCTTTCTTCGATTTCGGCGCGGCGTAATAAATGATGTCCTGGTAGTCGATCGGCGGGTAATGTACGTTTGCCCACTTGGGCTCCGTCATGGTGGTCCAGTGCCGGTACGCCTTGAGCCGCCACTCCAGAAGCCACTCCGGCTCATGCTTCTTCGCCGAAATCAGCCGGATCACGTCCTCGTTCAGCCCGCGGGGAATCGCTTCGGATTCGATATCGGTGACGAATCCCCACTTATATTCTTGATTTGCAAAGGTTTCTATCGTATTGGCGGAATCGCTTGGCATGAATGCGCTCCTGCGGCCCTGCTTAATACGCCAGAGTAGCGAATCTGTACTTATTAGTCAAGATTGGTCACCTAATGGATGAAAACCGTCCCCGAACGGTTGCAAGCAGAATGCGAGGGCGCGTTGCCGGCCGCTAGTACAATGGAAGTTCCATGGGACTCTCCTTGCGTTCCACAGCGGCCCGCCTGGCAATGGCGGCGGCCGCGATTGTCGCGGCCGCGGCGCTGAGTTCGCAGGAGGCGCCGCGGGAACGCGTCGGCCCATTGGCGGACGGCGGATTCCTGCTCAATAGCGGCTGGCGGCTGCACCCGGCGGGAAAACAAATTCCCCTCGATACGCTGCCCATGTCCACCGCGCTCTCGCGCGACGGCAAATATCTGCTGGCGCTGAACGCCGGGTACAATCCGCCGTCCATCAGCGTGATCGATACCACCTCCCAGCGCGTGGTAAGTTCCGCGCGCGTGCCGGACGGCTGGCTGGGCCTGGCCTTCGCGCCGCATACCGACCGCGTCTACGTGGGCGGCGGTTCGCAGGCGGCCGTCTTCGAGTTCACGCTGAACGGCGACGGCTCGCTCACCCCCGGCCGCACGTTTGAGGTGGTTCCGAAAGCTTCCCGCACGGATCAGGACTTCGTGGGCGACATCGCGTTTTCTCCCGATGGGCGCCTGCTCTACGCCGCGCAGCTTTACCGCAATTCCATCGCGGTCATCAATCCCCTCTCCGGCATGGTGACCAACCACTTCCCCACCCTGCGCCGCCCGTACCGCATTCTCTTTCACCCCGACGGTAAGTCCTTCTTCGTTTCCCATTGGGCGGACCGCTCCGTGGGCCTTTATGACGCCTCCACCGGCGAGCGCACGCAGACGGTGCGCCTGGGCGATCACCCCACCGACATGGTCTGGCGCGAGGGCGAAGTGGCGCAGACCAACGAAGGCGAGGCCCCCTGGGTGGCGCGCCTATTCGTGGCCGCCGCCAATACCAACAACGTCTACTCGGTGGGCCTCACCGAAAGCAACCGGATGGGACTGGTGGAGACCATCAACATCTCCATGACGGCCATGCAGCCGGTGGGCATGACGCCTTCGGCGCTGGCGCTTTCTCCGGACGCCAAGACCCTCTACGTGGCCTGTTCGGACGCCAATGCGGCCGCCGTAATCGATATCTCCGAAGAGCGCAGCCACGTGGCCGGGTTCATCCCCACCGGCTGGTATCCCACCGCGGTGCGCGCGCTCGGTTCGGGCGCGCTGGTGGTCCTCAACGGCAAGGGTGCGCGGTCCTACCCCGCGCCTCACGGTCCCAACCCCGAGGAAAACGCCGCACCCGTGCAAGCCGGCGTGCCCGCCAGGCAATACGTGGCAAGCATGCAGACCGGCTCGGCCTCGTGGATCGATGCCTTCGACGCCAACCAACTCGCCGCCTGGACCCAGGAGGAACTCGCCGATTCGCCCTACACGGACGCCAGGCTGCTGGCCCCGAACTCGCTGCCCGCCATCGAGCACGTCATCTACATCGTCAAGGAGAACCGCACCTACGACCAGGTCCTGGGCGATATGAAGCAAGGCAACGGCGACCCCTCGCTGGTGCTCTTCGGCGAAAACGTCACGCCCAACCTGCACAAGATCGCGCGCCAGTTCGTCCTGCTCGACAATTTCTACGTCAATTCGGATGTGAGCGCGGACGGGCACGCCTGGTCCACCGCGGCCATTGCGCCGGACTACACCCAGAAGCTTTGGCCCAACAGCTACGCCAAGCGCCGCGAAACGTACGACTACGAGGAGACCGACCCGGCCTCCCTGCCCCCGGCCGGCTACCTCTGGACCGGCGCCTCCCAGGCCGGCTTGACCATCCGCAATTTCGGTTACATGGTCACCAACGCGGAACACCCCGCGCCCGGCGCGGCCCAGGTATCCGCCGTGCGCGATCCCGTGCTGGCGCCGGTCACCGAACGCGCATTCCGCGGCTTCGACCTCGCCTACCCGGACGTGGAGCGCGCCAAGGTGTTCCTGGCGGATCTGGCGGCGGATGAGAAGTCCGGCCAGATGCCGCGCCTCACGCTCATACGCCTGGGCAACGACCACACGTCCGGCGCCGAAGCCGGCGCCATCGCGCCGCTCTCCGCCGCGGCGGATAACGACCAGGCCGTGGGCATGCTGGTGGAGGGCGTCTCCAAATCGCGCTTCTGGAACAGCACCGCCATCTTCATTGTGGAAGACGACGCGCAAGACGGGCCGGACCACGTGGATTCGCACCGTTCGCCGGCGTTCGTGATTTCGCCATATGTGAAGCGCGGCTTGGTGGATAGCACCATGTACAACACCACCTCCGTCCTGCGCACCATGGAGCTGCTGCTGGGCCTGCGTCCCATGACCGATTTCGACGCCGGCGCGCGCCCCATGACCAGCCTGTTTCAGGCCACCCCGGATCCGGCCCCTTACGCGGCCGAGCAGCCGCGCATCAGCCTGACGGAGAGAAATCCCAAGAGCGGTCCGGGCGCGGCCGCCGCTCGTCACATGGATTTTGAAGAAGCCGACCTGAACGACGACGACGAGCTCAACGACGTCATTTGGCGCGCCATTCGCCACGACGCGCCGCCGCCGCCCACCAGGAGTTACTTCGGGCGCTAGCCTGGATACCAACATGCCGCAAATCTACCTGTGCTTCCTCTGGCACATGCACCAGCCGTTCTACAAGGACCTCGGCACGGGCGAGTACAAGCTCCCCTGGACGCGCATGCACGCGCTCAAGGATTACTACGGCATGGCGCGCATCCTGGAAGAATTCCCGCGTGTCAAGCAGACCTTCAACCTGGTGCCGTCGCTGGCGGCCCAGGTGGCCGAATACGCCAGCGGCGAAGCGCGCGACCCCTTCCTCTCCCTGGCTCTAAAACCCGCCGAGGACTTCAACGAAGCCGAGCGCAATTTCCTGATGCGCCATTCGTTCTACTCCGATCCGCAGCGCATGATCTACCGCTACCCGCGCTATGGCGAGCTGTTCGACGCCTGGCAAGCGCAGAAGGAATCGGGATCGTGGCGGCTGTTTGGAGCGCAGGGCCTGCGGGATTTGCAGATGTGGTCGCAGCTCGCCTGGTTCGACGAGGAGTTTCAGGCGTCGGATCCCGAGGTTCGCGGGTGGGTGGAACGCGGCCGCAATTTCACCCTGGCGGACCAGCGGCGCATGGGCGAGAAGCAGCGTGAAATCATCGGCCAGGTGATGCCGGAATACCAGAAGCTGGCCGCCTCCGGCCAAATCGAAATCTCCACCACGCCCTACTACCACCCCATTCTGCCGCTGCTGTGCGATTCCAACATCGCCGGCGTCTCGCATCACGGCGTGGCCCTCCCGCCGCGTTTCCACTATCCCGAGGACGCGCGCCGGCAGCTTGCCCTGGCGCGGGATTACATCGCGCGGCAATTCGGCGCGCCGCCGGTCGGCCTGTGGCCTTCGGAAGGCTCGGTTTCCGACGAGGTCTTCTCCATCGCCGCGGACTTGGGTTACCAGTGGGCCGCCACCGATAGCGGCGTCTTGAATCGCACTCTGAGCCGGGCCGTGGCCGTGGATGGCCTCTACCGCCCCTACCAGTGGCGGCAGGGCGGCAAGTCGCTCAACGCCATCTTCCGCGACCACTACATGAGCGACCTCATCGGCTTCGTCTATTCCAAGATGGACGCCGCCGCGGCCGCGGGAGATTTTCTGCAGCGCATCCGCGAAAACTGCGCGGGCATCACGGGCGCGGGCCGCGATGCGCTGGTGCCCATCATCCTGGACGGCGAAAACGCCTGGGAGTATTACTACCTCAACGGCCGCCCGTTCCTGCGCGAACTCTACCGCCGCATCTCCGAAGACGGCCAGATGGCAGCGCTCACCGTAAGCGAAGCGCTCAAGAAGCTGCCGCCCGAGCCGCTGGAGCGCATCTTTCCGGGCTCCTGGATCGACGCCAATTTCGATGTGTGGATCGGCGCGGAGGAAGATAACGACGCCTGGTCGCAACTGCTGCGCGCCCGCCAGACGTTCGACGCCACCACCGGCGTTCCCGAGGACCGGCGCCGGCTGGCGCTGGAAGAGCTGATGATCGCCGAAGGCAGCGATTGGTGCTGGTGGTACGGGCCGGAACATCAGTCGGCCAACCGCGAGGAGTTTGACCAGCTTTACCGCAGCCACTTGGCCAACGTTTATCGCTTCCTCAACTTGAACCCGCCGGAGGAGCTTTCGCGGCCCATTCTGCGCAGCGTGGCGAAGGACCTGCAAATCGCGCCTTCCGGCCCGGTGACGCCCGTGATAGACGGCTTGGTGACCTCCTATTTCGAATGGATGGGCGCCGGAACGTACCGCGTGGATGCCCGTTCCGGTTCGATGCATGGCAAGAAGTTCCTCATCCGCGAGGCGCATTTCGGCAGCGACGGCGCGAGTTTCTACCTACGCATGGATTTCCATCCCGGCGCGGAAGCCGAACTGCACGAGGCGGAAGCCCGCATCACCGTGCAGCCCACCCAAGGCGGCCCGCCGAGCGAGCTGGCCATCGCCATCCGCCAGGGCACGGCCACTGTAACCAGCGCCAGATTGCCGCAGCCGGGCCCGTCCGCGGCCTGCGCCTACGCGCAGGTTCTGGAAGCAAGCATCCCCCTGGCGGCTTTAGGCGTGCGCGACGGCGGCGGCCTGCGCTTCCAGTTCTCGCTCTGGCAAGGAGGTCTCCCGGTGGATGCCGTGCCCCAACAGGGCTGGCTGGAGATGCCCACCACAGACCCGAGGGGAATGGAATAGGAAGCCGTCAGGCGGCAGTAAAATGCGGCCCGCGGCAAGGAGTGCGCATGGTATAGAGCTAGCGGCCAATCCCTGCCGGGAACTCGAGTCGCTTCCGCGTGCTGTTATCGATGGCATCGCTGAAGTGCTCCTTTGTCCCAACTAGAGATGCCGGCAAAGCCAGTACTCCCACCGAAATCCTGCTCCTGTTGCGCCTCATCATTAGGAGACCCTGAACATATGCTGTATAAGTATACTTTTCACAAAATCAAACCACTGTCAACAATTTCAATATTTCAAATATTTCAAGGCTCAGCAGCGGCCCGACGTCACCATCGTGCGGTGAGCTGTGTGGCTGTTGGCGGCATCTGAGAGCCCCGGGATTCCTAGCAACACCGAACACCTCGGACTGCCAACGTGAGCCGTTATCTAGGACCGGTGTTGTGCTAATCCCCTCCTGCCTACCACGTCATAATAGACAGCGAGAACCTCTTATGAGCCCACGTTTCCTTGCTTCCGCGGCGGTTGCCGCTGTTTTCTGCGGGGTGTTGCCGGCTCGCGCCGCCGACCCCCAAATGCTGAATCTGGTCATGCCGAACGCGCAAGTGGTGGCCGGCATCAACGTGCAACAGGCGTTCACCACGCCATTCGGGCAGTACTTGCTGACGCTCATCGCGCCGCAGGATCAGGCGCTGCAGAGCCTCGCCGCGCTCACCGGCTTGAACCCGCGCACGGACGTGACGGAGCTTCTAGTGGCTTCCACCGGCGCGCCGGCTCATACGGGGTTGGCGCTGGCGCGCGGAACGTTCGATACGGCGAAGATTCTGGCGGCGGCCTCGCTGAAGGGCGCGGCGACGGAAACGTATGGCGGGTTGACCATTCTTGAGCCTCCGGCGTCGGCCGCGGGAAGTT
>DATKOS010000201.1:0-2118 GCA_035524535.1 Bryobacteraceae bacterium
ACCAATCCCTCTTTCTATACGGCGGGACCGGAAACGGCAAGACCAGCATCGCGGAGCGGATCCTCAGGATTTATAAGGATCATGTCCTGGTGCCTTACGCCGTGGAGGTGGACGGCCATATCGTCAGCGTCTTCGACCCGGTGGTCCATCGCCAGATTCCTTGCAGCGACGAACTGCTCGATCCGCGATGGGTGCTGTGCGAGCGGCCCTGCATCACCGTCGGCGGCGAACTGAGCGCTGAAATGCTGGAACTGCGGCTCGACGAGAGCACGCGCGTGTTCATCGCGCCCTGCCAGATGAAGGCCAATGGCGGGGTTCTGATCATTGACGACTTCGGGCGGCAGGCCATATCAGCGAGCGATCTCCTGAACCGCTGGATTGTTCCGCTGGAGCGCGGCGTGGACTATCTCGAACTCAACTCCGGCCTGAAGTTTCAAGCGCCCTTCCGGATGACGGTGATCTTCTGTTCGGAAATGAAGCCCGCCGAACTGGGGCGCGAAGAGTTCCTGCGCCGGATTGCGGCTCGGGTGCTGGTGGACGGGGCCGCGCCGGAGGTTTTCGACCGCATCTTTGAACGGGTGGTGGCGGACCAGGAGGCCGAAGCGGAACCCGGCGCCGCCGCCTTCCTGCGGGAGCTCTGCCTGGCCGCGGCCGGCCGTCTTCGCGCCTGCTTCCCCACGGACATTGTGCGGCTGGTGAAAGCCGTCAGCCAGTACGAGCGGAGGCCCGTGCGCATTACGCGCGCGGAATTGGAGCGGGCGGCGGAAACGTACTTTGCTGGAGCTTGCGCCTCGGCGGACTAGCGCGCCGCGTGGGCGAAGCGAACGGAGAACTGAAGACTGCTTTTCTCAGTCCTCCCCCGCGGCGTGCGTCACGCGCAGGACGTAGTTCACGGTCTCCGGGTATGGAGGAACGCCTTTGTACTTGGCCACCGCTCCGGGACCGGCGTTGTATGCCGCCAGCGCGCGCCACAAGCCGCCGTTGTACTGCACCAGCAGGTCGCGCAGGTAGCGCGCGCCTGCGTCCACGTTTTGCGCGGCGTCGTATGGATTGGCGCTCATGGTCTTGGCCGTTTGCGGCATGAGCTGCATCAACCCGACCGCCCCCTTGGGGGAAACCGCAAACGGGTTCATGGCGGATTCGGCGTTCATCACGCTGCGCACCAGGGCCCGCGGCAGGCCGTACTTGTCGGCGGCGGCATCAGCCAGATCGGCCGGGGTGGCGGGAGCGGGCTTGGTTTGGGGCGCGGCGGCAGGTGCGGCAGCCGCTGCGGGTGGCGGTGGGTCCTCGTCCGCTTCGTATCCACGGACATTGGAGGCATCCACAACTACTTCCGCCGAGCCGGTGAAGAGGCGCACCTGGCGCCCTTCGTTGACATGGCGGTCCACGCGCATCCGCGAGCCGCTGGCGAACGTCACGTACTCGCCCGCCGAAGCGAGCGAGCACAGCGCCAAGCCGAGGCAAAGCACACGCATACCTTATCTAACAGTGTAGACGCGGCGGGCGGCCGAAACGTGCAGGCTCCGGGCGAAGCCCGCCGGGCTTTATTGGAGCCGGATGGATACGTACTTTCCAGGCGGCGGCTTCAGCTCCACAATCCCGCCCGGATCGGCTGGCGCTTCAAAAGGCTGCCGGCCTTCGATTTCCACTTGGTAGGCGTGCTTGGGCGCGAGGCCCGCAACGAAAAGCCTTTGCCCCTCCTCCAGGCTGACGCCGAAGCCTTCCTTGCTGGCGCCGAACGCCACCACCGCGGCGGCGAAACGCTGCGGGGTGGCTTCCGGGCTGAGCGGCGTGGGCTGGCCGCCTTCGTCTTTCTGGATTACGCCATCCCATATGCCCAGCCAGGTGGCCGAATCCTCCCAACTAGACCGCACGAAGAGCTTGCCGAAATCGGCGTTGTAATAGGCCAAGGGGAGGTAATAATAGCTCAGCCCCGGCTGGTAGGGGTTGGCCCACAGGAATTCGTACGGCGCGCCGAAGCCTCCGTGCATGGCGAAGGCGTCGTGCATCAGCCAGCCTTGCAGCGTCTGGTTGGCGCGCAAGTCCGGATCGCTCGCGACAATCGCCAGGTCGGCCGCGCGGGAGCGCTCCGCCTGGCGCGCGGCGGCGGGGCCGACG
>DATKOS010000202.1:0-10505 GCA_035524535.1 Bryobacteraceae bacterium
ACTGGTTAACGGTTCTTGTGAACAATTACCCAGCACCTGGCGACAATAAGTTCGTGGGGTTCACCGTCAAGGGAGTGCGCCATTTCTGCACGGAGTACGGCGTACCTCTTTCCGGCCCCATTAGAATTAGCGCGCTTCTCGATGCACTGATCGCACGGTGCCCCGACGCCATAGTGGAGATTATCGTCAACCAATTCGCGCGTCCGCTGATCGAAGAGGCGCAGATCGATGATGAAGTGGAAATGAAGGCTGCAGCCTAAGGCAGGCCCTGCGGCCAACACATTAGTCTGCATTGCGATCCATGTCACGGCCATGTCACCCGGCGCAAGTACACGACACGACGGGTTGGCATAAGGAAACCTGGAAGCACGTAAAATCAACCACATAGCACCAGCCGTCACGTACTATACTGGGCTTGGACGCTTTCGATTCCCGTTAGCGCTACCAAGTATCTTCTTTTAGAATCAATCTATACAGCGCCTGGCGTACTGGTCCCACGAGCCGGCCATTGTTTGCGCCTGCAAACGGGCCCGCGCGGCCGCCGGCCGTTTCTCGCCACCGCCGGTCAGTAGAGCCCCAGCAACGTACCTACCGGGCCTTGTGTCCGGCCTCGCGGGCCGTTCTGGCCAGGCCCCCTAGCCCCCAAACTCCCAGGAAGCCGATGGCGAACCCGTAGAGGAACGTTCCGGCAACCGAATCGAGCAGGGCCGTTCCCGGCGCGAAACCGATAGCCAGCGCCGCAAAGAGCGCCAGCAGGTGCCAGGGCCAAGCCACCGAGTGAAAGCGGCGGAGCAAATAAATCGGGAGCGAGATCCCCAAGAAGAAAACCAGGGTTGCCAGCAGAGTGTCCAGCATACGCTACGCCTCCCAGGCAGATATTGTAGGACAAACTAAGGAGTTTGGGAACCCGTTAGTCTTATTCAACCAGGACGGCGGTCTACCAGCGGCGCTCCCAACCGCGCCACCAGTCGGTATTCTCAAGATCCAGCGCGTCCCAGCACAAGTCCAACGCGCGCGCTTGCTTCTTCAGGGCGCCCTCCCGCGTCACTTCCGGCGGCAATTTCACCAGTTGCGCGAAGCGGTCGAACACGCGGCCGCGGTCGGCGGGCGCCGCACGCGTCAGCAGGTGCCACAGCGTGAGACCGTCGCGCGGACGCGCTGCGGCGAGAATCTCGGAGAGCGCCGCCTCGTCGCCGCTTTCCAACCGGCTCAAGCCCTCGCGTAACGCCGCCGGCGCATCTTCGTAGTACGGTATCCCGGGTCCGGACCGCGGGCGCATCACGCATTGCGCGCCCTCCGGAATGAAGGATTCCCGGTCCGCATATTGAAACGCCACCCACCCGTACTGCACGCGCAACAGCCCTTCGCCCGCCGCGTTCACGGTCATGGTGTATTCGCAGCCCAGGTCCACGGCGCGCGCGGCCGGCGTATCCACCACGAATTGCCGCGGCGGAGCCCAGATGAATGCGTGCAGCGTGCCGCGCCGCAGCAGCAGGCGGTTGGCGCTGGAGGCGCGCAATTCGGAATCCGGGCCAAGGTCCACCGAGCCCACTTCATTGGCTTCCATGGTGAGGCCGGAGTCCGCCCCCGTTCGCAGCGTCTGGCCCGCGCGGACCGCCATATCGACCGAGGCGCTCCTGCCGCCCACCCGCGCCGTGCCGGACAGGCTCTCCACCTGCCAAGCGCTGGCCGCCGCGTCCGGGGCGGGCAGGCGCAGCAGCGCGAGCGCCGCCAGAATCACCGCCGCCGCGGCCGCCAGCCAGCGAAGCTGAGGCCGCACGGGCCGTGCCTGTGCCGCCGCGGCCGCCAGCGACGGCCGCCCCGCGCGCAACGGCGCGAGCACGCGCTCCAGCCGCTCGATCTCGGCGTCGGGCGCCCCACTGCGGTCCCAAAGGTAATCGTCGTTCATTTCTTCTCCGCGCTCCCCAGCAGGCGCCGCAGCATCTTCATGCCGCGGCACAGGTTGACGCGCACCGAATCCGGCGTCAACCCGGTCTGCCGCGCGATCTCCGGTCCGGTCATGCCTTCCACCAGCCGCAGGATCAGGGTCTCCCGGTAGGCTTCCGGCAGGCTGCGAATCTGGTCCAGAATCAGGAACGCTTCCACGCCCGGGCCGTGCCCGCGCCGCGCTTCGGTGTTCTCCAGAGGCTCGCTTCCGCCGTTAGTGCGGAAGTAGTCCGTGGCGCGATTCCGGGCAATAGCCAGCAGCCATCCGCGGAACGCCCGCGCCGAGCGCAGCCCGCCCAGCCGCTCCAGCGCCGCCACGAACACATCGTGCAGCAGGTCTTCGGCCGCCTCACGCGGAACGCGCGCCAGTAGAATCCCGTGGACCATGCGGGCATGGCGGACGTAGAGCTCGCCGAATGCCCGGCGGTCCCCCTCCGCCGCCGCGCGCACCAGATCGTCATCTTCGGTGGCGTCGATCGCGACCGTCTCCAATTGGATCATCATAGCCCCGCGAGGCAAGCGGCAATCGCCTGTCCCGCCCTTGGGCTCTCTAGCTAGGGGCAAGACGGCAGAGGCAGGCCAAGTGTTAACCGGGAAGCCCGCGCGGCTTCCGCTCCACGCCCGGCGCCGCTACTTGCCGGGAGCGATCCACGTAACCACTGGAAGTTGCGCCAGTGGGAGCAGCTTCTCCACGGCGATCCGCCCGGTCACCTGATCCGCCTTGTGGCTCTTGATGGCAAGACCGGCGGCCTTGAGTTGCGGCAGGGCTGGGGCGGCGGCGCCGGAGATCGTCACACGAACCAGGGCCAGGCCTTTCGACACAATGGCGGGCCTTGCGGGCGCCGGCTGCGCGCCGCCGGTGGCGCCGGGCGTGAGCAGCGCCAGCACTTCGGGGTCGAACTTGGCGCGTATCGAGTCCGGCGCCGCCGCGGCCAGATACGAATTGCCCAGCGCAACCCCGGGTATGGTTTGCAGCACGGCGAACAGGTCGCGGCCCTTCAGCGTGAGGTCCGCCATCTGGCTAGTATCCACCAGCTTGGAGTTCTGCGAACTGGCGGTCTGAACGGGCGTGGCGGCTGCGGTAACGGCGACTTCTTCGGTTAGCGCGCCGATAGCCATCGGCATCTTGCCCAGGTCCACCGGCGCGGCGGAGGCCAGATCCACGTTGTTCTCGGTCAGCGTCCTGAATCCGCTGGCTCTAACGGTGAGCGCGTAGCGAGAAAGCTCGAGGTTATTGAAGGCGAAAGCGCCTTCAGGGCCGGAGACGGTCTGGCGAACGGCGCCGCTCGCCAGATCCCGCACTTCCACCTGCGCGCCGGGCACGGCCGCTCCGCTGGCATCGACCACGGCGCCTGTCAGGGCGGCGCGGCCGGCGGCGGCCACTGGGGGCGGCGGTGCAGTGGCCAATTCGCGCGCCAGTGGAACCGCGGCGGCGCCGTGCAGTCCTCCGGTCGCGCCGCCCACGCCGGCCAAGGGTTCACGCGAAGTTCCTCCGCCGCCTGCCGCGCGCGACGAACCCGCCAACATGGGTGTGGCGCCCGCCGCGGCCGGAACGGGCGCCACCGGCGCGGGAGCTTGCGCGGGCACGGCCGGGGCGGAAACCACGGCGGCCGCCGGCGGTTCCGGAATCGGCGGTGCGGGGGGCTGCGGAAGCGGCAGCGCGGGCGTGCTCTGCGCCACCACGGGAGGCTGCGGGACTTTCAGCGAGGGCGCCGGCGCCTTGGATTCCGCGGGCGCGGGTTGGAAGACGCGGGGCGGCTTGGCGTTGCCCGCCGGCCGCGCGGTGGCCGTCTCTTCGGCGCTTTCGGGAGCGAATTTCGCCACGCGCACGGTGTAAATGCCTACCGCAAGCATGCACGCCACGGCCGCGAGGCCGGCCGGATGGCTCCAAATCCAACGCAGGATGGGGCTGCGTGCGGTTTGCGGCGCGTCGTCCAGCGTGGCCAGCAGCCGGGCGCGCGCGGCCGGGTCGCGCAGCAGGTCTCGCAAGGACTGCTCGCGCGCCAGGGCATCGAACAGTTCCTGATCGTCCAGCGCGGCGGCAAAGAGCGCTTGGCGCTCTTCGGAGGTGAGCGTGTCCGTGGCGTATCCGCCGAGCAGCTTGCGCATGGCTTCGCGGCTCATTTTGGACGCTCCCAATCGCCGCCCATCAAATTCAAAAGGCGTTCGCGGCAGCGGTGGTCCCACGTGTAGACCGTATTGATGCTGGCGGCGCGTAGCGCCTCGCGGATCTCCGCGAACGTCTTCCCCTGCAGTTTCAGGCGGATCAATTCGCGGCAGCGCGCCTCCAATTGCTCCAGCGAGTTGGAGAGTCGCTCCATCATCTCCTTTCGCTCCAGGGCGTCGGCCGGGTTGGCGTCCAGGTCGGGAAGCGGGATATCGGTCACCGAAACCTGGGTGTACTCGCCGCGGCGGACCGCCTTCCGGCGCAGAGCCATGATCTTGAACCGTACGATTTGCAGGGAAAGCGGCAGCAGGTCTTCCGGCCGGTCCAGGGTCGCGTACTTTTCGTGCAGCAGCATGAGGGTCTCCTGCGCCACGTCTTCGGCGGCATCCCTCGATAAATGAGATGCCGCGAAGGCGACGATCCGTTCACGCAGCTTGGCAAGGACCTCTTCGCGCTCCACGAATTTAGTGCGATGATAACACTCGCGCGGGGCGGGTCCGTACGTAGGCCGCCACGGAGCGTGCCGGCGCGGCCTCGGAGTATGCCCGCGCGCCGCGGCCGGCCGCCCCGGAAGTAATTGAAAAAGCGCCGCAAGTCAGCGTGCCCTGGCGCCGCCCCCGGGCTTGCCGCTTATGGCCCTCCCGCGGGCACAATGAGATATGCCGCATCCCTGGCTGGACGTCCCGCTGAACGACTACGAGGAGCACATGCGCTCCGCCTCGGTCCGGCAATTGGAGGTTCTCTCAGAACTGTTCCGCCAAGTGCTGCAATGTTGCGCACCCGCATCCGTGGCCGTCTTGGGCGTAGCCGGCGGGAACGGCCTGGAGCATATCGACCCCGCGCGCACCAAGCGCGTGGTGGGAGTCGATATCAATCCGGATTATCTGGAGGCGGTGCGGCAGCGTTACCAGGCGCTGCCCGGCCTGGAACTCCGGCGCCACGACCTCACCGAGCCCTGCGCCGCCATCGCCCCCGTGGAACTGGTCCATGCCGCGCTCATCTTCGAACACGCGGGGCTGGACCCATGTCTGGAACATGCCCTTTCGCTGGCGGCCGAGGGCGGGCGGTTCTCCGCCGTCCTGCAACTGCCCGCTACTACGTCGGAAGATCTTGCCATCACCCCGTTCCCCTCAGTGCAAAGACTGCGGGAGAACTTCCGCCTTATCGAGCCGGCGCGCTTCCGCGAGCGCCTTGATGAGAATGGGTTCCGGCTACTCCAGGCGTGGGAACACCCGTTGCCGGGCGGCAAGGCCTTCTGGGTTGGGATCTGGGAGCGTTCGCGATAGCCGGATCGAGGAGCGGGTGGCCATTTCCTCAGCATCCAGATAGCGGAGGATGGCGGCCTGGTTAGCGGCCGACTGGTCTTCGAATTCCGTCATCATCGACCGGCATATCGGCCGGAATGGGCGGAAATTATGAAAATTATAAGGTCTGGGCGCTGATGCCGGCGCTCTAGCGGCGCGAGCGCCCGGGGGGTCCGGGTAGCTTGGCTGGAAGAACAAGGCCCGGGAGGCCAGATCTACTCGCCGACTTTGTAGATGGTCAATCCGGAGAGGAGCTTGGGGTAGAAGTCCGTGGACTTCTGGGGCATCACGCCTCCGCGGAAAGATATGTCGGCCACCTGCTGGACCGAGACGGGCTTCAGTAGGAAGGCGACCTGGGCGGCGCCGCGCCGCACCTCATCCACCGCTACGTCAATTCCCCGCACATAGCGCAGATGGCGCTCATCGCGGACGGCTTCCTCGCCAATGCCTAGGGCGCTTCCCAGCAGGCGCTCGTGCAGCACGCGCACGTCCAGTTGGCCCGCGCTTTGGTGCGCTTCGAACTGGAAGAGACGATTGCCGATGGCGGCGCCGATGACGGTGGGGCCTCCGTTGGCCGCCCAGGCGCGCTTGAGCCGGTCAAGTGAATCGATCTCGGTCACCTGGAACTCGCGCGCGGCCGCCTGGAGCAGCTTCTCGGGCAGGCCCGCGCCGTCGATGCCGCTCACCAGACGATGCGTGGCCAGGATCTTGAGGCCGGGCGAGTGCATGTTGACGAAGGTCATCATCACGCGGTCCGCGCCGGGGAGGTTGGGGTTCTCGTTGCGGAAAGCCAGCGCCGTTTCATAGCGGTGATGGCCGTCGGCGATGAGGAGCTTCTTGTCCGCCATCAGGCGCTGCACGGTGGCCGCGTCGCCCATCTTCCAAACGCGATGGATCGCGCCGTACTCGTCTTCCACTTCAGCCCATGGCGCCGAGCCAGCGGCCTGGTCGAGCAGCGCGTCCACCGCTCCTTCCGGATCCGGGTAGAGCATGAAGATCTGGCCGAAGTGCGCGTGGGTGGCGCGCACCAGCTCCAGGCGGTCCTTCTTGGGGCCGGAAAGCGTGTGTTCGTGGCGGTGCACCACGCCCGCCGAATAATCCTCCACCGCGCCCAGCGCGATGAAACCCTTGCGCACGAGCCGCTCGCCGGTATCCGGAACCGTGAACTCCTGGAAGTAGGGAAAGATGCCAGGCTCGGCGTCGCGAGCCAGAATACCGGAGGCGGTCCAGTCCTTCAAGTGTCCCGCCGCGCGGGTATAGACATTGTCGGAATCGGTGTCCGATTCGCGCCGTTCGCCGAGGATCACGCGCACCAGATTGTAGGGGCTGAGCGCCAAGTAGCGCTCTCGCATGGGCAGGGAGATCTTATCGTAAGGCTGCGTGACCAGGTTGCCAAGCGCGCCCGCTTTTTCGGTATAGCGATAGGGTTGGAAAGGGTAAATTCGAGCCACTCTTCAAGATACCAAGGTCCCGAGCCGGGCCGAGCTGCCGTCCCGATGCGTGAGCCTCCGAGGTACGGCGGCTTTCAACCCGCCAACAAACTGGAACAGCTTCAACCAACCAACAACTGGGGGCAGCTTCCGCCTACCGACGAGGTGGGGTAGGCTTCAGCCTGCCAAGCCAAGCGAAGCCAGGCCGAATCTCCCAGCGCCCAATGCCGCACCGCGCCGCTAACGTAACGAACCGGGCAAATCTACCCCCCGCCGCCACGTAAGCCGAGGACGCTACTCTACCGTCAGTTCCACCCAGCCCGGCAGCGTCGCCGGCTGGTTGTTCAGGAAGACGATCTTGCGGGTCTTGGGGAAGGGCAGATTGCTCGAAAGCGCCCGGTCATAGGCTCCGAAGGCCTTCAGGATCTGGCGGTAGTCGGCGTTGGTGGTGTCGAGCCACGAGCTCTTCACGGGCAGGCCCCCGCCCCAGCCTAGCGCTAGCAGGCAGCCGCCTTTTTCGCGGGCGGAGGTGAGGCGCTGTTCCAGTTGGTCCAGGTTGCGGTCCAGCAGGCCCATGCCCGCCCAGCTTGCATACTGCCTCTGGAGGTTCAGCAGGCCGGCCGCATACACGTTGGCCGCCTCAAAGAACCGCGCCCGCGACAGGTTCTCGGGCCAGCGCACGGAGCGGCGCACTTCCGGCCGCAGCAGGAAGGCGTTCTCGTTCCAATCGCCCTCGAATACCGCGCCGGGCACGGCCATTTCGGCGAATACGGGCGTGCTGTCGTCCGGGCGCGCGCCATCCACGGCGCCGCGCGGGCTCTGCTTCCACCCGAGTGTGAACCCGCCGCCCCGGGGCTGAAGCGTGGAGGAGCGCAGCAGATAGATCTTGAAAAGCGCCGTGGACACTGGGGCCGAATCGCCCGCGCCCAGGAAACGCATCTTGTCGGCGCCGCCCGCGCCAAGCGCATGCTCTTCGGCGCTCATGGCGGGGCGCCGCGGAAACCGCTCGCCTTGCGTCTTCGCCGCCACTTCCTGCAGCATGCCGTCGCGCCAGTTGGCAAAGGCCATTCCCGTGCGCAGCGCGCCCTTGATGGCAGTGGCCGGCAGATATGGGCCGGAGGCGCCGCTGGCGAAGGTGGGAATGTGCAGACTGTCTCCCGCCGCGCGGTTCCAATAGGCCGCGTAAGCCGGGCTTTCAAATGGGATGCGCCGCCCGGCGAAATTCTGCGCGAAGCCGCCCCAGGAGGCGAACTCCAGCTTTTCCGCTTTCTTGAGTTCCGCCAGGTAGCCATCCAGGCGCGGCCCCTTCGCCAACAGACGGAAGATGCGCCACTGGTCCAGGACGTTCACATGGTCTTTCCAGACCATATAGTCGATGGGGCTGAGCTTGCGGCCGTCTCCCACCAGCAGCGGCGTCAGGCACGTGAGGCGATAGCGCATCAGCGCACCTCCGGCAGCGGGATGGAGACCGCGAACCCGGCGCGGTATACCGGGTGGGGAAAGCCTTCGGGACCGACGTCGGTGGCCGCGCCGCGCGGTTCCTGGCTGGCGGAAAGCACGGAGCCCTCGGCGATCATCGGAAGCTGCTTCTTCAATTCGCCCGACCCGGCGGGGCTCTCGACGCGCCCCCCGCGCGTGAGCACGGCGTAGGCGCCGCGCTGCCAATCCACGGAGTCCGCGGCCGCGGGCGTATAGAGCGAGAGCAGCCAGTGCAGGTGTGGAGCGTCGCCCTCGCTCACTTGCAGCGCAAGCTCCGGCTGCGGCTCCGGGGGCTGAACCTCCTCGGCGATGGCCACCGCAACTTCTTCCTCTTCCAGCACGGCCACGCCGCCGCCCATCTCCCGCGGCGCTTCCGCGGCCAACTCGCCCTCGGCCTTGATTCCGTTAACGCCGTTGGCCGGCAGTGCGCCATTCTCAGGCAGGCTGACATCGGGAGCAGATTCCTGCGCGGGTTCCTGAGACGGCTCCACGCTCGCCGGTGGGGCCGGCTCCTCCAAGGTTCCTCCCACCAGATCCGCCACCAGGCGGTCCAGCACGGCCTCATCGTCCATCAATCCGGTGGCTGCGGGACGCGGCGGCAGAATCAGGTCCGGCAAATCGCCTTCCACGAATTCCGGCGCCTCGGCGCGGCCCCATCCACGCGAACGCTCGCCGCCAAAACCACTGTCGGCCAGTAGGCGGAAGGCGGCTTCCACGGGCTTGCGCCAAAGATCCCGCGCGGCGGAATCGAGGAACGAAACTACGCACCACAGCCCGCACCCGGCGCGAAATTCCAGGCACGCCGTGGAATGCCGCTCGGTGGCGCCGGTCAGGCGATCCACCGCCGCGCTCCAGCGCACCGCGTCGCGGAACGGCCCGGGCTTTCCGGCTGGCGTCAGGCATTCGCTCGCGCCATCCAGGCTCCAGAGAGCTTCATCCAACTTGCTCCCGGCAAGCAACGCGCGCACCACATCCAGCGGCGCGAAGCGCGCGCTCTTCCAGCGCAGCCGGGCGGAAATTCCGCCGGTGGCCGGCGGCCAAATCGTCCGCGGCGGCACAATGCAAAGAACGTCTTCCACGAACGGGAAGCAGGAACTGAAGGAAACCGCGGGCTCGGCCGCGCGCGCCGTCGCGTCCAGCCACTCATCCAGCATGCCCGCGCGCGCCATGGCCCAGCAGACCGCCGAGTACAGCGAGTCGCTGTGGTAGATGGCGTCCACACGGTTGCGCGCGCCCGAGCCGGAACCGATGCGCCACGGCCCGGCGGGCCGGAGTTTCACGATCAATCCCGGGTTCATTACTCCTCGTGCAGAAAAGCGAAGGCGGATTCCGCCACGGCGGCCTGAATCGCGGCCACGGTGGCGCCCGCTCCGATTTCTTTCTCCGGAGAGCCCGCGGCGTAGTATTTCCGGCCGCGCCAAACCAGCTTCAGGTTGGAAAAGCTCACGCGCCCGCTGCCGCGCGAACCGCCGCCGCCCAGAGCGTCGTCTTCCAGCAGGCGCAGCCCCTCCAGCACCAGCGGGAAAAGCGCCGCATCTTCGTCGCAAAGCAGATCCATCACGAAACGCGTGCGGAAGCGAGCGCCCGCGGGTACGCGTTCCAGCGTGCGCGGGTTGGCCTGGGAGGTGATGCGGTCAATGGCATTCTCGCTCTTCACCTCGGTGAGTTCATCGTCCAGGTTCTCGCGCATCTGCGGCGTGATGCTCTCGGCGTCCAGCGGCGCATCGAATACCGCCAGGCGCGCCGGCGTGGCGGCCGAAGTGTCCAGCGCTTCACCCTGCACCCGCTCCATGCGCCCGGGGTTGCGGCCGAACAGCAGGCAAATCTCGTCGTCCGGACGGTCGCTCTGGTGGATGCGCACTTCCTGGCCTTTGCGCCTCGACAAGTACACCATGTCCGCGGGGATCGCCACGCCGGTGGATTGCTCCAGCAGCGAGCGGATCTTGCCGCGCAGCGAACTGCCGGGCACGTAAGGCCGCCCGAACGCGTCCTTCACCACGGGATTATCGGAGCCGCCGATTTCCAGCGATCCCTTGCCCGCTCCCACGTGCAGGCCGGTCTCGCAGGTCATGTCGCCTTCGAGAATCAGCTTGCCGATCAGTTTCAACTCGGTTTGTGCGGTGTGTGCGCTCATGCTTCTACTCGTTGTAGGCCACAATGGCCTCGAAAAGATCTTTG
>DATKOS010000203.1:0-8888 GCA_035524535.1 Bryobacteraceae bacterium
GCTCTCCTGCACTTCCCCCTGCCATTCATCCGCCAGCATCGCGGCGATCGCGTTGTAGAACTGGTAATGATAATCCGCCATTTCCATGTCCCGCACCGCCACCGCCAGAACGGTCATGCCTTCCAGCGCCAGCCGCGAGGACGGAATATGCCGCGTTTCCGGCGGATGCTCGAAGACCACCGTATCGCCGCCCTTACCGTTGCCCTTCTCCAGATACGGCGCGAGGATGATCCCAATGGGCGGCAGCGCCGCCACGGTGGCGGGCGGAAGGGCCGCAATCGGGTCGTTCAAGTACTGTTTCAAGTCCTCTTCCGCGATGGGCAGGGTGGAAAAATAGGAAAACCTGGTGGTGATCGGGATCATTTCCCCGCGAAAACGCAGGGCGATTTCTTCCACGGTGGACTTGGGATGCTCCGCGCCTGTGGTCATGGTTCGCTCCGATTGTAGCAAGGCGGCACGCTACACTCTAAGTGTGTGCGTAAGATCCTGATTTCAGCGGGCGAAGCCTCCGGCGACCTGTATGCCTCGCTGGTGGCCGGCGAACTGCGCACGCTCGCGCCGGACCTGGATTTTTTCGGCTGCACGGGGCCGCGGATGAGGGCCGCCGGGGTGCGAACGGTGGTCGATCTCGCCAGCTTGGCGGTGGTGGGCCTGCTGGAAGTGGTGGCCGACATTCCCCGCATCTACGGCGAATACCGCCGGCTGGTGGCCGCCGCACGCCAGGAAAAGCCTGCGCTGGCGATACTTACCGACGCTCCGGACTTCCACCTGCGCGTGGCCTGGCGCCTCCGCCGCCAGGGTGTGCCGGTGGTTTACCTGGTGGCCCCGCAGGCCT
Organism: Bryobacteraceae bacterium; assembly: GCA_035524535.1. Classification (GTDB taxonomy): domain Bacteria; phylum Acidobacteriota; class Terriglobia; order Bryobacterales; family Bryobacteraceae; genus BOG-224. The sequence goes on from DATKOS010000203.1 coordinate 836, forward strand.
GGGCCTGGCGCAAGGGCCGCGTCAAGCAAATGCGCCGGAACTTGGCCCTGGTTCTCTGCATCTTCCCTTTCGAGGAGGAGTTTTTTCGAAAGGAAGGCGTGCGCGCCATTTACATCGGCCATCCGCTGGCCGGGCTGGTTCGTCCGTCGCTGACCCGGGACGAGTTTTTCCGGAAACACAGCCTCGACGCGGCCCGTCCATTAATAACAGTGTTGCCAGGAAGCAGACGGGGTGAAGCCGCGCGCCACTTGCCCGCGCTGACGGACGCGGTGGCCCGCATCGCGCGCGAATACCCCGCCAACTGGCTCCTGCCCGCATCGGCCACGTCCGGAGCCGCCTTCTTCCGCGAGCGCCTCGCCGGGTCGCCTCTCCAGCCGATTGAGGGGGAAGCCTGGGACGCCATGGCTCACGCCCAACTCGCGTTGGCCGCCAGCGGAACCGTGACCGTGGAGGCCGCGCTCCTGGGAACGCCCATGGTGACGTATTACAAAGTCACGCCCCTAAGCTGGCTGGCCAAGCCGCTGGTCAACGTGCCGTTCTATTCCATGGTGAATCTCATCGCGGGCCGCGCGGTCGTGCCCGAGCTGATCCAACACGATATGACCGGCGAGCGCATCGCGGACGAAGCGCTGCGCCTGCTGCGTGACGGCGCCGCGCGCCAGCGCATGCAGTCCGGCCTGGCGGAAGTGCGCCAAGAGCTCTCCGGCGCCCAAGATGCGCCGCGCCGCGCCGCCGCCCTGGTTCAGGAGATATTGGAAGGACAGGTTGCTCATGTCTCGTAGAATTTCGATTCGCGCGTTCCTTCGCGCGAGGCTCGCGAAAGCCGCGCCGTTGGCGGCCGGCCTTTTGCTGTTTGCGGCCCCCGGCGCTCACGCCCAGGAAAGGCGCTCCCGCGTGGACGTCGACTTGGTGGTCATCGACGCGGAAATTTCGCCTACCGCCCAAACCCTCTCGGCCAAGGCCGCCATCCGGCTCACGCCGCTCGACGAGGGTACAACCTCGGCAACCTTCGACTTGAACAACGCGCTGAACGTCTCGCGCGTGGTGGACGAGAAGGGCGCGCAGATTCCGGCCTCGCGCGATCAGCAGGATTCCACCATCAGGCTCAGCTTCGAGCCGGCGCTCACCAAGGGCCAGCCCGTCACCGTCACCTTCTATTACGATGGCAAGCTGACCGGCCAGGAAGAATCGCCGGTCTACGGCGTAAAGTTCGCCGCCATCCATCCGGATTTCGCATACCTGATGTACCCGGCGCGCTGGTTCCCCGTGGCGGGATACACCACGGATCGCTTCGCCGCGGATTTCCGTATCACCGTCCCGAACGGCTATTCGGCGATTGCCAGTGGGTTCGACGCCGCGCCCACCAGCGCCAACGGGAAGATCACCACCGAGTTCAAGTTCGACAATCGTTCCTTTCCGGGAAGCATCGCCGTCGTGCAAGGCAACCCGGTCCGGGTGCAGTCGGAAGGCTCCACCAGCTCGATCTACTTCCGCGGGCCGGAAGCCGATATGGCGCAGACCTACGGCGACGAAACCGGCAAGCAGATGTCCTGGTTCACCGCGACCTTCGGCCTTCCGCCCACCGCCAATCTGAAACTCATCGAGACCGAGGACGGCGCTCCGAACGGCTACGCCGCGCCGGGCCTGATCTTCCTTTCGCCCAAGGGCATTGGGACGCGCTTGAACGCCAGGGCGCTGGCGAACCAGGTGTCGCGGCAGTGGTGGGAGGAGCTGGTTTCCGGAGTCACGCGCAACCACATCTGGCTAACGAATGGCTTGGCGGCGTACTCCGAGCTGCTCTGGCTGGAGCAGGAGAGCGGCAAGGCGGCCATGCAAACGGCGCTGCACGACGTGATGCTGGAAGCGCTGACCGTGGACGACGTGCCCATCATCCAATCGGCGCGCCTGGAGGATTATTCGCCCGAGCTCTGGGCGCTCTCCGGCAGCAAGGGCGCGGCGGTTTGCAACATGCTGCGCAACGTGGTGGGCGATGCCAAGTTCCAGGCGGGCTTGCAGGCCTACGTGAAAAACAACGTCTGGAAGGCGGTCAGCACGGACGATTTCCGCAAGGCCATGGAGGCCGCCTCGGGCCAGGACCTCGGCTATTTCTTCTCTCAGTGGATCGAATCGAGCCTCGCGCCCGAGTTCAAACTCGAATACACCGTCTTCCGCGTGGGCACCAAGGGCTATCGCGTGATGGGCAAGGTGACCCAGGATATGGACACTTTCCGCATGCCCGTCGCCATGAAGATTGTCACCGAAGGCGACCCCGAGCAGCAGACCGTGCTGGTGGAAGGGAGTTCCTCTGAGTTCTCCATCGATACCTTCGGCAAACCCAAGGACGTGCTCATTGACCCGGACGACCAGGTGCTGCATTACAGCCCGGACATTCGTGTGGGAGTGGCCATCCGCCGCGGCGAGCAGTTCGCGGAAATCGGCGAGTACACCGAGGCGCTAAAGGAATACAACAAGGCGCTGGATACCAACCGGATGAGTTCGCTGGCGCATTACCGCAAGGCCGAGATCTATTTCATGCAGGCCACCTGGCAATCCGCCGCCAACGAATTTCACGAAGTGCTCAACGGCGACCTGGAGCCGAAATGGACCGAGGTTTGGGCGCACATCAACCTCGGCAAGATTTATGACATTTCGGGGCAGCGCGACCGCGCCGTGAGCGAATACAACCAAGCCGCCCGCACCAAGGACGATACGCAGGGCGCGCAAGCGGAAGCCCAGAAATACATCAAGACTCCCTACGCCAAGCAGCAGACGGCCGAAAAGCAATAACCTCGGAACAGGGAGGGCCACCCATCGGGCGGCCCTCCGGATTTCCTCAGACTTTCAGTTCCCAACCCTTGCGGAGGTAGGGCTTCAGGTACTTGTTGGCTTCCTCGTTATTCGAGAAGCGCCCGTTCTTGGCATCCCACATGAGTTTGCCGGGAACGCGCGTCGCAATAGCGCCCAGCACCAGCCACTCGATGTACTTCGTAGCCACCGGGAAATTCGAGGCCGCTGGCACGCCGCCCTTGCAGGCGCGAACCCAGTCTTGCTGGTGGTTTACGCCGCGGGGAAGAATCTGCGGAGGCAGCTTGTAATCCAGCCAGCGCGAATTGGGCAGCAGCCAGACGCCTTCGCCGCGCGAAGTCGTGGCCATGTAACCCTTGGAACCGACGAATACCGAGCCGTTGCCCGGAGCGCGGTCCGCGTTGGCGCCACCCGGCCCGCCGGGTCCGCCTCGTCCGCCGGGTCCGCCGGGTCCACCAGGACCCCGGCCTGCGAAGTTGGCCCCGCCGCGAGCTCCGCCCTGGCGGCCGCCTCCGGGGGCCCCGACTCCGCGGCCACCGCCAGCGTTGGGTCGCGGCGCGGGCTTGCCATCGGGTCCGAGGCCATCCACCTCCAACATGCCATCGCCCGTCTCCTGGAACGGCCGGTTCTTCTCCGTGGCCAGGTTATTCATGCCCGGGAAGAGCCGGTCGCCTTCGGCCATGCCTTCCGGATTCTTGAAATCGCCGTGCATGTTCTGCAACGCGTGGATGGTCAAAGCGGGCATGTTGCCGCGCGCCGGAAATTCGAAGACGATATGATCCTTCAGCGGCCACAGCCAATTGTTCTTGCCTTCCACCGTGACGGCTTCCACGCTGATCGGCGAAACCGTGTCGAGTTGCAGCGCCATGTGCGCGGGCCCCAGAATGTGCACCAGCCAATCGCCCAGCGATCCGCCGGTGGAGAAGTCCTGGAACGCGCGCCACTGGTTCGTCATCAGGTGGTTGAAATCGCGCGGCGCCGCGGGCCCCAGCCACAGGTCCCAATCCAGCGTCGTCGGGATATCCTCTTTCGCCGGACCGGTCTCCGGGAGCTCCGGCTGCCCGCCATAGATGCCGCCCGTCCACGCCCAAACCTCTTTCACGTCGCCGATATCGCCGGACCACACAATCTCGCATGCCGTCTTGAGGGCTTCGTGGTTGAATCCCTGGTTGCCCATCTGTGTGGCGACCTTGTACTTGAGGGCCGCCTCATTCAGGAGCTGCGATTCCCACACCGTGCGCGTCAACGGCTTCTCGCAGTAGACGTGCTTGCCGCGCTGCATGGCCAGCAGCGCCACTGGCGTGTGCAAATGGTCGGGCGTCGCAATCATCACCGCATCGATGCTCTTCTCCTTCTCCAGCATCACGCGGTAGTCTGTATATTGGGTCGCCTTCGGGTACATCTGGAAGGTGCGGGCAGCCCGGTTCTTGTCCACGTCGCACAGGGCCACGATGTTCTCGGTAACCGCGGCGCCCGGAATGATGGCCGTGGATCGCGTACCGCAGCCGATGGCGCCGATGTTCAGCTTCTCGTTGAAAGACTTATAGCCGGCAGCCGTCAGCGAGGGCGTACTGCCAAAACCACCGGCCGGAACCGCTCCAGCCAGAAGCGAACCGTAGAAAAAATGTCGTCTAGTAAACGCGGCGCTCAATGGAAACCTCCTAAAGGGTGACAGCAGAAACTGGTCATATCATATCTCAGGAGACGGGCGAGTTGGAGTACCCTCGAGCCAGTGGCAAACCGTTCGCACTTTAACGCTGGACACCGCGCCATGAACAGCATGAAGAAGGCGGGGAGGGCCCACTCGTCGGTGGTGGCAAGCCCTCCGCATGTGGAGCGGACCGTGCACGCCGCCGTGCCGCGCGATTGCCGCCAGGTCCTCCGCGCTCTGCCTTCCGGCTCCATCCAGTTGATCGTCTGCGATCCGCCCTACAACATCCAACTGGCCGCCTGGGACCATATCCGAGATTACGGCGAGTGGGCGGCGGAATGGTTGGAAGAGTCGGCGCGGGTGCTGGCCCCTTCCGGGAACCTGGTGATTTTCGGCGGCCTTCAATACCAGGGCGAAGCCGGTGGCGGCGACCTGCTGACCATCCTCAACTACATGCGCGAGCGGAGCCCTCTGGCCTTGGTCAACCTGATTGTCTGGAACTACGCCAACGGCATGAGCGCGCATCGCTTCTTTGCGAACCGCCACGAGGAGATCGCGTGGTTCGGACTGCCCGGCAAGTATTATTTCGACCTCGACGCCGTGCGCGAACCCTTCGACGAGGAGACCAAGGCCGTTTACAAACGTGATAAGCGGCTGCGGCCCGAGAGCCTGGAGAAAGGCAAGAACCCGACCAACGTATGGCGCATGGGGCGGTTGAACGGCAATGCGCGCGAGCGCGTCGGGCATCCCACCCAGAAACCGCACGCGGTGATTCGGCGGCTGGTCCGCGCGCTTTCCTATCCGGGCTCCACGGTGCTGGACTTCTTCGCCGGCAGCGGCATCGCCACGCGCGTGGCCATCGAAGAAGGCCGCCACAGCATCGCGTCCGATATCGATCCCGAGTTTTGCCGCTATCTTCTCGCGCAGCGGACACTCATCGCCCCGGGGGCGCCGCCTCATGAATTCCTGGACGCCGGCAGTTTCCTAAGCCATCCCGTGTTCGCAGTGCGTTAGCGCGGCGATTTGCTCGGTTTATCGAGCCGATTGAATCTTCTGAATCGCCCGCGGCCGCCCGCCGTGCTACAAATTGAAACAATAATACCTATCGCTTACGTCGATATGAATAGGTGAAGCTCATGAGAGACGGGCGCTACATCGAGATTCCTGGCGCCGGGACGCACGAACTCCCGCCGCTCCTGCTGCACGCCGGGGCGGAGCACGCCGGGGAGGACGCTTCCGAGCTCGCCTTGGCCCTGGTCGAGGCCGAAGACATGCTCTCCGAAACGGCCGCGGAAACCGGCGCTGAGGAATTGGAGGAGCGCAAGTTCGAGCTCGCGCTCCAATTGAAGCAGCAATACCGCGGCGTGGTTTCCCACTGGCAGTGGGGCGATTCCGTTCTCGAGTGGATCCGCCAATGCGAAATCACCTTTGAGAGCGTCGAAGCGCTGCGCCAGTTTCTCCATCCGGACGTCTGGCCGCATGCCAGCCGCGCCAGCTTCGTGACGCTGCTGGAAGACAAGGGCCTGGCCGGCCGCGGCGTGGCTTTGGACCGCGCCGTGGGCCTGCGCCTGACCTTCCGCCAGCCGCCGCCCATCGATTGCTTTTCCAGCCAGTTCCTCTTCTACCTGAATGCCACGGTAGCTAAGAGCGCCTACCGGGCGTGGTCGCGCATGGGACCGCACGACGCGGCTCTGTTCCCACCGGACCGCTTCCATTTCGAAGTGCTGGATATCGCCAAGGCGTAGCGCCAACCGCGCAACGCCGGTCCGCCGCTTTCCGCCCGCCCCGGAAGTGCCCATTTACACGGCGCCTCGACGTTTCGCTTCTGCCTCGCGCGCTACAATGTTCTTCGGCCCTCGATATGGCGAACCGCATCCGCAGCTTCCTTGAGTCCCTGATTTTCGCGGGCCTGAAGCCCTCCGGCGGGGCTCCGGACGGTCCCGGGCCTCCCAAACAATCCGGATGGCTGCGCCGGAAACTGGACGCCTATCTCTCCGCCGGCCATTCCAACGACCCTCTCTATCTTTCCAACCGCACGCTTTCCCAGAAGCTCCGCCCCTGGTTCCTGATCGGCACGCCCATTCTGCTGCTGCTGGTGGGGCTCGCGCTGGTCTTGGCCAACGTCTTTAAGCCCAAGGCCGCCCCGCCTCCCAAGGAGCCCACCGCCGCGGAGAAGATCGCTCATCTGCTGCCGGACGTGGACAAGCTCCCCATCGCTAAGGTGGAAGGCGTCGAAGTCGGCGAGTTGCGGGTGCTGCACGAAAGCACGCCGAAGATTACCGGTGTGGTGACCAATAACACGAACAGCGCCATCTCGCTCGATATCGATCTGGACATCGCGAACAACTACGGGTCGCGCGTGGCCAGCGTCACCGAGCACGTCAGCGACGCCCAACCGCACGGAACCACGGATTTCGAGTTCGCTTCACCTACAGCGGACGCCAAGTATGCCCTGGTCCGCAAGATCCGCCGTTCGAATTAGGCGCTTTCTCCCGCGGAAAGAGCCGCTCTACTTCGTCTCCGGCGGCGCAAAGAATGAGATCGGGTCCAGCGAAACGACACGCCACTTCTTGCCCCGCTTCTCCACGCGGAGTTTGACGCGCTGCTGGCGGCGGACGGAACCCACGCCGCCGGACCTCATGCGGATATCCATGATCCAGTCCAGCTCCACCGATCGCGCCTTGTCGTCCCCTTCCTCCGACGCCAGGCCGATGGAACAGAAGATCCCCTCGCGATCCGACTGCGCCATACTCGCGGGGGGAACGCTTTCCGCGATCAGCGCCGTGACGTTCGCGCGGAGGTCTTCGTAGCCCGCCATTTTCGGGTCGCAGGAGGCTAGAAATCCCTCGGCGTTCGCCTCGGTCAGGGAGTCCGCCATGTCGCCGATGAGCGCCCACACCTCGCCGGCGGAATCGGCGCGGAGCCGCAGGGCCAAAGGAAGCGCAAGCAGCGTGCGGCGCGTCATATCAGGTTCGGTAGCTGGCGTTGATTTCAATATAGCGTTCGGTGAGATCGCAGGTCCAGAAGCGCGCGGCGCCCTTGCCGCCGCCGCGAAGCGTCAGGCGAATCTCGCAATCGGGAGCGTCCAGTTTCGCCTTCAATTCCGGCTCCGAAAAAGGCGCCGCCAGCCCGCCACGGCACACCAGCACGCCTTGCATGCGCACGTCTGTCTTGGAAGGGTCGAAGGCCACTCCCGCGTTCCCGGCGGCCGAGAGGATGCGCCCCCAGTTGGGGTCGGAGCCCGCCACGGCGGTCTTCACCAGGGGCGAATTGGCGATGGCCCGGGCCATGGCGGCGGCCGCGGCGTCATCCCGCGCTCCGGTCACATCGATGGTGATGAGCTTCCGCGCGCCTTCGCCATCGCGCGCAATGGCGCGGGCCAGCGAAGCCATCACTTCCGTGATGGCCTCTTCAAGCTTGGGCAGCTCCCGCGGATCCGGCCGGACCCCCGACGCGCCGTTGGCCAGCAGCGCCAGCGTATCGTTGGTGGAGGTATCGCCATCCACGGAAAGGCGGTGGTAGCTGCCGTCGGCGCCGTGCTTGAGCATGGCCTTCAAGCGCGCAAGGGGAATTTGCGCGTCCGTCATCACGAAGGCC
>DATKOS010000204.1:0-2312 GCA_035524535.1 Bryobacteraceae bacterium
TGGCGGCCGAAGACCTGCGACTCTACTTCACTGACGGCCACTTGATTTTCTCCAAGCCCGTGGCCGGCAGTCCCATCGCCGCGCTGTTCGTGGCGGACACCGAGGGCGGCGATGGCGAGGCCATCCTCCTGCCGCCGGACCGCGCCGAGCGCCACTCCCTGCTGGGCTATACCGGCTCGCCCAACCTGGACGAGCGTTTTGATTCGGCCCTGCTGCTCTTCACCGGCGACGTCTACCGCCGGATCACCGCGCAATTCACGGAGGATTCGGCCAATCGCAAGGCCCCCGAAGCCGCGCCGCCCCTGGTGGAGCGCGGCACGCCGTTGCTGCGCACCGTGAGCGCGAACTACGAAATCCGGATGGCGCTCGACCTGCTAGGCGGCCCGGCCCGCCGCGGCGGCCTTCTGCTGGCCACCCTCAGCAACCGGCAGCGCGGCTCCTTCGATCTGCTCTACGATCCCGAACGCTACGAACAGATCCTCGCGGGCCAGTTCGCGCAGCGCCTGGGCACGCTGTACTTCGACGCCTGGACCAGTTTCCCGGCGCGTTCCTTCCGGAAGGACCCGTCGCTGCTCAAGCCCTTCACTTTCGTCAACGCTTACGCCATTGACGCCACCATCGGCGCGGACCTTACGCTCGCCGCTGTAACGCACGCCAAGGTCCAGCCGGCCGTGGATGGGCTGGCGGCCGTGCCGTTCGATCTTACGCCGGAGATGCAGGTCACCTCCGTCGCGGTGGATGGAAAACCCGCCGAGGTCTTGCAGGACGACGCGCTTCAATCCAACGCCATGCGGGGCGGCAATGAGTTGATTGTGGTGGTCCCTTCGGAGCCGCTGCGCCTGGGCCGCGAATACGATTTCGAATTCCATCATGCGGGCAAGGTGATTCGGGATTCCGGCGACCGCGTCCTCTTTGTGCAGGCGCGGGTGGATTGGTATCCCATGGCGCTGACCGACCAGTTCGCGACTTACGATTTGACCTTCCGCTACCCGCGCGACCTGGACCTGGTGGCCTCCGGCGACATGTTGGAGGACCGCGCGGAGGGCGCACAGCGCATCACGCGGCGGCGCACTTCCGCGCCCGTGGCGGCGGCCGGCTTCAACCTGGGGCACTACGTGCACGCGGTGGCGGCGGCCGGGCCATATCAGATCGATGTCTGCGCGAACCGGGCGCTGGAACCGGCCCTACAGCCGCGCTCGCAGCCGCTGGTGGATCTGCACGCCGCGGGAATCGCCATGCCCGGCGTGGCCGATCCGCTGGCCGTCATCGCGCGCTCCGCGGGGCTGGACGCCGCTCCGGACCGCGTGAGCCAGATGGCCGGGGAACTCACGGCGGCGCTCCAGTTCATGGCCGCGAAGTTCGGGCCGCCCGCGCTGCCGCGCATCACCGTCTCTCCCATCCCCGGCGAGTTTGGGCAAGGCCTGGCCGGGCTGATCTATCTTTCCACCGCGTCGTATTTAAGCGCGCTCCCCGGCGAGAAGCCGGGCAACCCGGAAGCCGACCTGGTATTGCGCAACCTGCTCCAGACCCACGAACTGGCGCACCAGTGGTGGGGAAATCGAGTGACCGTCTCGGGTGACCGCGATATCTGGCTCATGGAAGCGCTCGCGAATTACTCCGCCCTCCTCTATTTGGAAAAGAGCCGCGGACGCAGCGCCATGGAGACCATGCTCGACACCTACAAGGCCGCGCTCCTGCGCAAGGGTGACAACGGGCAGACCGAGGAATCCAGGGGACCCGTCGTGCTGGGGTCGCGGCTGCGCAACTCCGTGGAGCCGCGCGGGTGGCACGACATCATCTATGGCAAGGGCTCGTGGATTCTGCACATGCTGCGGGCGCGCCTGGGCGACCGGGCGTTCTTCGACATGCTGGCCGAGATGACGCGGCGCTACAGCCTCCGCACCATCAGCACGGACGATTTCCGGCGCCTAGCGGCCGAATTTCTTCCGGCGGGCTCGGACGATCCGCGGCTGGAACAGTTCTTCGAGCAATGGGTGGATGGGACCGGTATTCCGGAGCTATCCATGACTTACGAGGTGAGGGGCCGCGCCCCCTCACTCACCGTAACCGGAACGCTGACGCAAACCGGAGTAGACAGTCAGTTCAACACCGTGGCGCCGGTGGAGATTCAGATCGCCCACGAACGCGCCATCACCAAGTGGGTCCGCATTGAGGAAGGCGTGGGTAAGTTCAGCGTGCCCGTAACGCAGGCGCCTCTCAAGGTGTCGCTGGACCCGCACAACGCCGTGCTGCGGAAGTGACAGCGGGTGGTCGCCGGCCGCAGTCTTTCACCACACCCGGCATACGTTCGC
>DATKOS010000205.1:0-22849 GCA_035524535.1 Bryobacteraceae bacterium
GCGATTTCGAGGTCGTGTTCGCGGCCAGCGGAGGGCCGGCCGCGCCGCCGCAGCACGTGAGCAGCGAAGTGGAATCGCTGCGGCGCCAGGTGGAGGAGATCCGGCAGATGCTCGCGTGCATCGCGCCCGGCGCTTTGCCGCGCGGCGCATTCGGCGCAGTGGCGAATGCGCTGATGGAGACCGGCGTGGATGCCGAAACCGCTCGCCGAGTGGAAGCCGCGGCGCGCCAGAGGGCCTCGCGGCGCACGGTTCCGCGCGCCGGCGGCGTCTCCGCCGAGCCCGGGCTCCAGGATCTGTTTCAAGCAGCCGCCGAGGAAATTTCCGCGAGCTTCGCCGTGGCCCCCGAAATAGGGCGCGTCACGGCGCTCGTCGGCCCGCCGGGTTGCGGCAAGACCACCACTCTGGTGAAGCTGGCGATTGCGCATGGCCTGGCGCGCGGGCGCACTGTGCGCCTGATCTCCACCGACACGCAGAGAATTGGCGGCTCCGAGCAACTGCGAACCTACGCCGCAATATTGGGAATGCCCTTTGAGTTGGTGGAAAGCGCGCCGGCGCTGGGGCAAGCGATCGACTCGGCGCCCGCCAGCGCGATGCTGCTCATCGACACGCCTGGTTTGAGTCCGGCTCTCCTGCCGGACCTGGGCGGCGACTTGGCCGGCCTGCTCAGCGAACGTCAAGAGATTGACACGCACCTGGTTTTGACGGCGTCCATGCGCCTGGAAGACCTCTATCGCACGGCCGCGCTCTATGAGAGCTTCCGTCCGGCCAAGCTGCTGTTCACCAAAGTGGATGAAACAAGTACGCTAGCTGCCACATTCTGCGCGGCTTCGCGGCTGCAACTCCCGGCGTCCTTCTTCTCCATCGGACAGTCCGTTCCGGAGGATCTTGAGGCTGCAAGCCCGGCGAAGGTGGTTGCGTCATTGGTACGGCAATTGCCTTCCCCGTTGGAGGCTGCTGCTTAAAACACTCTCTCATGGCCACCGGAGCATACGGTTACGAAACTCCGATTGACGCGGAAGCCGCGCTGCGGCGCGAAGCGCTCGTCCTCCAGCATTTGCCGCAAGTGCGGCTGATCGCCAAGAGGATTCACGACCGGCTGCCGGATTACGTAAGCCTGGACGATCTGATCTCCATGGGCGTGATCGGGCTGCTCGCGGCGATCGACAATTTCGACCCCTCGCTAAACGTGCAGCTCAATACCTATGCGGAGCGCAAGATCCGCGGGGCCATTCTCGACGGGCTGCGCGAAAGCGACTGGGCGCCGCGCGAGGTGCGCCGCAAGTCCAAGCTGATCTCCGCCGCCATTCACCGCGTCGGCCAGCGCGCTGGGCGCGAAGCCACGGAGGAGGAGATTGCGGCCGAACTGGGCATATCGCTCGAAGAGTACCAGCGCTGGCTCAACGAGGTGCGGGGCGTGGAACTGGAACCGCTGGAACGCGCCAGCAGTGACGATCCCAGCCACCAGGTCATTCGGTCGATTCCAGAGGATGAGGAGGCTTCTCCCTCGCGGATTGTGGAGCGCCGCGAACTGGAGCGCATCCTGGCGCAGACAATTGATCGCATCCCGAAAATCGAACGCACCATTCTGCACCTCTACTACTACCAGGAGCTGAGCCTCCGGGAAATCGGAGTCATCACGGGCATGCATCTTTCCCGCGCGGCGCAACTCCGCGCCCAAGCCATTCTTAGAATTCGCAGCCACCTGCAAAGAGTGTGGCTGTCCAAGCCCCGGAGGGAACAATGAAGCCACAGGCGCTGGGCGTGCTATTGGATGTCGAGCTGCCGGTTACCGTCCGGCTGGGTTCCGCACTCCTTCCATTCGGGGAGGTGCTGGATCTGAACCCCGGTTCGGTAGTGGAGTTCGAAGGCGCCGCCAACGATCAGGTGGAAGTGCTGGTGAATGGCCGCCTGGTGGGCCGCGGCCAGTTGGTGACGGTGCAGGGAAACTACGGCGTGCGCCTCACGGAGATTTCAAGCCGCGGAAGCGGGCAGGATGCGGGCCAGCTCGATTCCGCCGCCTCTGGAGATGTGTGATGCAACTCTATTGGATTCTGAGCCCGATTACGCAGTACGGCTTCATGGCCCTGGCGTTGGCTGCCTGTCTGGCGCTGTTTCTTTCGATGAAGAAGGAAATCGCCATGGCTTCCAGCGGCAGCCGCGATTCCGCGGCGACCGTTGCCGCCCTGGCGGCGGAGGTGGCTTCCATCCGGCAGGAGATGACCACGGTCGAGCCGCGTTCCTACGCCGGGCAGAAGCTCAACCTCACGCGCCGCGCGCAAGCGCTGCGCATGGAGCGGCGCGGCGAAGCGCCCGCCACCATAGCCGCCACTCTGCGCGTGCCGCGGAACGAGGTGGATCTCCTCCTCAAGATCCAGAAGCTCTCCGAACGCCGCACTTCGGCGCACGAGTCCCCAACCGTCGAGGCCGAGCCCCGCGCCTGAGAGAATCGGCGTTCCATCCGGAGCCATGAAGGGCGAGTGTACGCGAGGAACCCGCGCGTAGGCACGCGTCCCGAGCCAGCCTGGCTAACAGTACTTTCGTCCTGATTCGGTACCGTCGTACCAGACATCTTGACCGCGTTTCGTACCAGGGGAATTCCGGCGACCGGCTGTACAATGATTCCTGACCGGCGGGGGGACGGGATGTGCTCAGAGGGAAGCGCCTTGCTCAGTAGGTACTTGGATGCGGCGGAGGAGTACGATCGCCGGCACCTGATGCTCCTCGCGGCATTCCGTGCACGCGATCCGCAGGCTACGGAAGGGTTCCGCAATCTGGTGCGAGAGGCGCAACGGGCGGCGCACACAGCCTGCGGGCGCTTTCGCGAACACCAGAAAGGCCATGGCTGCTGCGAAGCCATCCGCCTGGACGATGACCCCGTGCTGGCCTTCTGAGGCCGCCCCTGCGCTGCGTCATCGCGCCGCGCAGGCGGCCACGGAATCGCTGTAACTCCTGAGCTTCATGATCAGGGTGGTGCGCTTGAGTCCCAGTAACTCCGCCGCGGCGGTCTTATTGCCGGAGGTTCGTTGCAGCGCGGACTCCAGCATGCTCCGCTCGAAGCGGCTGACAGCGGTGGCGAAGTCGGCGCCTTCCAGAGCGCCCTCCGGAACGGCTGCGGACTCGAACGGGATCACGTTGGCCGGCACGGCCGCCGCCAGGCCGAAATCGGCCGGGAAGAGAGATTCACGATCGCCGCTGAGCGCCACGGCCATCTCCACAGCGTTTTCCAGTTGCCTGACGTTTCCCGGCCACGATCCCGCCCGCAAACGTTCCATGGCATCGGGCGTCACTTTTTTGACAGGGACGCCTTCCGCTTGACAGATTTTCTTGACGAAGTGCTCCACCAGCAACGCGATATCGCCCTCGCGCTTGCGCAGCGGCGGCATCTCCAGCGGGACCACGTTGAGACGGTAGAACAGGTCCTCGCGGAACTTGCCCTGGCGCACGCGGTCCTGGAGGTTCACGTTGGTGGCCGCAATCACCCGCACATCCACCTTGATGGTTTCCGAGCTGCCCAAGCGCTGGATTTCGCGGTCCTGGAGCACGCGCAGCAGCTTAGCCTGCAATTCCAGCGGCATGTCGCCGACTTCGTCCAGGAATAGCGTGCCCCGGTTGGCCTGCTCAAAACGGCCCACGCGCGTCTGGATGGCCCCGGTGAAAGCGCCCTTCACATGGCCGAAAAGCTCGGCTTCCAGCAGGTTCTCGGGCAAGGCGCTGCAGTTGATGGCTACCATGGGCTGATTGGCCCGCGGCCCCGCCAGGTGGAGCGCGCGCGCCGCCATTTCCTTGCCCGTGCCGGTCTCTCCGCCGATAAGCACCGTGCAGCGCCGGCCTCCCACCAGGCGGATGGTCTCCACCACCGCCTGCATGGCCCGGCTTTCGCCCACCAGCAGACGTCGCCAGGCTTCATGTCCGGCCGCGTGCGCCAAAGCGCGCTTCCGCGCGCGGCGGTCTTCAATGGCGTTGTCCAGCCAGTCGCGCAGCATTTGCAGGCTGTCGCGGTACCCCAGGCAGTAGTATGCGCCCAGGCGAACCAGGCGGACGGCCTCCGTGGCGGACATCTCCGGGTCCCAGACCACCACCGGAATGGGCGGATCCGCGTTGCGGGCCAGTTCCAGGACCTCCGGCGCCCCGCTTTCCTGGCCGGCGCCGGTAAGGAGCATGCACTCGAACTCCTCGCGGGAGAGAGCTCGAACCGCTTCCGCAAGATCGTGAACCGTCGTGATGGCCAAACCCGCCAGAGCCTCGCACAATTCAGTTTCGACAGTTGTGCCGGGGCGAACCGTGACGTACAACACCTTTGGCGACATTATTTGAGTTATTGCACCGGTGTCACGCAAATTATATGGGCCATTTAGGTAAGGTACCTTAGGCTGCCATAGGATAAATCCTACCATTAACTAAAGTTATTAATACATAAATACCTTTTAATGCCAATCTTAGCGTCGGTTCCAGGATGCCTACTCCCCTTGCCCTTTGGCCACTGGCTTGCAACTCGGACGGCGAAGGATTGGAGCGCCTCCCATGAGCATGCGCGTACATAATGACCCGGCCGCCGCCGCGGCAGCCACCCAAACCGCCACGGTCGACCGCATGGCGCCGGCCGGCTCCTCCAGCGCCGCCGCATCCGGCGCGCAGGGCGTAACCGACCAGGTTTCCATCTCCTCACTCTCCAACAGCCTCACCGCCTCGCTGGGGACCCTGGAGGACCAGCAATCGGCTCGCGTCAGCTACCTGGCGGCCATCTATGCGCGCGGCGAATATCAGGCCGACTCCGCGCAAACCAGCCATGCCATGGTTTCGCAGGCTCTCACCGGCAGCGCAGCCGAGGACGAAGGCTAATGGCACGGAAGGCCCTGGAAGGCATCCTCTTCGCGCGAGTAAACGTCCGCATGGCGACCGAGATGTGCGGCGGCGCGGACCTCAACGGCTTGGAACGAGTCCGAAACCTGTTGGAGAGCGCCGCGCTGTGGATGCGCCAAGCCGAACTCGACCTGGCCTCCGGCGCGCCAGGGTCCAAGGAACTGCGCCGGGAGTCGGCGTCGCTCAAGCGGGAGGTCGCATGCCTGATGCGCGCCGTGGATGGCTGCACCGCTCTTTACCGCGGCCTTTCCGTCCGCCTCAGCGGCGCGGCGCCGGGGTACGCTCCGCAAGGCTGCGCTACGCCAGCCGCGGGCAGCGCCGGAGCTTGTGAGCTGGTGGGCTAAACGCCATGTCGAATCTGCTCGCCATGATCGGTTCCTCGGGGCACGCGCTCGACGTATTCCAGCAAGCGTTGAACGTGATTCAGAGCAACGTCAGCAACTCCTCAACGCCGGGCTACGCCGCACAATCCCTGAATCTGGAGGCCGCGCCCCTGGACGCCGCCGGCGGTCTTGCCGGAGGCGTGGCTGCCGCTGGCCTGGACAACTCTCGCGATCAATACGCCGAGGAACAGGTGCAGCAGCAGACCCAAATGCTGGGCCGCTATACCGCGCAGGCCCAGGCAACCAGCGCCATTCAGAGCCTTTTCGACGTCTCGGGAACTGGCGGCGTCTCCGCCGCCCTCAGTTCCCTGTTCACCGCCTTCTCCTCCTGGAGCGCCAATACCAGCGATGCGAGCGCGCAGCAATCCGTGATGGACGCCGCCTCCAACGTCGCGACTGCGGTTCAGGACTTGCGCAGCTCGCTCTCGGCCTCCTCCCAGGAGGTTGGATCGCAGATCGCTTCCACCGTTACGCAGATCAATAACATCGGAACGCAGATTCAGGCGTACAACGTGCAAAGGCTCACCGAGAGCTCGCCCGATCCCGGGGAAGAAGCCCAGTTGTATAGCGCCCTGGACAACCTCTCTCAGCTCACCAATTTCACTACCGTCACCCAGGCCAACGGGCAGGTCACGGTGATGCTGGGCAACGGCTCTCCCCTGGTGATCGGCGGGCAGCAGAACGACTTGAGCTCTGCCTCCACCTCTTCCGGAACGGAAATTCTGGATGCTCAGGGACAGGACGTGACGGCGCAGATTACCGGCGGGCAACTTGGCGGAATGCTTGACGTACAGAACAGTGTGATTGGGTCCATCCTCGGCGGCTCTTCCCAACCCGGATCGCTGAATGAGTTCGCATCGAGTCTGGCGGATACCGTCAACCAGATTCTCGAATCCGGAACCGTCTCCACCGCTGCGGGAGCTTCGGCCGGCTCCGCCCTCTTCACGTACGACCCGACCGACGCCGCGGGGACGCTCGCGGTCAATTCCTCAACGAGCGCGGCGCAGTTGGCGCCGGTGGATTCCACGGGAAACGCCAACGGCAATGCCAACCAGCTCGCTTCGCTAGAGAGCGCGCCGCTGGCGCTGTTGGGCGGGAAGACGCTCACGCAGTACTTCGGCCAGATCGCCAGCGGCGTGGGCGCGGCGAACCAGACCGCCACCGACAACCAAACCAGCCAGACGCAGGTTGTGGCGTCAGCCACCAGCCTGGTCAACCAGGTCTCCGGCGTCTCACTCGATGCCGAGGCCACCAATGTTCTCCAGTTCGAGCGCGCCTATCAGGCCAGCGCGCAGGTACTGACCGTGATGAATACGCTGGTCGATAGCGTCTTGAGCATGGTCCAACCATGGTCATAAATTAAGGACCGCGCATGATACTCAACGTCAACGGCGCCACGCAGGCTTGGATAGCCAACCTCAATTACACGCAGCAGCAGATCAACCAGGCGTCCGCCCAGGTAAGCTCCGGACTCGCCGTCACGCAGCCATCCGACGATCCGGCCTCCATCTCCGCCATTCTGCAAACCCAGGCGGACATCGCCGCCAGCAAGCAGGCGCAGAGCAACCTCACGAGCGTGGGCGGCGAACTGCAAAGCGCCGATACGGCGCTGCAGACGGCCGTGCAGGCGGTGCAGAATGCGTCCACGCTGGCCGCGGAGGGCGCCACGTCCACCTCCACCGCGACGGCGCGCGTGGCCCTTGCCGAACAGGTATCCGGGCTCATGCAGACGCTGGTGGGGATCGCCAACACCACCTATAACGGCCGCTACATTTTCAGCGGGGATGACGATTCCAGCGCCGCCTACCAGCTCGATGCGACGCAAACGAATGGCGTGCTGCAAGTGAGCGCATCCTCCTCGACGCGGATGATCCAGGACGGCGCCGGCACCACCATCGCCGTGGCCAGGACCGCGCAGCAGATCTTCGACGCGAAGGACTCGAGCGGCAACAACACCGCCGGCAACGTCTTTGCCGCCGTCAATTCCCTGCTGACGGCGCTTACGAATAACGACCAAGCCGGCATCAGCCAGGCCGCTTCCTCCTTGCAGTCCGCCGGACAGTACCTGAACCAGCAGCTCGCGTTTTATGGCGAAGCCGAGGACCGCGTGACCGCCGCCGCCGGCCTCGCGCAGAAGTTCCAAACCCAGCAGCAGAGCAAGCTCAGCAATCTGCAGGACGCGGACATCCCCACGGTGGCCACCGAGCTGACTCAGGCGCAAGTGGAGCAGCAGGCGTCCCTTTCCGCGGAAGCCGGCATCCAGCAGCAGCGCAATCTGTTCAGCTACCTGGGTTAGCAGCATAGGAGATAGGAGACCATGGATTCCAACCGCACCAATCCGGGGCCCCGCGCCGCCGAGCCGGCGGGGCAATGGCAAGACTACGTGCCCGGCTCCCTGGCGACCGAGCAAACCTCCTTTGCGGCGGGACGGATCGAGAAATTCTTGGAGACCTTCGCGGCGAGTCTGGCAAGCCGTCTGGAGACGCCGGCGGCCAGCCAGATCGGCGCCTCGCGCACGGTCTCGGAGAGCGCGTACCTGAAATCGGTGGAAAACGGGAGCTGCCCGGTTGTGTTGGATGCGGACCCGGTGGGCGGGCAGATCGCCGTGACGCTATCCTTCGGGCTTACCGCCTTTCTCCTGCGAGCGCTTCTGTGCGCACCTTCCGCGCCAGCCGGAGACCCGCGCCCGGTTACAGACATTGAGCGTCACATTTTGCGCGACGTGTTTGACTCCGTGGCCAAAGAAATGAGCGCCGCGTGGAATCCGGCGGGCATCGCGTTCCGTTGGAACGCCGCGGCGCGTGAACCGGCGCCCGGCCAAGGGGCCATCCTGGTCTTCGAATGTTTCCTGAGCCTGGGTGACGTTCGCGGGGCCCTCTTCGTAGCCATCCCCACGTTCTTGGCGCGCCTATCCGTCCTGCGGGCTGGTTCCTCGTCCCCGGAAGAGCCCGCGCCATCGCCCCGCGAGGCCATCCTCAATGCCATGCGCGGAGCGAAAGTGAACGTGGAAGCGGCCCTTTCCGGCGCGGCGCTCCGTATGGAAGATCTCCTGGCGCTGCAACCCGGCGATGTTGTCATGCTCCCGCAGTCGGCGGGCGCGCCTGTAGAGTGCCGCATTGGCGGCGTGCCGAAGTTCGCCGCGGAACTCGTCACGCGTGGCGGCCGGCACGCGCTCCTGTTGCAAGACGCGCGAAGCCTTCAGTCCTTGGGCGCCATGTGCCAGAGCAGCCGGATGCAGAGCTCCATCTGAGGGCTTTGCGAGAGCGAGTCCAGTTCATTCGGAAACTGCATCATTCGTCTGGCCACGGCCTGAAGCAGCCAGCGCCGCTCCTGTTCGCCCGCGTCGCGCGTTTCAGCTGGAATCGCGGCGCTGTGCTCCAGTTCGTCATGCAACCCCGCGGTATCGCCAGTTAACCAGGCTTTCAGCAGGTTATCCGCCAGCCGTGCAGCGAGAGACTGGCAGGATTGGGCCGTTGATCCCATTTGCTACCCATTTCGGCGATTCCATCACTTTTTCTAAGGTATTTTCAGTTCTTAGTTCGTATCTTTCTCGAAACGCCGGCCCCAATCGCCGATGTGTTGGGTTGAGCGGCGATCATGATCCACGTCACCCGACTAAACCATACGCCCGTGGTGCTGAATTCTGATCTGATCGAAGAGATTCAAACCACTCCCGATACCGTCATCAGTCTCACAACCGGTCAAAAAATCATGGTTTTAGAGTCGAGCGACGAGATCGTCGAGCGCGTCCGCCGATTCCGCCAGTCCATTCTCGCTCCTCAGGACAATTCCCATGGCCAACCCGCAACCAAGCAAGAAAGCTAGCCGGCGTCCCGACCTCGCAACCATCGCCGGATTGGCCTTGGCCCTGGGCGGAATTCTCGGTGGTTTGCTGCTCGACGGCGGGAAACTCACGGACGTGAAGCAGATCACCGCCGCCATGGTCGTCTTCGGTGGCACCCTCGGCGCCGTAATGGTTACCACGCCGCTCAACGTGCTCCTCGGAGCCGCGGGCAAGCTCGGCTCAGTCTTCTTTGAGAAAGCCCAACCGATCGCGCAAACCATAGACGACATCATCGGCTTGGCCACGCAAGCGCGGAAGGAGGGCATCGTTTCGCTGGAGGATAGGCTCGGCAAGCTCGACGATCCCTTCTTGCGAAAGGCGCTCAGCCTGGCGGTGGACGGGATGGAGATGAGCCAGATTCGCGACATCATGGAGCTCGAAATCGAGCTGGTGGAGCAACGCGGCAGCGCCGAAGCCAAGGTGTTTGAGGCCGCCGGAGGCTACTCGCCGACCATCGGCATCATCGGCGCCGTGCTGGGTTTGATGCAGGTAATGAAGAATCTGGCGAATATCGACGAGGTGGGCCACGGCATCGCCGCCGCTTTCGTGGCCACCGTATACGGCGTGGCCTCCGCCAACCTCTTCTTTTTGCCGGCCGGCGGCAAGCTCAAGGCACGCCTGCAAGCGGAAGTCCTGCATCGCGAATTGATGGTGCAGGGCGTGCTGGCCATTGTCGAGGGACTGAACCCGAAACTCATCCGAACCCGGCTGGAGGCCTACCTGGTGAAGACTTCCGGCAAGGAAAAGCCCGCCGGCGCGCGCGCGCCCGCCTCCCAAGCCGCCGCGGTGGAGGGCTGACTTGGCTCGTAAGAAGCACGCCGCGGAACATGAAAATCACGAACGCTGGCTGGTCTCCTACGCCGACTTCATTACACTTCTGTTCGCGTTCTTCGTGGTGATGTTCGCCAGCTCGCAGACCGACAAGTCCAAAGCGCAGCAGGTTTCCGCCGCAGTGAAAGAAGCGCTGGAGAAGGGGGGCGTCACCGCCGCTGTTCACGAGATTCTTGGCGGCACGGTGGATGAGCGCGGCAAAGGCAATGCCATGCTGCGCGGCCCGGGCGGCACGCAACCCAAGCTGGAGGTGGAGCACGACGTTGTGGCGGAGTTGGTCCCTTCCCTGCACTACCTATCGCAGGAGCTTGCAAAGGAGATCACGGACGGCAAGATCGAGATAAAGATGGAGCCGCGCGGCCTGGTGGTAAGCTTACGGCAGGCCACCTTCTTTCCGTCCGGCGAGGACTCTCTGGACCCGGCCACCTACCAGACCATCGACAAGATCGCGGCCACAATCCGCAACCTGCCAAACCCCGTACGGCTCGAAGGCCACACAGACTCAGTCCCCATCCACACCGCGCGATTCCGCAGCAATTGGGAACTCTCCGCGGCGCGCAGCATCTCCGTGATGGAGCTGCTCGCCACGCGTTACGACATTCCCCGGGAACGCATGGGCATCGCGGGCTACGCCGATACACAACCCGTCGATTCGAACGGAACCGAGGACGGCCGGGCGCACAACCGGCGCGTGGACGTCGTCATCCTCAACCAGCAGGTGCTTTCCAAGGACAGCGCGCCGGGAGCCGCAGCTCCCGCCCCGCCTTCCACAGCCGCTTCCGCTTCCACCCCCGCCCAAGCCGCGCCGGCGCCTTCCACCCCCGCCCAAGCCGCGCCGGCGCACAAGTAGTCCATGCTCCCGTATCCTACTTCCTATGCCCCCTGCCAGAGCTCCTTTCAACCGCAAGCGCCGCGCAGGGTGGGAACGCGAGCCGGGGAGCCGAAACATTTTCTCAATCGGCTGTATTGGACCGAAACCTGCTCAATCAGAACCGAAAAAATCCTTAGAAGGCGGCAAGTAGCCCCCCGATATGAATCAGTGAAAGGCCGATACCTCGGGCATCCGAAACGGAGAACCCGGGCCCGGGCAAGCAGTCTGGGGTGTATCGCGAATAGGACGTTAAACTACTATGATTTCGATTCAGACGAACTATGCGGCAATGGTCGGGGAAATGAACCTCTCCAAGACCAATACCTTCCAGACGAACACGATCGAACAATTGACGTCTGGATACCGCATTAACAGCTCCGGAGACGACCCCGCGGGCCTGGCCGTGGCTAACCAGTACGGCGCCAATGTGGCGCAGCTCACGCAGGGCGTGATCAACGGCAATTCCGGCCTGAGCGCGCTTCAGATCATCGATGGCGGCCTCTCCAACATCAGCACCATGCTGAACCGCCTGCAGACGCTGGCCACGGAAGCGGCATCCGGCACCTTCACCGGGAACCGCGCCACGGTGCAGAATGAGTTCACCACGCTGATGGGTGAAATCGACCGTGAAGCCGACAACGTCGGCCTGGGCGCCAACAACAGCGCAAACGCCGGCACGCTGCAAGTTTACATTGGCGGCGGCAGCAGCCAGGCAAACTCGAGTGTGCAGGTCGGCCCCATCGGCCAAGTCAATTCCGCGTCGCTGGGTCTCACCGGCGCAAGCGTAACCGGCTCCACGTATGGCGTGACCATGGCCGCGGGCGCCAAGAACCTAAATAACGGCGGCGTCGTGGAAAAGGGCGCCAGCCAGACGTTCGCCGTCGCCGGACTCGGAGCCGCGGGCACGGATTCGGTGAGCGTGACGGTCAATGGCGGCGACAACGGCATCACGGCCACGCAGGCTGTCCAGAGCTTGAACGCCCAGCTCCAGGCCTATGGCGTCACGGCGACCATCACCTCGTCCGGCACGCTGCAATTCCAATCGGCCTACTCCACCATGACCGTGACTCCGGGAGCGGCCGGCGATCTCGCGGGAGCGGGCGCCGGGACCGGCGCGTCCCTCGGCACCACCAACACGACTAACGCCCTGGCCGCCGTCGCGCTGATCAACTCGGCGATTCAGGCTCTCGGCGTTGCCCAGGGCGCGGTGGGCGCCGGCGAAAACGACCTGAACTACGCCATGGGGCTGGCGAATTCGCAGATCACGAACTTCTCCTCGGCCGAATCCCAGATCAAGGACGCCGACATCGCCACCGAAGCGGCGAACCTGACGCGGGCCCAAGTCTTGGAGCAGGCCTCCGTGGCCGCCATGGCCCAGGCCAACGCCCAACCGCAAGCCGTCCTGAAGCTGTTGCAGTAGACCCCTGATCTCCTTTCGTCGTAGAACCTCCGTGGGCCGGATCTCCTGGTTCGGCCCACTTTTTGCATAGGCAGCATGGCATATGTCCACCTCCATCACTTCGGCCGCCTACAACGCGAACCCCACCTTCACTGGAAGCAGCAGCTATTCCAGTTCCTTTCAACAGGTGCTTACGCGGGCCGTGCAAATGGCGTCCCTGCCCATGCAGCAAGTGGAGGCGGATATTTCCACCGCAACCAACGAGTCCAGCGCCATTTCGAGCCTGGAGAACACGTTCGGTTCGCTCGATTCCGCGGTGCAGGCCGTGGGGACGGCGGCGGCCGGCAGCGCGGCGGCAACGGTTTCCGACACATCGTCGATCAGCGCGACGGCCACATCCAGCGCGCTCCCTGGAACCTACACGATACAGGTCGACAGCCTCGGCTCCTACACCACGACGCTGAGCCCCGCGGGTTCCTCCGCCGTGACCGACCCCTCCACCCAGAACATCAGCTCGGCGTCCTCGTTCACGCTGACTGTCAACGGGGGGAACACCACCATCACCCCCTCCGGCAACTCGCTCGATGACCTGGCGGCGGCTATCAACGGCGCCTCGGCGGGCGTGCAGGCGACTATCGTGAACATGGGTTCCGCCGCCAGCGCCGACTACCGCCTGGTGGTGACCAGCGATTCGCTGAGCGCCGATACCATCAGCCTCTCGGATGGCTCCTCGCAACTATTGAACACCATCTCCACCGGCGCCGCGGCCACCTATCAGGTCAACGGTTCCAGCACCGTGCTGCAGAGCAATAGCCCGCAGGTGACGCTATCCCCCGGGCTGACGGTGACCTTGCTGGGGCAGAGCTCCTCGCCCGTTACCGTCACGGTTTCCACCGACTACAGCTCGCTGCAGACCGCTCTCTCCAATTTGGCGAGCGCCTACAATTCGGCGTTCTCCGCGGTGCAGGCGCAGGTCGGGCAAAGCGGAGGCGCGCTCGCCGGACAATCGATCGTCTACACCTTGCAGAACGTACTGCAGCAGGTTTCGCAGTTTTCCTCGAACTCTTCGGGCGCCGTGAACACGCTGGCCGACTTGGGATTGACGCTGAGCGACACCGGGCAGATGTCTTTCGACGCCAGCACGTTCAGCGCGCAGAACGCCTCCAACATCAGCCAGTTCCTCGGCGGCGCCTCCTCCGGCGGCTTCCTGCAGACAGCGGAAAGCGCGCTGAGCGGCGTGGACGACTCCACGACCGGCGCACTGGAGGCGGAATACGCCGCCTTCCAGACCCAGATTACCGGCGACAACCAGCAGGTGACGGACGATCAGGCGCGCATCGGCCTCATGGAGACCAACCTCGAAGCCGAGCTCGCGCAGGCGGACGCGGCCATCGCCACGCTCGAAACCCAAAAGACGTACTACCAGGACCTCTTTCAGGCTGAGTACTCGAGTTCATCGACATGATCCCTTCTCGCTTACATCGCCTGGAAACCGAGTTGCGTCGCGCCGCCGCGTCCCGGCGCTACGCCGAGACGGCCCGCCTGGCTGCACAGCTAGGCGAGGCCGTCGCCAATTTCGCCGCCGCCCTCCCAAAGGGCGATCCGCGGGCCCGTGAAGCGGCCCGCGGCTTTGCGGAAGCTACCTCCTGGGCGCTCCTAATGCTGAAGGCAGCACGGGCCAATTGCCTCGCCGAGTACCGGCGCGTCAGCGCCGCAAATCGCTACACGCGCCGGACCGGCGAGGCGAACAGACCCGCGGCCGTTCGTCTGGAAGCCTGATCCGGTCCCCTCAGCCTGTCAAACCCCTGACGGCGTCACCCGGTTGACGCCATTTCCGGCCGATTCCTCTGGATTTTCCAGCTCCGGTTTTGGAATCCCAGTTGCCTCTTCCCTGGCGCCGTGATCGATAGCCTCACAAACAGCCTCGAACAGTACATGAATGTGGTCAGCGCACGGCAGAAGTTGGTGGTCTCCAACATCGCCAATGTGGACACGCGCGGCTACACGACACAGGACCTGGACTTCCAGGACAGCTTCCTCCAGGCGCTCGCCGGCGGCTCCATCCAGCCAATCGAGGTGACGAGCCTGCCCGCGAAGAACGACGGCAACAATGTCGACCTGGACCGCGAGGCCCGCCTCCTGGCCGAGAACGCGATGCGGTTCAGCGCGGCCTCCAGCCTGATGCGCACCGAGCTCAACACAATCAAAGAGGCCATTCAGGGAGGTAAAGGCGCATGAGTCTCTTTTCCGCCCTTTCCGTCAGCGCCTCGGGCATGGCCGCACAGCGCGCCCGCGCCGCTCTGCTGGTGGAAAACATCGCCAACTCAGAGACCACGCGCACCGCCGAGGGCGGCCCCTACCGCCGCAAGGACGCCATCTTTGCGAGCGATGAGGGCGGAGCGGATTTCGGTTCCGAGCTGGATTCCCAACTGAGCGGCGAGCCGCTCACCGGGGTGAAGGTGGTCGGAATCAACGTGGACAACACGCCGCCCGAAAAGCGCTACATGCCCGGCCACCCCGACGCCGACGCCAACGGCTACGTCTCCGTGCCCAACATGAATCCCGCCGAAGACATGGTGGACCTCATCGGCGCCAATCGCGGCTATCAGGCCAACGTCGCCGCCATCTCCGCCGTCAAGGACATGATTCAGAAGTCCATCGACTTGCTCAGATAGGAGACCTCATCATGACCGCGCCCATTTCCGGCCTCGCTCCCATCCAAGCGCCGCACGCCACGGCGGCGCAGGCCTCCAGCCGGGGCGGCGAGTTCCAGAGCGCGCTCTCCAGCGCCATCGGCTCCATTGAGTCGCTCCAGAACAATGCCGCGAACTCCATTCAGCAATTCCTCACCGGCCAGAATGACGAGCTCCATTCCACAATCCTCGCCACGCAGAAGGCGGAGTTGGCCTTCGAACTCGGCCTGCAGGTGCGCAACAAGGTAGTAGACGCGTACCAGGAAATCATGAAAATGCAGATGTAGCGGACTCAAGCCGCCATGGACCAGTTCCTCTCCCTCATCCGCGGGCTGTCTCTCAAGCAGCGCATTTCTATCGTGATCGCCGCGTTGGCGGTCATCGGTGGGATGGTCGCGTTTGTCCATTGGAAACACGAAGGCGATTTCCGTCCTCTTTATACCGGCATGGCTCCGGAAGACGCCGCCGGCGTGGTGCAGAAGCTCCGGGAGAGCGGCGTGGAATACCGCCTCTCCGATAACGGGGGCTCCGTGCTGGTGCCGTCGGCCAAACTGGCCGAATCCCGGCTGGCGCTGGCCGCGGCGGGGTTGC
Source organism: Bryobacteraceae bacterium (assembly GCA_035524535.1). Classification (GTDB taxonomy): domain Bacteria; phylum Acidobacteriota; class Terriglobia; order Bryobacterales; family Bryobacteraceae; genus BOG-224. Next base: position 15,473 of record DATKOS010000205.1, read on the forward strand.
CCAAGACTGGCCGCATCGGCTTCGAGCTGTTCGATAAGAACAACTTCGGCGCAACCGAATTCGTCGAGCACGTGAACTACAAGCGCGCCCTGGAAGGCGAACTGGAACGATCCGTCATGAGCCTGGCGGAAGTGGAAGACGCCCGCGTCCACCTCAGCCTCCCGGAGGAGTCCGTGTTCCTGGATCAGCAGAAGCCGGCCAAGGCCAGCGTGGTGGTGAAATTGCGGCCCGGGGCTCAGGTCTCTCCCCAGAACGTGGCCGCCATCACCAACCTGGTGGCCAGCGCGGTGGAGGGCCTCAGCCCGGACGCGGTTTCCGTGGTGGATATGGACGGGGAGTTGCTCAGCCGGCCCCGAAAGCCCGCGGCCGCGGGCAACGAAGCGGAAGCCTCCGGGGAAGTCCTGGAAGCCCGCCAGCAAATTGAGAGAAGCCTGGTCACCAAGATCAATGAGACCCTGCAACCGCTGCTGGGCGCCGAGGGCTTCCGCGCCGGCGCGTCCGTGGACGTCGACCTCACCAGCGGCGATCAGCAGGAAGAAACGCTGGACCCGAACCACTCGGTAATGGTCAGTTCGCAAAAGACCGAAGAGACCAGCGAGCGCGGGGGCGAGTCCGGCGTTCCCGGCACGGCGTCGAATCTGCCGCAGCAGGCCTCCGCGCCCAAATCTGGCAGCGGAACTTCGCGCCGCACGGAGAACGTTACTTATGAGACCAGCCGCGTGGTGCGCCACACTACCATCCCGCAGGGCGTCGTAAAGCGCATGTCCCTGGCCGTGCTGGTGGACCAGGGCGTCCACTGGGAAGGCAGCGGCGCCAACCGGCGTCGCGTGCTGGACCCGCCGCCGCCCGAGAAGCTGCAAACCATCAAGAGCCTGGTGGCGGCCGTCACCGGGTATAACGAGCAGCGCGGCGATCAGTTAACCGTCGAGACGCTGCCCTTCGAAGCCACTTTGAATCTGGCGCCGCCCAGCGCGCCCAAACCGCTCCCCGCCCCCGTGAAGACTCCGGCCTGGCTGGACTTTCTCGGCAAGTACCGTGATGTGTGGGCGCCGGCCGCCCTCGGGCTTGGCGTGCTGATGGTGGTCTTGCGCACGCTGTTCGGCGGGTCCCGCAAGAGGTCCGGTGAAGAAGTCAGGATGGCGGGCGAGTTGCCCGCGGCCGCCGGCGGCACGGAGTTCAGTCCGCAGGCGGCGGGGCCTGGCGGCGCGGAATCCCTGCCATTGGGCGGGCGTGGCATCCACGGCGAGCTAGGCCCGGCCGGCCAGGATGACGCCGCCGAATTGGCTGAGCGGGTTCGCCAGGTGGCCAAGCGCGAACCGGCCTTGGCCGTCAACGTGCTCCGCATGTGGCTCCAGGAAAACTCGAAAACCTCATGACAACCACGCCCGAGACGGTTAACGGCCTCACCAAAGCCGCCATGTTCCTGATGGGCATTGGCGACCAGGCGTCCGCAGAGTTGCTGCGGCAGCTCGATCCCGATGAGATTCGCCGCCTCACATCCGAAATAGCGGGGCTGGACGCGGTGGCGCCCCGCCGCATGATGAGCGTCTTTCAGGAATTTGAAGGTCTCACAGGCTCCAGCCGCTATTTCGCCAAGGGCGGCGCCGGTTACGCGCGCCGCCTGGTGGAGCAAGCGCTGGGAGCCGAGTCCGCGAATCGCCTCCTGGAATCCGAACCCGCCCCGCCGCAGCAATTGCGCCCCACCAGCCCGGAGCTCCGCATGCTGGAGAGCGCGGAGCCGCGCCAGTTAGCCGGCTTCCTGCGCGATGAGAATCCGCAAACCATCGCGCTGGTGCTTTCCAACATGACGCCCGAAGGCGGCGCGGCCCTCTTTCAATCCCTGCCCGACGAACTCCAGGCGCAAACCGCATCGCGCATGGCCGCGCTGGACCGGGTCTCGCCGGAAGTATTCCGCAAGATCACGGAGGCGCTTGGCGCCAAGCTCAAGACCCTCCGCCCGGTGAGCCGCTCGGACGGCATGAAGTCCCTGGCCGGACTGCTGAACCGCGTGGATCCGGCGGTCGCCGAGCGCATTCTCACGGACGTGGAACAGGACAACCAGACCGCCGCAAGTTCCGTCCGCAACCTGATGTTCACGTTTGAGGACGTGCTTGGAATCGACAAGCAGGGCATGAAGGCCCTGGCCGGGCGGATCGACTCCAAGATGCTCACCCTGGCGCTTAAGGGCGCGGACGCCAAGGTCCGCGCGCACTTTACGCAAGTGATGTCGCAAAACGCGACCGAGATTCTCATTGAGGATATCGAGGCTCTCGGCGCCGTCCGGATCCGCGACGTCCAGGCCGCCCAGCAGCAGGTGATTGCCATCGTCCGCCAATTGCAGCAGGAGGGCGTCATCAGCGTGGGCCGCGGCGGCAGCGAGGACGCCTATGTGGTCTAGAGTCCTCAAGGGCTCAGCCGCACAAACGGCGCCGACGGTTTGGCGGGCGCTTGGGGCATCGGCGCCCGAGGTGCGGGCAGCCAGCGCCGGCGATTCCGACGTCGGACGCCTGCGCGCCAGAATCGCGGAGATGGAGTCGTCCCTCGAAGCCTGCGCGCGCAGGGCGTACGCGGAGGGCGTGGAAGCGGGCGAACAATCGGTTCGCCAGAAGCTGGAAAACGGCGTTCGCGAGACCCTGGAGCAGCTCTCGTCCGTGATCGGCGGGCTCGCGGAATCCCGGGCGGAAGCGCTCCGCCGGGCCGAGGCTGACGCCGTGCGGCTCTCGATTGAGATCGCACGCCGCGTCCTGCACCGCGAGCTCGCCGCCGACCCATCCGCGCTCGAGGCGCTCGTCAAAGCGGCCTTGGCCAAGCTGGAGGGCCAGGAGGTCTATCGCGTGCGGGCTCATCCCGGCATGGAGAGCTTGGTGCGTTCCTGCCTGGAGCAGAACGCGCGCGTCGCGTCCGTGGAAGTTGTGGCCGACCCCGCGCAGCAACCCGGCGGCATCGTGTTCGAAATCAGCCGCGGCGCGCTGGACGCCTCGGTCGGGACGCAGCTAGCCGAGATTGAGCGCGGTCTGGTGGACCGCCTGGAGGCCCGCCCGTGATGGCGCCTCCGGCGGACTTCAGCGCCTATATCGACGAAGTGCGCAACGCCGAGCTGCTGCCGTGGACCGGCGAAGTGGTCGAGCTGGTCGGTCTGCTGGTCAAATCGCGCGGCCCCGCCGCCGCAGTCGGCGATTTCTGCGAGGTGCTTTCCTCCAGCGGGCGCCGCATCCGCACGCAAGTGATCGGCTTTCGCGACGACCAGGTACTCTCTATGCCGCTTGAGGAAATCGACGGCATTCAGATGCACGATCGCATTGTGGCGCGCAGTGAGGACGCGCGCGTGGCCGTGGGACCCGACCTGATCGGCCGCGTGCTCGACGGTTTTGGCAAACCTCTCGACCGGGGCCGTCCTATTCGTCCGGCGGCGTACTACGACCTCTATCGCACGCCCGGCAGTCCGCTCGACCGGGAACACATCGTGAATCCCATCGCCACCGGCATTCGCGCTATCGATGCGCTCATCCCCGTGGGCGCCGGACAACGCATGGGAATCTTCGGCGGCAGCGGCGTGGGCAAGAGCACGCTGCTGGGCGCCATGACGCGCCACAACTCCGCGGATGTCACCGTAATCGCGCTCATCGGCGAGCGCAACCGCGAGGTGCGCGCGTTTCTCGACCACGAACTCGGGCCGGAAGGCCGCAAGCGGTCCGTAGTGGTCTGCTCCACTTCGGACCGTCCCGCGCCCCTGCGCGTCCGCGCCTGTTTCGTGGCGCTGGCGGTCGCCGAGTATTTTCGCGACCAGGGCGCCAACGTGCTGCTCATCATGGATTCGGTGACGCGCCTGGCCATGGCCCAGCGCGAAATCGGGCTGGCCGCCGGCGAGCCTCCCAGCCAGAAGGGTTACACGCCGTCGGTCTTCAACCTGCTCCCCAAGATCCTGGAGCGAGCCGGCAATTTCCCCAGCGGTTCCATTACGGGCTTTTTCACGGTGCTGGTGGAAGGCGACGATTTCAACGAGCCCATTTGCGATGCCGTGCGCGCCATTCTCGACGGCCACATCATTCTGGCTCGCCGCTTGGCGGCGGCCGGGCATTACCCCGCCATCGACGTGCTCCAATCGGTAAGCCGTCTGGCCTCCAAGCTGACCTCTCCGGAGAACACCGTCGCGGCGCGCAAAGTACGCGAAGCCATGGCGGCATACAGCGACTCGAAGGACCTGATCGAGCTCGGCGCCTACGCCGCCGGCACGAATCCCGCGCTCGACGCGGCCATACGCCTGCACCCCGAAATCACGGCGTTCCTCAAGCAGGATACGCGGGAAGACGCGCCCATGGAGGAAGGACTGGCCCTTCTGCGCACCATCGCGGAGAAGCTCTAACGCGCCATGCAGCGGTTTCAATTCAGGTTGGAACGCGTGCTCGAATGGCGCCGCAAGAAGTGCCGTATGGAAGAGAACCGCCTCTCATCATGCCTGGCGCAGGTGAGAGAAACCGAAGCGAAGATCGAGCGGTTGCGCGCCGAGCGCGCCGCCATTGAATGCGAGTTCCTCGCCAAGACCGCCATCGGCGCGCCGGAACTTCTCAGCCTGGACCGCTACCGTTCCCGCGCGAAACAGGATGAGCGCCTGATGGTGGAAGAACGCGGCAGGCGCGAACTCGCCGTTTCCGAACAGAGAAATCGGGTACGGCAGGCTCAGCAACGCGTGAAGCTGCTGGAGAAGATGCGCGAACGCCGGTTGGAGGAGTACACGGCCGAAGCCGCGAGGGAACTGGAAGCCGTGGCGGCGGAGTCCTATCTGGCTCGCTGGCCGCGCAAGAGCCAGGAAAACGCGCCCAGGAACTGATTCGCCCTCATCGTGCGCCGCGCGCGCACCGTGCGTGCGATTACGCCCCATAAAAAAGTTTTTCTTTGCCGGAACGCGCGCTTTGTGTATGCTGGAGGTGTCCTCACTTTGGACGAGCGGGTTCCCGGTGAGAAGTAATTGGGGAGCCCGTATTCCTCCCGCCTGCTCAATGCCTGAGCGCCTTTCCAGACACTGACTTCAAGAGGGTTGTGCTGCTTATGGCCGGAGCTTCGCCGCCCTGGCCGCGTGAGAGGGATTCGAGGGGATGGGAAAAGTCTATCTAATCGGCGCGGGTCCGGGCGACCCCGAATTGCTAACCGTCAAAGCTCTCCGCATCTTGGAACGGGCGCAGGTGGTGGTGCATGATCGCCTGGTGAGCCGCGAGATCCTCCGCTTGGCCCCGCACGCCACTCTTATTGACGGCGGCAAGCGCCGCGGCGAGCAGGCGCAAATCCAGGACTACATCAACCAAACCCTCATCCGCCACGCCCGGCTCTGTCACACGGTTGTAAGGCTCAAGGCGGGCGACCCCATGGTATTCGGAAGAGGCGCCGAAGAGTGGGAGTTCCTGCTGGCCCACGGCATTGACGTGGAAGTCGTTCCCGGAGTTTCTTCGGCTCTCGCCGTGCCGGCGCTTTGCGGAATTCCGCTCACGTGCCGTGGCATCGCGGCTTCATTCGCCGTCATCGCCGGCCACCGTGAACAGTTCATGCGCACGGAGTGGCCGCAATACGCGCACATCGACACCTTGGTGGTGCTGATGGGGGTGGAGAACCGGGAATACATCGCCGAAAGTCTCATCCGGACGGGACGATCCCCCTTGCAGTCCGTGGCCTTCATTGAAAATGGCACGACGGAGCGTGAGCGCGTAGTGGAAACCAACTTGTCCGCGGTAGCGGCCGGCTTGGTGGAGGTACAGCCGCCGGCCGTCCTCGTCATTGGGGAAGTGGTGCGCCTGCGCTCCATTCTGGCGCCGGCGCGGACGATAGGAGCGGAGGCGTTGTGACGGAAGCGCCTCGCATCGCGGATTTCGGCGGCCTGCGGGTTCTCTCGCTGGAGTCGCGCCGCGCCGAGCTGATGGAGCAACTCATCCGCCGCCACGGCGGCCGTCCGTTTGTCGCGCCGTCGGTCAAGGAAATTCCGTTCGAACAACACGACGAGGTCCACCGTTGGGCGGAACGCCTGTTCGCCGGTGGGTTCGACCTAATGGTACTGATGACCGGCGCCGGCCTCTCCTTCTTGAAGGACATCCTCGCGGAAAAATATCCGCCGGAGGCCTTTGCCCAGGCGCTGCGCCGAGTCACGCTGATTTCGCGCGGGCCGAAGCCCGTGGCCGTGCTGCAAGAGATGGGCGTAACGGCCAGGGTTGTGGTGCCGGAACCGAATACCTGGCGCGAGATCGTCGCCATTGTGGCCGCGCGCCCCGAGCGCCGCATCGCCGTTCAGGAATACGGCCGCGCCAATCCGCACTTGTACGCGGCGTTGAAAGCTTTGGGTGCGGAGGTGAGCGGCGTCGCCATCTATCGTTGGGCGCTGCCTGACGATCCCGGTCCGCTGCGTGAAGCCGTGCGGCGCATCGCTGCGCGCGATTGCGACGTGGTGCTCTTCACCACTTCCATTCAGTTGGCGCACCTGATGGAGACCGCGGAGGAAATGGGTTGCGCCGGCGAAGTCCGGCGGGCGCTCATGGAAGATCTGGCGATCGGTTCCGTAGGCGCGGTGATGGATGCCACCCTGGCCGATAACGGCTTCACGCCGGACATTGCGCCGCCGCATCCCAAGATGGCTGCTTTGGTTCGGGCGGCGGCGGAAGCCTCCGCCACCGTGGTGGCGCGCAAGCGCGGAGAGGCGGTGCGATGAGCGGGTCCAGGGAAGAGCTAGTCGTGGTGGGCAATGGCATGGCCGGAATGGCCTGCCTGGAGCAGATTCTGCGCTACGAGCCGAATTACCGCGTCACGGTGTTCGGCGACGAGACTCACGTCAACTACAACCGCATTCAGCTCTCCTCCGTCCTCGCCGGCGAAAAAGACGCCGGCGATATCGTGCTGAACGGCCTCGAGTGGTATATCGAGCGCAGCATCGATCTGCGCCTGGGCGTCCGCGTCACCGGCGTGGACGCGGCGAATCGCACCGTCACCGCCGACGATGGGACCGTCACCCGCTACGACAAGCTGCTGCTGGCCACCGGAAGCTCCGCGCTGATCCCCGCAATCTCCGGCGCTGGCAAGGATGGCGTCTTCTGCTTTCGCAACCTGGGCGATACGCACGCGATGTTGGACCGCGTTCGCCCCGGGCTGAAGACCGTGGTCATCGGCGGCGGCTTGCTGGGCTTGGAAGCCGCGCGCGGCCTGCAGTTGCGCGGAGCGGACGTCACCGTGGTGCACCTGATGAGCACGTTGATGGAGCGCCAGCTCGATGCGGCAGGCGGCCGTTACCTGCAGGAGAAGATCGAGGAACTGGGCGTCAAGATTCTGCTTTCCCACAGCACCACCGCCATTCTGGGCGACAGCCGCGTGGAGGGCATCAGCTTCGTCAACGGCTATCGGATG
>DATKOS010000206.1:0-2137 GCA_035524535.1 Bryobacteraceae bacterium
CACAGGGCTGAACAACCAGCGGATTCTCGGGGTAATCCCCGATTATCAAACGGTCGATGCTCGCGTCACCACGCCTTTGACGGTGCGGCAAAAATGGGAACTCGCATTTAAGGAAAGTGTTGATCCTTTCAACATCGTGAGCGCGGGCATCGGTGCGGCGTTTTCCCAGCAGGGCGACCAGACTCCCAAGTACGGCGAAGGCGGCCAGGCGTTCGGCAAGCGCTACGGCGCCGCGCTCGCCGACATGACCACGCAGAACGTCTTCAGCGCCGGCGTGCTGGCGACCCTCCTCCACCAGGACCCCCGCTATTTCCGCATGGGCGCCGAGGGCGGCAAGATCCCGAAACGCATAGTCTACTCGCTCAGCCGCCTGTTCATCGCCCGCCAGGACAACGGCAAAAGCACATTCAACACCTCCGGCATCGGCGGCATGATTCTCGGCATCGGCCTTTCCAACGTGTACTACCCTGCCGCCAGCGAGAATGGCGAAGTCATGCTCGGCCGCATCACCACCAGCCTGTTCAGCGGCGTCACCGGCAACCTGATGTCGGAATTCGCCCCGGACCTGCAAAAGCTGGAGGACAAGGTTCTCCGCCGCCACAAGGACCACCTATAAGAACCGCTCCACACGTTCGCGGAAACGAGTGTAAATCCACGAGACCGCGACCAGGATCGCCCCCAGCACAATAAACGACAGGATGCGCGGCAGCGTGTCCAGGAACCGCAGGTCGTACACAAAAAGCTTCAGGATGCACACCATCAGCAAGGCCAGCCCCGAAAGCCGCAGCACGCGGTCGCGCAGCGGGAAGCCGGCCGCCAGCAGCGCCAGGCCCTGCGTTCCCCAAGCAACCGTCAGCATGCCACCGGAAACGCGATCGAAGAGCAGCGCCGTCAGCAGGATGGTGCCCAGCAGCGAATAATAGAGGCGCGGCGCGCTCCCACGCGGCTGTGACTGCCGCGCGGCATAGAAGCAGGCGACTGCGCCCGCCGCGGGTAGGATCGGCCCCAGCGTGAAACAACAGCGCACGAACGCCAGCAGTGCCACGCCGTGTCCCTGCCACTCCAACTCCTCACGCTTCACCAGCCGGCCGGCCGTCATTAATGCAAACGCCAGCAGTGCCCAGCCCGCTCCGGTGATTTCCGTCGGCAGGAGCGCCCACAGAGCGGCTATCGCAAAGCCGGTTCCGCACAGGGACGCAACCGAAAGAACCCGCCCGTCCTCCTCGCCGTGAGCGCGCGCGGCGAATACATACGCCGCACCGGCAGCAACGGCAGGCATGAGCCGAGGCGCCACCGGTCCAAAATTCGTCAGCGCGAAAATGTAGTTGTACAGCACGTGCAGCGCGCCCATCGATGCCACTGCGTACGAGATGCGCTGCAACTCCCTCGGCAGGCCCCGCAGTCCCAACTCGAGCAGTACCAGCGCCAGCCCCATCCACGCCACGCCGTGACACGCCGCCGGCGCCGTCCGCCACGCCACCGCCATCAGCAGCATGGTCGAGATCGCCGCGCCGTTCAGCCGGATCGCGAACGGTTCATCTTCCAGGAACCGTTCCGCCGCTGTGAGCCGCGCGCAAAGCGCCGCTGCGTACGTCACCGCCGCCGCGATCGCAAGCGAATACGCCGGCTCCTGCGAATACGCCATCCGCGCCAGGCCCACCGCCGCCAGCAGATAGCCCTGGATGCGGAAATCCGCCAGCTTCCATCGCCAGCCGATCGCAAACGGCACCATCGCCGCCAGCACCAACGCCAGCGCCGGATCGCGGTGCGGCACGCGATACCCGAGCGCCAGGCCCGCCATCGCCATTCCCGCGTAGCCGAAGAACACGTCCTCCGCGCAAAGCGCGCGGTTCACGTAAAAGAACGCGGCGTCCATCGCGGCCACGGCTCTCCACTGCGGCGCGTATAGCCCCACAGCCAGGAACTGCAGCACCTGAAATGCAAACACCACCGTCGCCAGCCGCCGCAAATACGGTTTCCCCAGCGCGACCCCTGCCACATACAGCGCCTCCGCTTCCACCAGCAACCCAATCCCCGTCCAGGGCGCAACCAGTTTCAGTAGAATGGCGCCCGCGGCCAGTCCCGCGGCCAACGTGATCGCCGGCTGCCAGTTCCCCACACGCGCCCGCAACAGAGC
>DATKOS010000207.1:0-3381 GCA_035524535.1 Bryobacteraceae bacterium
GGGGGAGGCGCGCTGATTTGCCGCGCGTTCTCTTTTGGGCGGGTGGCTTCGCTCCCGTGGGGGGAATCGAGTCTTTCCTGCACGACGCCATACTTGGCTTGCGCGATCAGGGAGTGGACACGCGGTTGGCCTGTTGGGGCCCCGAGTCCAGGCTGTTGCGGAGCCTGAACGGCGCGGGCGTGCCCGTGTCGCGTCTTGGCTGGCGCTGGGGCTGCCGCTGGAACGCGCCGGATTGGGCGCTGCTGGCCACCCACGGCGCTGCGGTGGAAGAGGCCGATGTGGTGGTCTTCGGCAAGCTCATGCCGGTGGGCGTGCACCGGCGGCTTGTGAGCGCCGGGCGGCCGCGATTTGTCTTGGTGACGCCCTACCGGCCGGCCGAGATGTGGAGCGCGGGGGCTCTGCCTGGTGACGTCTTGCAGTCCCTGGATGCCATCGTCGTGCAAGCCGCGAGTTTCGCCGAGGATTTGCGTGCGCTTAGCTATGCCGGCCGGATCGAGCGGATTCCTTACGTCCCGCCTGAGTGCCTCGCGCCGGCCCCTCTGCCGCACGGACCGCTCCGCGTAGGTTTCTTGGGCCGGCTGGCGCCCCAAAAGAACTTGGGGTATTTGCTCGAAGCCATGCGGATTCTCAACGATAGCCAAGACGTCACATTGGATCTTTTTGGCGATGGAGCCGAACGGGAACCGCTCTTGGCGATCGCAAGCCGCCTGGGTCTGGCGAGCCGCGTACGATTCCACGGCGCCATTTCGCCGGAGCGTGTGCCCGACGCCGTCGATTCCTGCCACGTGTTTGCCTTCTCTTCCATCTCGGAAGGCCAATGTCTGGCCGCCTTGGAAGTCCTTTCGCGAGGCCGAGCCGTGGCGGCTACCCCGGTGGGCGCGTTTCCGGAAATGCTCGCGGATTCGCGGCTGGGGACAGTCTGCCCGCTCAACTCGGCCGCTGCCCTCGCGGCTGGCATTCGTGCGTTGGGGCAGCGAGCGCTCAATACGCCCGGCTCGGTGGATGCCATCCAGCAGGCTTACCGGGAGACGTATGGCAGGGGGACGGTGATCTCCCGCTATGCCGCCCTGTTTGGAGAGCTTGCGGGGATTCCCGGCCCGCGTACGGCGCAGCGGCCGGTGGCGGTCTAGCATGCGGGTGCTATTGCAGGGCATCGCGGGAGGCGTTGGCGGAGCGCAGACAGCATTTCGGAGGCTCGCCGATTTCCTTTTTGATGAGGGACACGAGGTTGGCATCCTGGCGATATCGATGGCTGACGGCGAACTGCCCGCGCGTCAGAAAGAAGCCCTCCTCTGCCGGCTGCCGCATTCCTCTCGGGGTGTTCGAGGGACATTAGCCAAAGCGGCGGGCGTGGGCCGCGCTGCTTTCCTCGCGCGGCGGTTCGCGCCCGACGTCTTCGTCTCGATTGGCTTGGCTCGCACAGCAAACTCCGTAGGCCGCGCTCTCCAAGAACCGTGCTTCAAATTTGCCCAGGATTTCATTTTCGATCGGCCTCTCGACGATCCGCTGCTGAAAGGCGCGGCCGCCGCTTTCGATGGTCTCGCCTGCCAAACCCAATCGATGGCGGCCGCCTTCCGCAAAGGCGGCTTCGATGCTTGCCCCATCAACTGGCTCCCCTGCTTTCCGGACGCGCCTGCCGAAGGGTGCGCCAAGCAAGCGCGGCCCTGGGATGGCCAGGTGCGGCTTGCGTACTTCGGCCGCCTGGAGCAGCACAAAGGGCTGGATGCGCTCTTGGAAGCCCTGGCGAGCGCGGGTGACGCTGCAGGTTTCAGCCTGGACATCTGGGGCTCGGGCCGAGAAGAGCGGAACTTGAATGCGCTGCGGGTCCAGCTTGGCATCGCGCAGTCCGTGCAGTTGCGGGGGGCGTATCCCGGCGGGGTGGAAGGCGCGCGAATGATGTGTACCTACGACGCCATTGCACTTCCGTCCACCGGCTGCGAGGGATTGCCCCTCATTTTGCTTGAGGCGATGGCATATGGAATCCCCTTCCTCGCCACCGACGTGGGGGCCATTCGCGACTGCTGCCAGGACAACCCGGACGCCATCCTGGCGCAGCCTCGCCTGGACGCCATTGCCGGCGGCCTCCGCGAGTTGGCGCGCCGCTTCGAGTCAGGCGAGCTGTGCCCCGATCGCTTGCGGGACTATTACCGCCGCCGCTTTTCCTATGAAGTGATGGCCGAACGCTGGCGGGAATGCCTCCGCGCGCCGCAAGCGTTCTTTGCGCAAGCGCCATGAAACGCGTTCTCATCACCGGCGCCGCGGGCTTTCTGGGCGGCTACGTGGCGGATGCTTGCCGCCAAGCCGGATATTCCGTAATCGGCGCGGATATCCACGCCCCTTACCCGGGCAGCCAATGGGAGGAATTTCGCGCGGAAGCCTGCGAAACCGTCGACTGGGAGAGCTTGCTCGGCGGCCGCGAAGTAACCGCGGTTGTCCATCTGGCGGGCGGCGCCTCGGTGCCGGACTCCGTTCGGGAGCCATATCGCGATTTCATGCTCTCCCTGCCCGGGACCGCGAAACTGCTCAGCTACTGCGCCCAGCGCCTGCCTTCGGCTCACTTCATCCTCTTTTCCAGCGCCGCTGTCTACGGCAATCCCCAGCGCTTGCCGATTGGCGAGTCCACCGCCGTAGCGCCCGTCTCGCCCTATGGCGTGCACAAGGCGTGCGCAGAGTTTCTTGTGGAGAGCTACGCGCGGCTCTATGGCTTGCAGGCCTCCATCCTGCGCGTGTTCTCGGCTTACGGCCCCGGCTTGAAGAAGCAGCTTTTCTGGGACCTCGCCCGGCGCGCCCTGGAGGCTTCCGCGCGGGGCGAGAGCACCGTGCGGATGCACGGATCGGGGAACGAAACTCGCGACTTCATCTACTCAGCGGACATCGCGGCGGCGGCGTTGCGCATCGCCGATCTGCCACGCCAGCCCGGCTGCAGGCGCTTCAACATAGCCTCGGGCCAAGCCACCTCGATACGCGAGGCGGCGGCGCTGCTGGTCGATCGGCTCGGTCTTGACCTGGAACTCGCCTTCGACGGAGCGCCGCGCGATGGCGACCCTCTTTATTGGCAGGCGGACGTCACAAAAGCAGCGGAAATCGGGTTCCGCGCGACCATGTCGCTTTCCGATGGCTTGGCGGAAGTCGCCCGCTGGTCCGTTTCTGATGCGATCGAGCGCGCCGCGTGAGACGCACACGCCAACTCGCGCAAGGAGGGAAGAAGCCAAGCAGCCCGTGCATAGCTCGGGCTGCGGGACGCTGGCTTCTTCGACCGGTATTTCTATTAGCAGATCTCTAACAAACGCTCGCAGTCTGTGCACGAACAGGGGCATGATGGGGGCCTACGCGCGGTGGGCAGCCCATCGAGCGTTCGGTCTGCGGGGTCCCATGATTGGG
>DATKOS010000208.1:0-5460 GCA_035524535.1 Bryobacteraceae bacterium
TGGGAAAGATGGCGTTTCCGAAAAAGGCGATGGGATTTCCATACCAGAGCCAATTGCGGACCAGGTAGGGCGCGGGAAACGCCGCGGCCGCAGCCGTCAGAATGAGAAAGGCGCGCGCCGCCGCCCGCAAGTCCCGTCTCAGGTCCCAGAGCGCCGCCGCAAATAGGGGAATCAGCGCCAGCGCACCGGTGTACTTGATCGCGATGCAATATCCGGCCATCAATCCGGCCGCCGCCAAGACGCCGGCGGATCTGCCGCTTCTCCAGATCTGAAACAGGTAAAGGGTGGTTAGGACCGCCAACGCCAGAGCGACGTCGTTATAGGCAATGCTGCCATCCCACCCCACCGTGGGCGTCACGAAGACCACGATGGCCGCGAACGCCGCGCCGCCCCGGCCGATGCCGAACCTCACGCCGTAGAGCAGCATGGCCGCGGGCAGGGCCATGAGGAACAGGTAATGCACCAGGACCGCGCCCGAATCCCGCCCGATAGAAAAGGCGAACAGGTAGAGCATCTCCAGGCCTTGGGGCAGCGCCGCATAACAATCCACAATGCGGGTCATTCCGTGGGCCAGGTTCCACTGGTTGACGAAGCCGAGGTGATAGGTGTCCGGGGCGATGGCGGGCTCCATGGCATGCAACAGGTACAGGCCGCCGTAGGCCGCCCAAACCACGGCGACCAGATACCGGAAGGCAGCGGGGATGGAGCGCCAGTCCGCGGGCTTCAGGGAGCGCAGCCAGGGAAGCTGCCGCCACAACAGCGCGGCCGCCAGCGCCGCAAGACCCAGAAACACGCCCGCGCGCGCCGCGAACAGAAACGCCAGCGCAAGCGAGAGCGTGCTGGTGAGAGCCGCGCCCAGGGCGAAGCCGAGGCACAGGGCCTCGGCGCGGTTGAGGTCCAGCCGAAACGCGCGGACGGCCGCCAGCCCCGCCGCCAGGCAGGTGATGCCGCAAGCCAGCCAGCCGAGAAGAATCGACGCCAGAATCAAGCTTTAGGATACGCGCGCGAAGAGCGGTCCGTCACCAACTCCGGATGTTCGCGGACCATCTTGCCCGCCAGGTGGCAGGCGGCGCAAACGGGCTGCGCCTCCGCCAGAGTCTCAGTCAGCTTCTCGGCGGGAACCTGATTCCATTCGGCCACGGCGCCGCCGGACAGAAGGGCTGGCGCCGCCTCGGTCCAATCGATGCCGCCGAAAGCGCGCCCGCAATAAACGCAGGTCTTGTCCTGGTACCACTGCGCCACGATGTGGCGTACCAGGCAATCCTCCGGCGAGGCCGCGATTTGGCTGAGGCAGGGCTGCCCGCAGCCGGCGCGCTCCGGCCACCGCGAACACGCCGAGAGGCGCAGTTCCGGCGCTCCCAAAACCGACGTAGCCGCCGCGTGGCCCGCGTCCACCGTGACGCCCGCGGGCTTCTGGTTCTCCGGGCAAACAATGACGCGCGGACCGTGGAACTTCCTCCAGGCCAGCGTCTGCCGCACCACCAAGATGACGGCCAAAGCCGCCACAATAACCATGAGCGCTTCCAGCATGGCAGTTTCTCCCATCCGGCCCGTGCAAGCCTCAGGCCAATCGGCGCGAGGGGCCTAATCAACAGAAAACAAGATGCAAGTTACCCTAGCTGCGGATTTGCCTCGCGGCGCGCCGTTCCGCGCCTGGGTGCTTTGACGCTGCCTAAGGTTAAGGTACCCCTGGTACCGGTACCATCGAAATTCCTCCCATGTTGATCTAGAATCGTCAAAGGTCCTGTCAGTCCTGGGCACGCGCGGAGGGGAACATGAGACATCTGAAGGAATTTCCGGGCTTCTTGAAACTGGCGCCCTGCGCCATGGCCGTGGGCGCGCTGCTGCTATGCGCCGGCACGGCCTCGGCAAGCATCACGACCTACGCCGGGCAGGATGACGGCGCGGACGTCGGCGGGCCGTTTCCGAACTCCGGTAGCGCCGCGGCGGATTTCGCCACGGCGGCGGGACTGCTTGGTCTGGTAGACACCATCACCTTTGAGGACCTGACCGCGGGGTTCAACCCCAGCATCACGGCGGCCCCAGGGGTGACTCTCAGCACCGACAGCACGGACTACGGAGACGGCTTCTCCGGGGTCAGCGACACCTCCGATGGCAACGTCTACGGATTCAACACCACCCCGGGCGGCTCGAATTGGTATGGCTTCCCGGCGGCTTCCGCGACCTTTACCTTCTCCAGTCCCACGGCGTCCTTCGGTTTCTGGCTGACCGGCGTCCAATCGGACTTTACTTCGGCGATTACGGTCAGCTTCAACGACGGCAGCGACCAGACCTTGAATGCGCCGGTCAACGTGAATGGGGGAGCGGCATTCTTCGGATTCACCGACCCCGGCGCCAGCATCTCTTCGGTGACCATTACAAATACCGGAAACGACGCCTGGGGCATTGACGACGTCTCCTACAACGGAGGCGCCTCAACTCCCGAGCCGGCCACGATGTCCCTTTTCGCCCTTGGGTTCGCCGGAATCGGCATGCTCCGCCGCCGCGCCGGCTAGAGGAAAGCAACTCCAGCCGCCGCTCAACCGTCTATACCAGCGTGACCCTGCCACGCTGCTCCTGGGTTTTGCTGCCCTTGGCCGGTCTTCTGGCTTCCACGCCCGCCGATTACCAGGCCGTCCAGCGCAAGTTCGATAGCATCCAGAGCGGCCGTCTGCGCCCGGGAGTCCGCGTGGAATTGACCGCGGCCGAGTTGAACGCCTACGCCGAGCACAATCTCCCCGCTGGCGTCCGCGACCCGAGACTGCAAATCACCGGGCCCGGCATCGCCACTGGCAGCGCGGTGGTGGACTTCAACAAGCTGGGGCAGGCCACGGGACATCCGCCCGGCTTCCTGATGTCCATGCTTCTCGGCGGCGAAAAGCCTGTCCGCGTCACGGCGCGCATCCAATCCTCCGGCGGAGAGGCCATCGTGGATTTGCAGAGCGTGCAGGTCTCCGGCCTGGAAGTCAGCGGCCCGGCGCTGGACTTCCTCATTCGCAACGTGCTCCTGCCGCTCTTTCCGGACGCGGTGGTGGGGCGGCCCTTCGAACTCGGGCGCCACATCTCGGCGCTGGACGTGCAACCGCGCGCCGTGGGCGTGGTGATCGGGCGCTAGCGCCTGCAAAGCTGTTATTTTGTGGGGATGCATCACGCCGGGCGCCGCTGCCGCCCGTACCTCTGGCTTTGCGCATTGGTGGCGCTGCTGGGCGCGGCGCACCTGGTCTATTCGCAGACCTTAGCATTCACCTGGGATGAGGGCTTTCACCTCCTGGCCTCGCAGTTGATTCTGGCAGGCAAGAAGCCCTACCTCGATTTCTGCTTCCCGCAAACCACTTGGAACACGTACTGCGTGGCGGCCTGCATGTGGGTGTTCGGCCAGAGTTGGCGGGTCGCCCACGCGCTGCAGGCGCTGCTCACCGCCGGCGCCGTGATGCTGGCGGTCGATTTCGTGTACACGCGCGCCCCCGAATCGCGCTGGCGTACTCCCGCCGCCATGGCGGCCGCGCTGCTTGCCGGGCTGAACGCCGTGCTGCTGGAGCACGCCACCGTGGGCCAAGCCTATGGCATGTGCCTGTTCGCAGGCGTAGCGGCTTTTCGCGCCGCCGCGGCCGCGCGAGGCAAGCAGGGCATGGCATTCCCCCTGCTGGCGGGCTTCCTGGCGGGCATGGCGGCGGCATCGTCTCTTCTGGACGCCGCTGTGCTGCCCGTCCTGCTGGGATCGTTCGTCCTGGAAAAGCGCTGGAAATCCGTGGCCGCGTTCTGCGCCGGCGCCGCCATGCCGTTCCTTCCCACGCTCTGGCTGTTCGTCCAGGCGCCGGGCCCCGCATGGTTTAACCTGGCGGGCTACCAGACGCATTACCGCATCACGAGCTATCCGGATGCCGGGCAGCATGATTTTGAGGTGCTTTCCTCGTGGCTCGATTCGGGCCATGCGCTGCTGCTTCTGCTCCTGGCGGCGGCCGGCTGGTTGGCCATCCGGCGCGGCGTCGAGTGGCGTTCGGCGCCGCGCGCCGAGTTCTACCTGGCCGGCGCCCTGGCGGCGGCGCTCGCCCTGGAGGCCGCCGTCGCCCATCCTACCTTCGAGCAGTATTTCCTGCTCGCCGTTCCCTTCGCTGCCATACTGGCGGCGGCTGGCTTTCAGGGGTTGTGCCTGCGCCTGGCCGGGTCCGTGCGCGTGGGTTGGCCCACAGGGATTCTGGCCCTGCTCATTGTCCTGGGCTGCGGAAAAAGTCTATACGACCGCCGCGATGTCTACCTCTGGAGCGAAATCGAGCAGGTGGCGGGCAAAGTGCAGCAAGTGACCCCGCCCGGAGCGCCCATCTGGACCGACGAAAGCATCTATTTCCTGACGCGGCGCCTCCCACCCTCCGGAATGGAATTCAGTTACTCTCACCGCATCTCGGATCTGAAGCCGGAGCTTGCGGCGCAACTCCATATCGTGCCCGACGCCGAAATCAAGCGCCGCGTGGAAGCCGGAACATACGCCACCGTCGAAACCTGCGACCTGGATACCGACTTCATCGATTCGCTCGACCTCGCCAAGCGCTACCGCCAGTCCTCCGAAATGCACGATTGCGGCGTCTACTGGGACCGAGCCCCCCGCTGAGGAGCGATCCCCAATGCCGCGCCTCGCCTGCGCCGCACCGCACACATTCCCAAGCTTTTCGGGAAGCCTGGAAGCTTCTGACTGCATCTACTCATTATGCGCTTAGAGGGCGCGGCCACTCCCCTTACGCCGCGCGAGTCAGGGGGCCGGCCACAGGCCGCCAAATTGTTCGAAATACGCGACTTCATAGAACTCACCAAACCCCGCATTACGTGGCTCATTCTCATGAGCACGGGCATCGGCTACTTCTTCGGCCTCAGCGCCGCGGGCAATTGGGCGCACTTCCTGCAATCTTTGCGCTTCTGGCCTATCCTCCACACGCTAGTGGGTACCGGTCTGATCGCCTCGGGCACCGCTGCACTCAACCAGTGGTATGAGCGCGACGCGGACCGCATGATGCGGCGCACTTCCTCGCGCCCTCTGCCCACCGGCCGGATTTCCTCAAATGGCGCCCTGGCATTCGGCGTCTTGCTCTCCCTGGCGGGCTTCGTGGAGTTATGGCAGGGCGTCAACCTGCTGTGCGCTTCCATCGGCATCTTCACCTTGGCCAGCTATCTTTTCCTGTACACGCCCCTCAAGCAGCGCACCTGGTGGTCCACCACAATCGGCGCCATCCCCGGCGCCATGCCGCCGGTCATCGGCTACGCAGCGGCCGCCGGCGCCGTCACGCGCGAGGCTTGGGCGCTGGCGGCCATTTTGTTCCTCTGGCAGTTCCCCCACTTCTATTCCATCGCCTGGATGTACAAGGACGATTACGCGCGCGCCGGCATTCGCATGCTTCCCGTTGTGGAACCGGATTGCCGCTCCACGGCGCGGCAGATCGTGTTTTTCGGGCTCGCGCTCATTCCCGTCAG
>DATKOS010000209.1:0-7233 GCA_035524535.1 Bryobacteraceae bacterium
CAAAACATACAAGACAGCTTTTTGAACAACGCCCGAAAAGACAAGACTCTCCTCACCATCTATCTGATGAGCGGCGTAAAGCTTTCGGGGAGAATCAAGAGTTTCGACAAGTACTCGCTGGTGCTGGAAACCAGCAATCAGGAGCAGCTCATTTTCAAGCACGCCGTTTCCACGGTGGTGACGCAGAAGGCGCCGCACTCCTATGCGAGCGCGCCCGCCGCGGCGGTGGCCGCACCCGCGGCGTCCACGGCTTCCGCGCAGCCGGAATCGGCGGAGGCATAAGACACGACCCGGCGGGACGTGGTCAGGGAACGCGCCATCCTGGTGGGCGTGGAGTGGACCGCACGCGCGCATCGCACCGGCGCTCCGGCGGAAGAGTCCCTGGAAGAGCTCGCGGGCCTGGCGGCAAGCGCGGGCGCGGAAACCGTGGAGCGCGTGCTGCAATCGCGCCCCGGGCCGGAGGCCGCCACGCTGGTGGGCAGCGGCAAGGTGGAGGAACTCGCCGCCGCCGTGCGTTCTCTCCGCGCCGATCTGGTGATCTTTGACCGCGACCTCACGCCCACCCAGCAGCGCAACCTCGAATCCGCGCTCCAGGCCAAGGTGATTGACCGCACGCAGTTGATCCTTGACATCTTCGCCAGCCGCGCGCGCACCCGGGAAGGTCGCCTGCAAATTGAGTTGGCGCAGTTGAGCTATCTGCTGCCGCGCCTGGCGGGCCATGGCGCCCAAATGTCGCGCCTGGGCGGCGGCATCGGCACGCGCGGTCCCGGCGAGACCAAGCTGGAGACAGACCGCCGCCGGATTGCCCGCCGCATCAAGAAGGTGGAGGACGATCTGGAGGGCGTGCGCCGCGGGCGCGCGCTGCACCGCGGACGCCGCAACGCCGTTCCCCTGCCCACGTTGGCGCTGGCGGGCTATACCAACGCCGGAAAATCCACGCTCTTCAACCGGCTCACCCAGGCCGGCGTGCTGGTGGACGCCCGCATGTTCGCCACGCTGGACCCGACGGTTCGCCCGCTGATTCTGCCCTCGCGGCGGCGCGTCCTGCTGAGCGATACCGTGGGCTTCATCCGCAATCTGCCCACCACCCTGGTGAAGGCCTTCCGCGCCACGCTGGAGGAGGTGGCCGAGGCGGCGCTGGTGCTCCACGTGGTGGACGTCTCCGCGCCCTGGGCCTCCGATTATCTGGCGCACGTAATGGAGGTCCTGGCGGAAATTGGAGCGGCCGCCATTCCGCAGATCCTGGTGATGAACAAGGTTGACCGCCTGCCCGCCGCCGAGGCCGATCTCGACGCCCTGTCGCGGCGCTTCCTGGGCGGCCCGCACGCCGCCGCCACCGTGGGAATCTCAGCCCTGGCCGGCGAAGGAATCGACCGGCTCCTCCTGGCCATCGACGCCGCGCTGCAAAGCGACCCGGTGGTCCGCGTAAGCCTCCGCCTGCCCGCCGGCGACGGAGCCACCCTGGCCCTCCTCCACCGCGATGGCCGAGTCCTCAAAACGCGCCACCACGAAACCTGCATCGAAGTAGAAGCCGAAGTCCCCGAATCCCTAAAGCGCCGCCTGCCCTACCCTAACCTAATCCACAACACTGTGGAAAACGCTGTGGGAAAGGCCCCGTTTCGAAATGATAACAATCTGTAAGTGCAATCACTTAGCTCGAATTGAACCATACAACAGCAAATCACGATAAACCCTTTGGATTGATCATCTTGCCCCAGGATTTCCCAAACAAAATCCGCCACCTGCCAAAGCCCCTCTCTAATGCGTCCTGGAGGATAGCCATTATCCACAAAGCGCCGTGATTCGCGCTTGCCCGCGTGCCAGCTTTCCGCGCGAGCGCCCCCGCTCATTTGGTACACTTGGGTCTGAATGGCGGTGTAGCTCAGCTGGCTAGAGCGAGGGTCTCATAATCCCTAGGTCGGGCGTTCGAGTCGCCCCGCCGCCACCATACCTCAAACCCTCCCACGACCACCCAAATCCGGTATTTTCCCGGTATTATGCCCGCAGCTGGGGCGGAAACGCCCAAAGCCGCCGCCGCCGAGCGTCCCGGGTAACGTTTGGCTTTTCGGTAGCGTACTCTAAGTAGTAGAAACGCGCTGCGTATGCGTGGTCATCGGCTTATCTTCGCGCTCTCCCTAGTGGCCGCGCCCCTCACGCCAACCTCCTCGGCGGGCGGCCGCGTGGACCCGGTGCTGCGCCAATATATCGATCACCCCGGTTTCACCTGGAAGTACAAACGCACCGCGCATTTCAATCTCTATTTTCAGGACGATTCGGACGCGCGCCTCAACATCACTCAGTTGCGCCGGAATGTCGAGGCGGATCGCGACCACGTCATTCACCTTCTCGGCGCGACGGGCTACGATCCGGATATTTCGGCTTTCTTCGTGAAGTCCGACGCGCAGATGAAAGACCTCATCGGCGCCGAAGTCGATGGCCGTTCGCGGCCTCTCCAACACGCCGTCTTCTCTGTGGCCACGCGCGGCCGCATGCACCTCACGCATGAACTTTGCCACGAGATCGCCACCAACCTCTGGGGCGCGGCCGAGCCCTGGATTGAAGAGGGCCTCGCCGTTTATGCCGACGAACCGGACACTCCCGGCACCATCCGCTACGATGCCTGGACGCTCCTCAGCGCCGGCAGCCTCATCCCACTGGAGAAGCTGGTCCGCTCCGACTGGAATTCCGCCATGTACTCGCCCGATGTCACCTACACCGAACTCGGGGGTTTCGTGAAATTCCTGCACGACCGCTTCGGCGTGGAACGGCTGCGGCAAATCTGGCAGGGCGGCGCCGCCAAGCTCCCCGAGGTCACCGGCGAATCGCTCGCCGACCTCGAACGCGAGTGGCGCGAAGACCTTGTCACGCAATTCCCCGCACCCCCCACGCGCCACTACCGCGCCGGCGACGTCGGCTTCCAGCTCCGGTAGTGCTGCTATTCTGAGAGCGGAATTTCTAATTCCCGTACGCGAGGTGATGCCTGTGCTGGTTGCCGGAGTGGACTTGGGGGGAACCGCGGTTAACTATACCCTCGCGGACGGCGAGGGCAAATTCCTCATCGAAGGCTTGTGCGAGCACCCCGCGCGCGCCAAGGAAGGCCCGGACGTCTGCCTCAAACAGATTGGCGATGGGCTTCGGATTGCGGCGCAAAAGGCGGGCGTCGCCATGGACGGCATCGCGGTGATCGGCCTGGATACGCCTGGACCCGCCAGCGCCGCGGGCGTGCTCAGTTCGCAAGGCTCCACGAACTTCGCGCACCCCAAGTGGGCCAATTACGACATTCCCGCCAACCTTTCCGCGCGGCTCGGCAAGCCGGTGACCTACTTGAACGACGGGAACGCCGGCGCCTTGTGGGGGCACCATGCCCTGTTCGGCGCGGACAGCCGCAGCACCTCGCTTTCCGCCATCATCGGCACCGGCTTGGGCGGCGGCGTGATTACCGAGGGCCGCGTCATCAAGGGCCGCAAGGGCTTCGGCGGCGAACTCGGCCACGTGCTGATCCCCTACCACGCCATCCCGGGAATAGAGGGGCTCAAGCCCCACTGCAATTGCGGCCGCTGGGGCGATCTGGAGTCGCTGTGTTCGCTCGGCGCCATTGAGCGTTCTTTCCTGCCTTACTTCCTCCCCAAGTATCCCGGCCACAAGCTCGGCGAGGGCGACGTGCATCAGGCGGCCAAGCTGGTTCGCGGCCTGGCCGAAAAGGGAGACCCGATGTGCGTGGACATTTTCCGTGTGCAGGCGCGCGCCCTGGGCCTGTTCTTCGACATAATGATCAACACGTTTGATCCGGACGCGCTCATCGTGGGCGGAGGCGCTATTGAAACGAGCAAGGAGTTTCAGGATTGGTTCGTCTCCGAGATTCGCGCCGGCATGCCGCCGCAGCGCGAGGAGCAGGCGGACATCCCCATCCACATCATGCCCAACGGAGACACCGCGGGCGCGCGCGGCGCCGCCATTGACGCCCTCCGCTACGCGCGCGAGAAGGGCCTCTGAACGTTCCCGACGCCGCGCGATTTGCGTAAGAGCTTCGGAAGCCTTGGATCAAGCCGCGGCCGGCAGCGGCGCCCGCGCTTTCTCGCGGATTGAGATAATAGAGTCTCTTTTGTCATTTTCAAAATGGCTCGACTTCAAAATAGTTTGATCCGCCCGGGACATTTTGCGCTGCGCCGGCGTCCAATAGCCGTGAGCAGCCTGATGAGCCGCTTGTGTCTCGCGCTTCTGGCGTTCGCCGCCGCGTTTGGACAGGAACCCGGCGCCGCCGTCTCCTTCGAAGTCGCATCCGTGAAGCCCTCGCCGCCGCCCTCGACCACCGGCGGGATGATGGTCGGATGCAGCGGTGGACCCGGCACGTCCCGCCCCGGTCAGTACACGTGCCAGAACGCGCGGCTGCTTGACCTGATCCGCACGGCGTTCTCCCTCAAGTCCTACCAGATGCCGTCGGACGACCCGGCAAACGGCGCCAGATTTGACATCAACGCGAGGATACCCGGCGGCGCCACCCGGGAGCAGGTCGGCCTGATGTTGCGTAATCTGCTGGCCGAGCGCTTCAAGCTGGCCTGCCACTTCGAGAAGAAAGAGATGCAAGGGTACGACCTGGTGGTGGCCAAGGGCGGGGTGAAGATGAAGGAATCACCACCGGAACCCCCGCAGGACGCCGGCGCTCCTTCGCCCGCGCCGCAGGCGGTAGGCGGCCGCACCACGGGGCCCGACGGCCTGCCCACGCTGGGCAATCGCCGCCACGGGTCCATGATGCTCTCCACAAGAACCTTTCGGCGCGTCATGGTTTCGGATGCCACAATGGACCAGATCTTGGCTACCCTCACCTTTGCGGTGGGGAAGCCCGTCGTGGACTCCACCGAGCTCAAGGGGACCTACGACTTCACCCTGACCTACGCGGATGATTCCCTGCCTCCGCCTCCCCCTTCCGGCGGCTTCTCGCCCGAAGGTCCCTCAGCGCCGGGAAGCGAAGCAGGCGTGCCCGCCGCCACCGAATCCGCCCCGCCCCTCCTGAGCGCCGTTCAGGAGCAGATGGGCCTCAAGCTGGTCCCGCAGAAGGTGACCATAGACATCCTGCTGATCGATCACGTCGAAAAGAAACCCACGGAGAATTGATAGGAAACGGCGCCCCAACCGGTAGGGACGGGCCTCTCATGCGGCGTCCTCAAGGTTGCGGCGGCGCCGGTGGACGCTCTTCGGCTGTCGCCTTCGCGTACGTGCCCAGGGCGAGGAGCGGAAAGTAGTCCCGGTACAGGTGGTAGCTGATGTAGAACACGCGGGGAAAGCCAGTCCCCGTGGTGATGCTCTCCTCCCACGTCCCGTCCGGACGCTGGTTCTCCTTCAGCCATCGCACTCCACGAACCACGGCCGCGCCCGCCGTTTCGCCGGCGGCCATCAGCCCTAGGACGGCCCAGGCCGTTTGCGAGGGTGTGCTGGCCGCGCCCTCGAACTGGCCTGTCTCGTAGCCCAGACAGCTTTCGCCCCAACCGCCGTCCGGATTTTGAACCGATCGGAGCCACGCGGCGCCGCGCTCCACTTCGCGCGACACATGCGGAGCGGCCGTCGCTTTCAGTCCGCGAATCGCCAGGAAGGTCCCATAAACGTAGTTCACTCCCCATCGGCCATACCAACTGCCGTTCTCTTCCTGGTGGGCCAGAAGAAACGCGATGCCGCGCGCAATGGGAGCGTCCGTGTAAGTAAACCCTCTCTTGCAGAGTGACTCCAGCGTCCGCCCCGTAATGTCCGGGCACGCGGGGTCCAGCATGGCGTTGTGGTCCGCGAACGGCACCTTGTTGAGGATGCGCCAATTGTTATCCACGTCGAACGCCGCCCAGCCGCCATCCGAGCTCTGCATGCCCAGCAGCCAATTCACCGCGCGCTTCTCCGCCCGCGCCTGCCTCTCCGCGTCGCCGGACTTTGCGTGCAGCAGCGCGAGCAGGACCATCGCCGTGTCGTCAATATCCGGGTAGAACTCGTTATCGAACTCGAAGGCCCATCCCGATGGCTGCAGGTGCGGCCGCTTCCGCGCCCAATCGCCCTTCCGCCGGATTTCCTTTGACAGCAGCCAGTCCGCCGCCGCGCTGAGCGTCTTGGGTTCCGCCTCTCCCACCTCTCCCAGCGCATATGCGGCGATCGCCGTGTCCCAAACCGGAGATTTCGCGGGCTGAAAGATCAGCGTGTCCGGCCCCTCCAGCATGTGATCGTCAAAGTGCCGGATCTCGCGCATCAGGTCCGGGTGATCGCGCTCGTAACCCAGCGCGTCCATCGCCATGATCGCGTACATCATGCCGGGGTAGATCGCGCCGAGCCCATCGCTGTGCTCCAGATGCTGCAGCATCCAGTTTTCCGCTTCCCGAATCGCGTCTTCGCGGATCATTCTGACGTTGTGGCGCTCCCAACGCTTGAAAAGTTTATCGGCGGCCACGAAGAGATTGGCGATTCGGTCCTTTCGGGCCAGCGCGAACTTCCTCTTGGGGTGAGTCAGCTCCTCCACCCGAAGCCCCCCCGGCGTCGGCTTTGTCACTCCAAGCGCCTGAACAATGGAAAGCGGAACTATGATGCTCCTCGTCCAGGACGACATTTCGTACAAGAAATTCCCCGGCAGAATCATCAGCTCGGGCGGTATCGTAGGGCAGTACTTGCGGGGGAACAAGTCGAAGAGGCTGAAGTTGATCTTCGTGTAGCTGTTGCACGCCTGGATTCCCCCCAGCCTTTGCGCCGTCGCCAGCGCCTGACGCATCCGCGGGTTCGACATGTCCATTCCGGCCATCTTCAGCGCGGTGTACGCCCGCACCGTGGCATTCACTTCGCTTGGCCCGGGCTCGAAGATGTTCCAGCCGCCGTCGAGCCGCTGAGCATCCAGAATGGCCCGCGCGGCCTTGCGGATTTTCGGCATGGTGGGCGGATCCCAGTTCCCACCGGCGCCGGCGGGGTAGAGCCACATCTGCAAGAGGATGTAATCGGATTGCAGCGTGGAATCCGCCGTCAGATCCCCTCTCCAGAACCCTTCCGGATCTTGCTTCGCAACCAGGGCCCGAGCCGCCCGCAGAGCGGTACCCCGCGCCTCCTCGGAAGCGGAAGCCAAGGTGGACGCCGCCACCGGGGACGTCAGCGCTTCCCGCCGATCCTCACCTTGATAAATAAGCCCGGACATTTCACGCATGAACTCTTAGCCGGCCAAACCCGTCAATTCTCGACAGCTTTTAGCATAATACGACGGATTAAGACGCAATTCAA
>DATKOS010000210.1:0-6504 GCA_035524535.1 Bryobacteraceae bacterium
ATTCTGGAGCCGACTTTCGGCGGCATCAACCTCGAAGACATCAAGGCCCCCGAGTGCTTCCGCATTGAGGAAGAGTTGA
The DNA here is from genome assembly GCA_035524535.1 of Bryobacteraceae bacterium. Classification (GTDB taxonomy): domain Bacteria; phylum Acidobacteriota; class Terriglobia; order Bryobacterales; family Bryobacteraceae; genus BOG-224. Next base: position 80 of record DATKOS010000210.1, read on the forward strand.
AGCGCACCATGCGCATTCCGGTCTTCCACGATGACCAGCACGGCACCGCCATCATTTCCGGCGCCGGGCTCGTCAATGCGTTGGAGATCGCCGGCAAGGACATTGCCGAGGTGAAAGTGGTGTTCAATGGCGCCGGCGCCAGCGCCGTTGCCTGCGCCGGCCATTACGTGAGCCTCGGAGTCCGCCGCGAAAACATCGTAATGTGCGACACCAAGGGCGTCATTTACGAGGGCCGCACCGAGCACATGAACGCCTACAAGGCGCGCTTCGCCTCCACCACCACGGCGCGGACGCTGGCCGAGGCCTTCGTCGGCGCGGACGTCTTCTTCGGGCTCTCCATCGCCGACTGCGTGACGCCGGAGATGGTCAAGAGCATGTCGCGTGACCCCATCATCTTCGCCCTGGCGAATCCCGACCCGGAGATTCCCTACAGCGTGGCGAAGGCCGCGCGCCCGGACGCCATCGTGGCCACCGGCCGCTCGGACTATCCCAACCAGGTTAATAACGTTCTGGGTTTTCCGTTCATCTTCCGCGGCGCCCTGGATGTGCGCGCCACCGGCATCAACGACGAAATGAAGCTGGCCGCCACGCGCGCCCTGGCGGCGCTCGCCAAGGAGGACGTGCCGGATTCCGTGCTGCGCGCCTATGGCGTGGAGCGCCTGGAGTTCGGGCGCGAGTACATCATTCCGAAACCGTTCGATCCGCGCGTGCTCACCTGGGGCGCCTCGGCCGTGGCGAAGGCCGCCATGGATAGCGGCGTGGCCAAGGAACGCGTGGACCTGACGCAGTACCGCGAGGAGCTGGAGAAGCGCCTCGGCAAGGCCCATGAAATCATGCGCGCCATGATCCACAAGGCGCAGCGCGCGCCCAAGCGCGTCGTCTTCACCGAGGGCGAGGAAGCCAAGGTCCTGCGCGCCTGCCAGATCCTGCTGGACGAAAACATCGCCCATCCCATTCTGCTGGGCAACGAGGAAGTGATCCGCGCCAGAATGGCCGAACTGCGCCTCCACCTCACCGGCGCCAAAGTCGTGGACCCCGCGAGCTTCCCGCGCCTCTCGGAATACACCGAGGAGTTCTATCACATCCGGCAGCGTAAGGGAGTGACGCGCACCGAAGCCGAGGAGTTGATCCTCAACTACACCACCTTCGGCAGCATGATGGTCCGGCTCGGCGACGCCGATGCGGTGGTCGGGGGGCTTACTACGCACTATCCCGAGACCATTCGCCCCGCGCTGCAAGTGATTCCCGTCCGCCCCGAGTTGAAGAGCGTGGCCGGCGTTTACATTCTCATCACAGCCAAGGGCTCGGTCTATTTCCTGGCCGACGCCACGGTGAACATTGAGCCGACTTCCGAGCAGCTTGCGGAAATCGCCATCATGGCCTCGGAGAAGGCCTTGCGCTTCAATCAGGAGCCGCGCGTGGCCATGCTCTCCTTCTCCAACTTCGGCAGCACGCGGCATCCCCTGGCGGAAAAGGTGCGCCGCGCGGTGGAGCTGGCGCGGCAGCGGGCGCCCGGGCTGATCATCGACGGCGAAATGCAGGCCGATACCGCCGTCGTGCCGCACATCCTCCAGGAGACCTACCCGTTCAGCGCTCTCAAGGGCAGCGCCAACGTGCTGGTGTTTCCGAACCTGGAAGCCGGCAACATCGCCTACAAGCTGCTGCACCGCGTGGGCGGCTGCGAATTGATTGGCCCCCTGCTCACCGGTTTGAGCAAGCCGGTGCACGTGTTGCAGCGCGGCAGCGAAGTGAACGACATTGTCCACGTTGCCGCAGTGGCCGTGGTGGATGCGCAGGAAGTCGGCCGGCCCTACCGCACGCTGACGGGGACGCGGTAGGCTAGCTACTCCATTCATCGGCCGCGCGGCTACGCAAGGAATTGTACGTTCGCATGTCGCGCGGCTCCGGACCGCAAGAGATTCGGCGCGCGCCTGCAACCTCTGCTACTCGTACCGCAGAGCCTGCATGGGGTCGATGGCGCTGGCCTTCTTCGCCGGGAAAAGGCTCGCCGCCAGCGCGGCCGCCGCCAGTATGGCCACCGCCGCCGCCACCGTGGCCCCGTCGGTCGGCTTCACTCCGAAAAGTTGCGAGGCTACGTAACGGCTCAGCCAGTACGCCGCCGGAACTCCAACGCCCAGCCCTACTCCCAACGGCAGCAGGGATTCCAGCACCACCATGCGGACCACATCGGCGCGCTGCGCTCCCAACGCCATGCGCAGGCCGATCTCCTTGGTCCGGCGCGACACCACAAACGCCATCACGCCGTAAATGCCCATCGCCGCAAGCAGCGTGGTTAAAGCGCCGAAGGCCGCCGATAGCGTCGCAATCAGCCGCTCCGCCCCCAGTGTTTCGTCAAGCTGGCGGTCCATCGTCTTCATGCCGTACACCGGCAGCGCCGGGTCCAGCCCCGCTATCGTGCGGCGCAGCGAGGCGAACATCGGCTCGGAACTGACCGAAGTCCGCACGTAGAAGGCCACCGAGGCCGGATAATCCGTCTCGAGGAACGGCACGAAGACCTGGCGGTGAACCCCGTCGCGCGGCCCTTCGTACAGCGAATTGTCCGTCACCCCGACAATCTCAATCGGCAGCTTCGCCCCCGGCTGTCCGCCGAAGCCGATGTGCCGCCCGATGGCGCTACGATTCCCAAAGAAGTGTGTGGCGAACTCGCGGTTCACAATCGCTACGCGGATAGTGGATCCGACATTGTCGCCTGAGCCAGGTTCATCGGCCGAAGCGCTGGTGCGGTCCCTATCGTCGAAATCGCGCCCCTCCAGCAGGTGCAACCCCATGGTCTGCCAGTAGCCGGGCGAGATGCCGTTCATGAAGGCCTGTATGTCCTCGCCGTCCTTGTTCACGTGCCCTTCCACGGACATGCTGGAATCCCATTCGTCGCCCGCCAGCAGCGGCACCATCGTATAGGCGGCCGACTTCACCCCCGGCAGCGCGCGGATGTTTTCGAGCGCGCGCGTATAGAGGTCGTTGATGCGCGTCTGGCTATAGCCGTTCAACCCCGGGTCCACCTGGAACGTGATCAGGTTGTCGAGATCGCCGAATCCCGTGCGCGTGCTCTTCAAGTTCGCCAGCGTCTTGACGAACAGCCCCGCTCCCGCCAGCAGCAGGAACGAAAAGGCCACCTGCGCCGTCACCAGGGATTTGCGCAGGCGCGCCGATCCGCTGCTGCCGGCGATGGAACCGACCACGTCCTTCAGCGAGCCCCACAAATCCAGCCGCGTCGCGCGCAGGGCCGGCGCCAGTCCGAAGAGGACGGCCGCCAGCGCCGCCGCGCCCATCGCAAACGCCAGAATGCGCAAATCTGGATTTGCGCTCAGCATCAGCGGCGAATCTCCGGTGGGGAGGAAACTCAGGAGTCCCCGCACCATCCCGATGGAAAGGAAGATTCCCGCCACGCAGCCCATCGCAGCCAGCAGCAGGCTCTCCGTCAGCAGTTGGCGCACGATTTCCGCGCGGGAAGCTCCCAGGGCGACGCGCACGGCCAGCTCCTTCTGCCGCGCCCCCGCGCGGGCAATCAGCAGGTTCGCCACGTTGAAGCACGCAATCAGCAGCACCAGCCCCACCATGCACATCAGCGCAATCAGCGCGGTGGCGTAGCTCCGGCGCAATTGGGAATAGCCCGCGGCGGCGGACTCCATCTGCACCTGGCGCTTCAAAAAGCGGCTGCGGAGATAGTTCGAAACGTCGCTCAGGTCCTTCTGCTTGAGCTCGTCTTGCAGAATGGAGAGAAACAGCGGCTGCAGGGAGGCGCGCGCGGTCTCAATACTGTACCCCGGTTTCAAGCGCGCGAACATGTGGATCCATTGGCTGCGGCGGTCGCCAATCTGGTCCCAGCCCGGCGTCATCAGCGGCTTCATCTGGATGGGCACGCGGATTTGCGGGGAACTGGCCGGGTCCAGACCCTGAAATCCCGGCGCGGATACGCCCACAATGGTCATCGGGTAGTTGTTCACCAGCATCTTGCGGCCCACCACACCCGGATCCGCGGCGAATCGCGTCACCCAGTACGGGTAGCTGAGAACCACGGACGGATGGCCCTTGTACTCGCGGTCGTCCAGCTCCGGCGTAAACACGCGCCCCTCGGCCGCGCGCACGCCCAGCGCCTGGAAATAGTTGCCGGAGACCAGTTCCCCTTCCACGCGCTCCGTGTGGCCCCCAATGCTCACCGAGAGCGACGTCGAATATTCGCAGAACACGTAGGAAAACGCCGTCGACCGCTTCTGGAAGTCCTGATACATCGGATAAGAAGAAGCGCGAGCTCCGCGGTTGCTCCCCATGTGCGGGCCGGTGGACCAGATCATCACAAGCTGCTGCGGGTCGCGCACCGGTAACAGGCGCAGCAGGAGCTGATCCACAAGCGTGAAGATGGCCGTGTTCGCGCCAATGCCCAGCCCGAGCGACGCCACTGCCATAGCGGTGAACAGCGGGCTGCGGCGCAGCACGCGCGCAGCCAGTTTCAAGTCCGCCTGCGGATTAACCATTTAAACCGTAATACGAAGGAACGCGCGCGCCGGTTGGGAAATTTTTCGAGATACTTGGCGCCCAAGGCGCCGGAACGCACCCAGGCGCGCGTGGCGCCCTAGGCGGTCGCGCCATTCCCCCGGATGCCGCGCCCCGTGTACACTGGTTTCGAAACAGCCCTCGGCCCGCATGGATCTTTCTACACCGCTCACCTACGTCAAAGGCATCGGCCCTTCGCGCGCGGCCATGCTCGAAGGCAAGGGACTCGTCACCGCCGAGGACCTGCTGGGCTACGTCCCGTTCCGCTACGAGGATCGCAGCAACGTGAAGACCGTCGCGCAGCTCGCTCCCGGCGAAATGGCGACGGTGATCGCGGACGTGCGGTCGGCCAAGCTCTCCGGCTTCAAGCGGCGCAATCTAGGCTTATTCGAAGCGCGCTTTTCGGATGCCTCGCGCGCCATCCTCGTCGGTAAGTGGTTCCACGGCGGATACCTGGCCGGAGTCTTCGCGGAGGGCATGAAGGTGGCCCTCTTCGGCAAGGTGGAGTACGACAACTACGCGGGCGAGCTCACCATGCTGCACCCCGAGTTCGAAATCCTCTCCGGAGACGACGAGGATGGCGAAGCCGCGCTGCACACCGGCCGCATCGTGCCCATATACGAGGGCGTCGGCAAGCTGACCACGCGTATCCTCCGCGTCTTCACACACCGCGTGTTGGAGGCCATGGCGCCGCTCGAAGATCACCTGCCCCAGCGCCTGCGCCAAACCCTCAAGCTGCCGGACCTCTGGACCGCCGTCCGCCACGCCCATTTTCCGCCGCCCGATTCCGACCTGCGGCTGCTCAACGCCTTCCGCTCTCCGGCGCAGTTCCGCCTCATCTTCGAGGAGTTCTTCTGGCTGGAATGCGGCATCGCGCTCAAGCGCTCCAAGGCCCGCGCCATGGCCGGCATCGCCTTTCCCATAGGCGACCGTATCCGCGAGCGGGTCAAGGCCATGCTGCCGTTCAAGCCCACCAACGCCCAGAAGCGCGTGATCAAGGAGATCGCCGACGATATGCGCGAGCCGCGGCCCATGAACCGCCTCCTCCAGGGCGACGTGGGCAGCGGTAAGACTATCGTGGCCGCCGAAGCGGCCGTCATCGCCATCGAAAACGGCTATCAGGTGGCCGTGCTCGCGCCCACGGAAATTCTCGCGGCGCAGCACGCCATCTATTTCAAGCAGATTCTCGGCAAGCTCGGCTACGTCACCGCGCTGCTCACCGGCTCATTCACCAGCCGCGAAAAATCGCAGCTCAAGAAGCTCGTGGCGGAGGGGCTCACGCATGTGGTCATCGGCACGCACGCGCTCCTGGAGAAGGACGTGGAGTTCCACAAGCTGGGCCTCGCCATCGTCGATGAGCAGCACCGTTTCGGCGTCATGCAACGCTTGGGCCTGGTGCGCAAAGGCCCGAACCCGGACGTCCTCGTGATGACCGCCACGCCCATCCCCCGCACCCTGGCCATGACGCTCTACGGCGACTTGGACGTCTCCGTCATCGATGAGCTCCCGCCAGGCCGCAGGCCCATCAAGACCAGCCACGCCACCTCGGACCAGGTGGAGCGCGTCTACAGCTTCCTCAAGCGCCAGATCGACGAAGGCCGTCAGGCCTACATCGTCTACCCCGTGATTGAGGAATCCGAAACCCAGGCCATGAAGGCCGCGGAGATAATGTATGAGCACCTTTCCCGCGAGGTCTTTCCGGAAATTCCCGTCGGGCTCATGCACGGCCGTTTGAGCGCCGAAGACAAAGAGGCCGCCATGCGGCGCTTCCGCGAGGGCGCCGTGAAGATCCTGGTTTCCACCACCGTCATTGAGGTCGGCATGGACGTGCCGAATGCTACGGTAATGGTCATCGAGCAAGCTGAGCGCTTCGGCCTCGCCCAGTTGCACCAGCTCCGCGGCCGCGTGGGCCG
>DATKOS010000211.1:0-14021 GCA_035524535.1 Bryobacteraceae bacterium
GTCCCGGTTTCGCTTAACGGCGGTGAGGGCTCTCCTGGCGCGGCGCCGCGCCAGGAGAGCCCTCACCGCCGTTAAGCGAAACCGGGACTAGTGCTCTCCGTAGCCGGCGCGAACCTTGCCCTTAAACATCGTGTAGATCACAATCACGTAGGCGCAGGCGATCGCCATGCCCACGCCCCACCAGGCTAGTCCGGCGGAAAGCGAGTGCGCGCCGGCCGCGGCGTTGCGAATGGTGATGGCGCTGTCCGGGTCAAGAGTCGAAGGCAGCAAGGTGGGATACAACGCGAATGCCGCGCCCACCAGTGTGGACACCACGTACAGGCACGAGGAAAGGAACGCGTTGCGCTCCTGCCGCGCGCGTGTGAAATAGAAGATGCCGGCAAGCGACGCCGCCACCAGAACCGGGATCAGCCAACCGATGGCCGCCGCCTTGTAGTTGTCGAGCAGGGACGGCCGAACCAATACGGTGACCGGGACGGCGGCCACCGTCAGCACGACCTGCGCGGGCCAAAGACGCAGCGCCGCCGCGCGCATCCGCTGATTGAGCGCGCCCTCGGTCTTGGTGATGACGTACAGGGCCCCGTGCATCACCGTGGCCACCAGAGTGACCACGCCGCAGAGCACCGTGTACCAGTCCAGCACCCCGGCGTTGGCGCCGGGTTGAAAATCGGTCCAGAGCGGCGCGAAAAAGTAATGATCGGCGCCCAGAGGCACGCCGCGCATGACGTTGCCCAGGGCCGCGCCGAACACGATGATCAGCAGGATGCTGGCGATTCCGAAAGAGGTATCGAAGAAGTCGCGCCATATCTTCGAATCGAGGCGCATCCGAAACTCGATGCCGAGCGCGCGAAATACGAGCAGCCAAACCACCATGTGCAGCGGCAGGTAAAAACCGCTGAAAGAAGAGGCGTAGAGCAGCGGAAAGGCGTAGAACAGCGTGCCGCCCGCCGCCAGCAGCCACACTTCATTGCCGTCCCACACGGGGCCAATCGATTGGAGCAGCATGCGCCGCTCCTCTTCCCCGCGCGCCACGAACAAGTGCAGCGCTCCGGCGCCCAAATCGAAACCGTCGAACAGGGCGTAGGCGGCCAGCATGAGGGCCACTAAGACGAACCAAAGGGTTTCCATCTAATGCGCGCCTCCCGCGCTAACCGACGGCGTCTCTTCCGGCGCCGGTCCCTGCTCAATTTGGCGATAGAAGAGGAACAACAGGAACACGGACAGCAACGCGTACAGCCCCATGTACCCGAGCAGCGTGAAAAGGCCGTTGCCGGCCGAGATGTTCGCCGACGATCCGTCAGCCGTGCGCACCAACCCAAAGACCAGCCACGGCTGGCGGCCCACCTCGGCCGTCATCCAGCCAGCGGTATTGGCGATATAGGGGAATGGGACCGCCAGCATCAGGCACCACAGGACCCACCGCGTCCTGAAGAGCGTTCCGCGCCAGAGCAGAAATCCGGCCAGAAGCATGAGGGCCACGAACAGCGTGCCCAGCCCCGCCATCACGTGATAGGAGAAGTAGAGCAGGGGAATGTTGGTCGGCCAGTCCTGCTTGGGAAACTTGTCGAGCCCTTGTACTTCGGCCTTGGTGGTTCCATAGATCAGGAAGCTCAGGGCGCTGTTCAAGGCCAGGGGATTGTCGATCCTCTGGCGCTCCACATCGGGCTGGCCCATGAATACGACCGGGGCTCCCGCCTGAGTGTGGAACAGAGCTTCCATGGCGGCCGTAGTGGCCGGCTGCTGATGCGCCATGTAACGGCCATGCAGGTCGCCGGACGGAAAAATCTGAAACATGGAGGCGATCAGCCCGGCCGTCACGCCGCAGCGGATGAAGATGCGGCCGCTTTCTTCATGGCGTCCGTGGAGCACATAGAACGCGCCCAGGCCGGCCATGACGAACGCGCCCGTAATCACCGCGCCGCTCATGGTGTGCACGTATTGCAGCCAGGCCCAGGGATTCGCCAGGATGCCCCATAGGCTGGTTACCTGGAAGGAACCGTCAGGCAGGCGGCTATAGGCCACCGGGTGCTGCATCCAGGCGTCGGTAGCCACAATGAAGAACCCGGAGAGCCAGCTTCCCACGAACACGAGGAAGCCTGCCCACCAGTGCCCCACGCGGCTGAGCCGTTTCTCGCCGAACAGAAACAGCCCCAGGAACGTGGATTCCAGAAAGAAAGAGAAAACGCCTTCCATGGCCAGCGGTTCGCCGATCACGCCTCCGGTGAGCTGCGAAAACCGCGCCCAGTTCGTGCCGAACTGGAATTCCATGGGGATGCCTGTCACCACCCCGGCGACGAAATTGATGCCGAAAATCCGCGTCCAGAAGCGCGCCGCTTCGTCATAGATGGGATTTCGGGTACGCAACGCCAGGGTCTTCAGCGCCACAATCAGCAGCGCCAAACCCATGGTCAATTGCGGAAAAAGGTAGTGGTAAGTGACGGTGAAAGCGAAGTGTATCCGGTGAACGAAAAGGGCGTCGTCCATAATGTGGCGCGGCGAAAACCGCCGCTTGAGCACATGGTAACCGACTTTAGTGGAGAAATCTCGTCCCTTTTCAGCTCTTTTTGTCGTTTGTATTTTTTCTCCGCGTAATTTCATTTTTCTTCTAATCCCGCCTGCATTCGGACGATGAGTGGTTCGAGAGGCAAGGAGTTTAGGCTCTCAAAAGGCGAATAGGGATGGTGGCCCCTTCGCCAAGATCCCAGGTCCTGCCGGAGACGAAATCATGCGTGGAATCGTGCTTAGGGCTATCTGTGTCTTCATGCTTTGCTCCTGCGCCGCAAACGCGGGAGGATTGATCGGGGAACCGCAACATCCGCGGCGATCCGCCGTGCAGAAATGGTGGAAAGTCAGCATCGCGCTGTTCGCGGCGGGACAAGCCGCGGACGCCTTCACTTCCTGGGGCTACCCGGAAGGGAACCAATTCGTGGCCTCGTCGCACGGAATGTTCGGTATAAAGGCCGTGGGTATTAAGAGCGCCTTGGTGGCCGGCACCTTCGCCGCCGAATGGCTCACCCTGCGCCGGTCACAGAAGGCTCTGGCGTTCGCTGCGGGAACAAACCTCCAGCTGGCGGGAGTCGGGGGCCTGGTGGCATACCACAACTGCCGCATAAAGGCTGAATATTACTCGCACTGAGCCGCCGGCGGCCGCGCTGCGAATGGCAGTCCTTTCAACGAGAAGGCCTGCGATAACTGGGATTTCGATGACTCGGATGAGCCAGGGTGTTGTGGGGTAATTACCTCAGCATACGGTGCGGTATTTACCCCATCTTCACTTGGGCCCATCCCTTCCCAGGGCGGGCTAAAACCCATGGGATGTTGAGGTTTTCAGCCGATAGCTCTTTTGGGCCACCAATTGCACAATGTCAGCATCCGGGTTGCGAAGCCGACGCCGGGACGCGGAGCGAGCATCGAGTCCTTCCGCGGAAAACACTCCCAAAGAACTAAAGGGGAAGCAAGCGATGCCCAAGTACATCGCCACGTTGCTCGTGTGCGCAGGCATCCTGAATGCGGGCAGCCCTGCTCTATTCGATGAGGCGCCGCGGCCGCACCGGACCCATCATGTGAGCCGCACACTATGGAAACTGAGCCTCGGGGCGCTGGCCGCCTCGGAGGCGGCAGACTCGCTGAGTTCCTGGGGATATCGCGAAGCGAACCCGAACCTCTGCTCCGGCACGGGCCTCTTCGGAGACAAGGCCGCGGCGTCCAAGGGCGCCGTGGTTATGGGCGTGGCGCTCGGTCAGTGGATGCTGCTTCGCAAGCTCGACCACTCGCCGCTCACAGCCGGCTTCCTGGCGGGGTCGAACGCCGGAATCGCCGCCACGGTCGCACGCCTGGCGGCGCGGAACTACCAGATCCAGAGCGCCGCCTCGCACTGACGGCGGAGCCATCGAGCCGGCGCGTGGTGGGACTATCAACGCTGTCGCGCGTCGCTGCGCACGGGAACCGGCCGGCAACTCCAGCAGCGGTCAAGGGAGCGTACCCTGATGGTAGCGTTTGCCCCGGCTACGATGAGCGGCTGCACGTTGAGGATGCAGATCTTCGCGTCTGGCGCGCACTTCAGGCGCCAGGTCGCGGTCGTTCCCGACCGACTCAGAAAATCCGTCAGAGCCTCGCGTGCGGGGCGAGCCGTCGCGCCCCAATCGGTCAGGACGTAGGGCCTCTCGTCGTCGTCCGTGGTGGGCTCCTCGAAGTTTCGCAGGTTCCTGCGCAGGATGTATCCGTTCGCGGCGAAAAGCTGGTCGAACGGCCCGCCCACTTTGGCGCTCGAGTTGGGCCGAACCGTGTAGTGGTCCGGATTCGCCGCGGTAATGGCGTCGCAGAGGGCAATCAAGTGTTCCGTGGGAGTCCGGCTCGCCACCGGGACGGAGACCGCAATATCCAGCAGGCTTCCGGCGGGCCGGAAGGCGCCCGTCTCATCATGGGCTTCGGCGGGGATGATCTGCAGCCACATTCCGGATTCCGCCGCCCGAAAGCGCGCCCGCTCCGGGTTCTGCTCCCGGTAGGCGGCCAGGACCTTCGTCAGCTCGGCGACGCCCAGCGTTGCCATCCGGTCCGGCCGCAACTCTTCGGGCAAGACCAGCGTGTGGACCTTGAGGCCTATGATTTCTTGGCCGAGGCGGTCCGTTCCCAGCACGTCAGAGTCGCCCCGCCACCGCCAGATGGGGTCCTCGTACGTAATCGGCTTGGCGTACAGCTGCTGGAACTCATCCGCCATCCTCTCCAGCGGCGCCATCCAGGTGAAGGTTTCGGTTCTCGGCGTCAGCGGCGCCTGAGCGGGGGCGCTGGCGGCAATCGGGAGCGCCAGCAGCGCGAAGCCAACAAGACGCGGCTGCATGCGATAGCCTCCGAGAAAATGGTATCACCCCGCAGGCCCCAATAGCGGTCCGCTCTATGACATCGCCTCGATCGACTGAGTGATCTCTTCCCACTCACCCATCAGAGTCGCCAGGTTCGCTCGTTGCGTCTCTAAAAGCTCCGAGACTCTGCGTGTCTCTTCGGCGCTCACGAAGTGAGCGAGGGCGGACTCACAATCGGCAATACCCGCTTCAAGTTGGCCGACCTTTTCTTCAATGCTCCCCAGCCGCTCCCTCATGCGCTGCACCTTGAGAGGATTGACTCGCTTCTCCGGCTTTGCGGCGGGCTGCGCCTCGCGCGCCGTCTGCGCCGGCGTTTGCGGGGCGGCCATGTTTCCGCCGCCGGACTTGCGCCATAAATAGTCTTCGTAATTGCCGGGGAACACATGCACCCGGCCGTCTTCCACTTCGAAAACGCGGGTGGCCAGCTTATCGATGAAGTAGCGGTCGTGTGAGACGAAGACCACCGTCCCGGTGTAGTCCTGCAGAGACTGGAGCAGGACGTCCTTGGCGCGCATATCCAGGTGATTCGTCGGCTCGTCAAGCAGCAGAAAATTGGAGGGCTGCATGAGCATGCGCGCCAGCGCGTAGCGGTTGCGCTCGCCGCCGGAGAGCACGCCGATGGTCTTGAACACGTCGTCCTCGGAAAACAGGAAGCAGCCGAGAATGGCGCGCAGCTCGGTGTTGGTGGCGCGGGGCGCGACGGCTCCTATGTCGTCAATCATCTTGGCGTTCTGGTCGAGCTCCTTGTACTGATCCTGCGCGAAGTAGTCCGGCTGGGCGTTGTGGCCGAGCGTGTAATCGCCGGCCGTGACTGGTTCGGCGCCCGCCAGAATCTTGATGAGCGTGGACTTGCCGGCGCCATTGACGCCCACCAGCGCGATGCGTTCGCCGCGCTCGATGATGAAATCCACGTCCGAGAAAACCTGGTGATCTCCGTAGCTCTTGGCGACTTTCTTGAACTCCGCCACGATGCGGCCGCTCGGTTTGGGCTGCGGAAAGCGGAAGTGGATGGACTTCTCTTCCGGCGGAATCTCGATGCGCTCAATGCGCTCCAGTTCCTTGATGCGGCTCTGCACCTGCTTGGCCTTGGTGGCCTGGTAGCGGAACTTGTTGATGAAGGCTTCGAGCTGCTCAATGCGGTCCTGCTGGTTCTTGTAAGCAGCCTGGATCTGGGCGCGGCGCTCATCGCGCTGCTGTTCGTAGCGCGTGAAGCCGCCGGTGTAGAAGTGCAGCCCCTTGTTCCAAAGCTCGACGATCTTGCGGACGGTGACGTCCAGAAAATAGCGGTCGTGGGAGACCAGCACGACGGCGTAAGGATACTCGTTGAGATAGCCTTCGAGCCAGTTGCGGGCTTCCAGGTCGAGGTGATTGGTGGGCTCGTCCAGCAGCAGGAGGTTGGGCTTGGCGAGCAGCAGCTTGGCGAGCGCGATTCGCATCTGCCAGCCGCCTGAGAATTCCTCGGTGCGGCGGCTCCAGTCCCGCTGCGGGAAACCCAAGCCGTCCAGCACCGCGCCGGCCTGCGCTTCCAGAGCATAACCGTCGTGCGCGGTGAACTCGCTGGCGGCGCGCTCGAAGCGCTCCGCCACCTGGGCGTACTCGGCGCTCTCCGGATCGAGCTCGGACATGCGATGCGCCAATTGCTCCTGCTCCTCTTCGAGCGCGCGGATATCGGCGAAGACCGTCATGCATTCCGCGAATACCGTGCGCCCCGAGAGCGAAAGGCCCTCCTGCGGCAGGTAGCCCAGCGTTGCGCCCCTCTGCGTGGTGACGGAGCCGGAATCGAGTCCCTCGATACCCGCGAGCACCTTCAGCAGCGACGACTTGCCGGTTCCATTGGCGCCCACCAGGCCCGCGCGCTCGTTGGGCGTCACCAGCCAATCGGCGCCTTCAAAAAGGGTCTTGGGGCCGTAGCGCTTCCCCGCCCCGGAGAGTTGGATCATCAGTTCTATTTTAAGCCGCGGAGGTTTGGAAACCCGCGGAAAGGCGTCGGACGACGGCCGCAGCCGGGAGCGGGCTGTTTTCGTTTGTCTGGCATCACAGCCAGTATTGCCAGGCGCCGGTCATGAGGACGTAAGCCGAGAGTAGCGCGTTCGTCACCGCATGAGCGACAATGCAGTCTCCGAGGTTCCTGGTGCGCACCATCCACCAGTTGTAAACGATTCCGGCGATCAGCCCGACTTCCCAGTAGGGTCCGTGCTCGGAGGCGAACATCACCGCAACGCCCCAGAAGGCCATCGGCGCGTACGTCCCCAGCGGGACCTTTTGAAATTCGCGAGCCACGAGCCAACGCATCAGCCAGCCGCGCCAGAACAGCTCCTCCACCACGGGGACCAGCGCGGCGCAGCCTAGCGTACGAATGACGATGAATGTCCGGTTGTGCTTCAGCGCCTCGGGGGCGGAACTGGCCGCGGCCCCGGTGACGGAATTCTCGAACAACCAGAAATGGCGGTAGGCGGGTCCGAACAGGACGTCGGGCCCGATCCAGATCAGAAACACCGCCGCGCCGATGGCGGCGCTGCCGAGCAGGCTGGATGGCCGGTGGATTTCCGCGGAGCGAGCGAACCACAAGAGTGCGGCGGCCGTAGCGGCGATGCGCACGGGATAGAACCACTGCGGGGGCAACCCAAACGAGTGTTCCACCGCCATGAGCGCGACAAAGACCGCAAAAGGCGCGACGTAGGCGGCCGCGGGGCTGCGCAGAAGCGGCGTTGAGGAGGACATGGTCAGCGCGGGCGGCGCGGAGTTGGAATAGGCTGCCGGGAGGCCAGCACCGGAATCAGGGAATTGCCGGCGGCCTGCGGAGGGCGCTCCGTGCGAGCGGCCAGTTCCTTATTGAGGGACGCGATGAAAGCCTGGATTTGCGACTGCATCTCGTCCATCTTCTCGCGCATATTCAGGATGATCTCCACGCCGGCGAGATTCACGCCCAGGTCGCGCGTCAGGTGGAGGATCACCTCCAGGCGCTCCAGGTCGCCATCGGTGTAGAGGCGCGTGTTGCCTTCGCTGCGCGAAGGCTTCAGCAGGCCTTCGCGCTCATAAAGCCGCAAAGTCTGCGGGTGCAGTTCGTACTGCTCCGCCACCGCGGAAATCATGTAAGCCGCTTTGGATTTGGATTTCGGCATGGCGTTTCCCTAGACTTGCCCCCACATGGAAGCGCGGGGGTCCTCCGGATGCAGCGCGGAAAGTTCACGCAGCAATTCGCGCGTGCGTTCATCGCGCGGGTCGGGCGCTTCAATAGCCAGCTCCACAATCTGGTCGCCGCGCTGCGCGGTGCGCGAATTCAGGACGCCCTTCTCGCGCAAGCGGAAGCGCTGGCCGTTCTTGGCGCCTTGCGGCACCTTGAGCAGCGCCCGGCCATCGATGGTGGGCACCTCAATCTTGGCCCCGAGCGCCGCCTCCCAGACGGCAACGGGGACCTTGATTTCGATATTGTCGCCTTCGCGGTGGAAGAAAGCGTGTTCGGCCACCTTGGTGGTGATGTAGAGATCGCCGGGCGCGCCGCCGCGGGTTCCGGCGTTGCCCTTGCCGGGCACGCGCAGGCGCGAGCCATTGCGGGCCCCCGGCGGGATGCGGACCTCCACGGTTTCCGTGCGGGCCCCGCGGCCATCGCCGCCGCAGGTAGGGCAGGCATTGCGCAGGCGGCCCGAGCCGCCGCAGCGGGGGCACATGATGTTGAAGCGCATGGCGCCGGCCATCTGCGTAACCTGGCCCGTGCCTTTGCACTCCGGGCAGGCCACTTCGCCGCCGCCCGTGGAGCCGGAGCCGTGGCAGGTGTCGCAGATCTCGTAGCGCGTGATGTTGAGGCGGGCGGTCATACCCTTGATGGCCTGCCAGAAGTCGATGTCCATCACGTACTCGAGGTCGCTGCCCTTTTCGGCCTCCTCGGGCGGGCGCTGGGCGCCGCCGCGGCTGAAGAACTGGGAGAAGATATCGCGGAAGCCGCCGCCGGTTTCCGTGGCGGGACGGCGCCCGGGGCCGCCGCCAGGGGCCGCGCCTCCCTGGAAGAAGTCGGAGAAATCGAAGCCGCTGAAATCCGGCCCGCCCGCGCCGCCCGGCCCGCCGGGTCCCCCCGGCCCTCCGCCGGCGAAAGCGCTGTCCGAATAGAAGCCCACCTGGTCGTACATCTGGCGCTTCTTCGCGTCGCTCAGCACGTCATAAGCTTCCTGGACGTTCTTAAACCGTTCCTCGGAAGCCTTGTCGCCGGGATTCAGGTCGGGGTGATACTTGCGCGCGAGCTTCCTGTAAGCCTTCCGGATCTCCTCCACGGAGGCCGAGCGCTTGACGCCCAGAGTTTCGTAGTACTCGTGCTTGGGGGAAGGCATGATAGGTTCTCAGTTACCAGTCATCAGTTTCAGAAAACACCCACAGGCGGCGCGTCTAACCTGAACTAATGACTGATAACTGATGACTGACGACTATTTCTTGTCATCCACGTCCACGAACTCCGCGTCCACTACATCGTCCTTGCCTTTGTCTTCCTTCGGCGGCTCGGGGCCGGCCGCGCCGCCTTGGGGACCGCCGCCGGGCTGCTGCGCGGAGGATTTGTACATGGCCTCGGCCAGCTTGTGGCTGGCGGCGGTCAGCCGGTCGACGGCCGAATTGATCTTGGCGGGATCGTTATCCGCCATGGCCTTTCGGGTCTCATCGAGCGCCGCCTCGATCTCCTTGGCCTCCGCGTCGCCCACCTTGGAGCGGTGCTCCTTGAGGGTCTTCTCGACGTTGTAGACCATGGCGTCAGCTCGGTTGCGCGCCTCGATGGTGTCGCGCTGCTTGCGATCGTCGGCGGCGTTGGATTCCGCGTCCTTGGCCATCTTGTCCACCTCGTCCTTGGAGAGGCCGGAAGAAGACGTGATGGTAATCTTCTGCTCGTTGTTGGTGGCGCGGTCCTTGGCGGTCACGTTGAGGATGCCGTTGGCGTCGATGTCGAACGTGACTTCGATCTGCGGAATCCCGCGCGGGGCCGGAGGCAAGTTGGCGAGTTGGAACACGCCCAGCAGACGGTTGTGAGCCGCCATGGCGCGCTCGCCCTGGTATACCTTGATTTCCACCGACGGCTGATTGTCAGACGCCGTGGAGAAGACCTCGCTCTTGCGCGTGGGAATCGTGGTGTTGCGGTCAATCAGCTTGGTGAAGACGCCGCCAAGCGTCTCAATGCCGAGCGAGAGCGGCGTCACGTCCAGCAAGAGCACGTCCTTCACTTCGCCGGCCAGAACGCCGCCCTGAACGGCTGCGCCCACGGCGACCACTTCATCGGGGTTCACGCCGCGGTGCGGCTCCCTGCCGAACAGGTCGCGGACAAGCTGCTGGATGCGCGGCATGCGCGTCTGGCCGCCCACCAGCACCACCTCGTCAATCTGTTGCGGCGTGACGCTGGCGTCGGACATAGCCTGCTTGCAAGGCGCCATGGAGCGCTGGACAATGTCCTCCACCATCTGCTCAAAACGCGCGCGGGTGAGCTTCATCTGGAGGTGCTTGGGCCCGCTGGCGTCGGCCGTAATGAAGGGCAGGTTGATGTCGCTTTCGAGAAGCGTGGAAAGCTCGATCTTGGCCTTTTCCGCGCCTTCCTTGAGGCGCTGGAGCGCCATCTGGTCCTTGGAAAGATCGATGCCGTTTTCCTTCTTGAACTCGCTGACAATCCAGTCGATGATGCGCTGATCGATGTTGTCGCCGCCGAGGTGCGTATCGCCGTTGGTGGACTTCACCTCCACCACGCCCTCGCCCACTTCGAGAATGGAGATATCGAACGTGCCGCCGCCGAAGTCATACACCGCGATGGTCTCGTTCTTCTTCTTGTCCAGTCCGTAAGCCAGCGCGGCGGCGGTGGGCTCGTTGATGATGCGCATCACTTCCAGACCCGCAATCTTGCCGGCGTCCTTGGTGGCCTGGCGCTGCGCGTCGTTGAAGTAGGCCGGTACTGTGATCACGGCCTGCGTGACCTTCTCGCCCAGGTACGCTTCGGCCGCTTCCTTGAGCTTGGTGAGGATCATGGCCGAAATCTCAGGCGGCGAGTACTTCTTGCCGCTGATGTCCACGCGTGCGTCGGAGCTGTCGCCGCGCGCCACGTGGTAGGGCACCATCTTCATCTCTTCATTGACTTCGTCATAGCGGCGGCCCATGAAGCGCTTGATAGAGAACACCGTGTTCTCCGGATTGGTGATGGCTTGGCGCTTGGCCACCTGTCCCACCAGACGTTCGCCGCTCTTGGTGAACGCCACCACGGAAGGCGTGGTACGGGCGCCCTCCTGGTTGGCGATGACGGTGGGCTGGCCACCTTCCATCACGGCAACCACCGAGTTGGTGGTTCCCAAGTCAATACCGATAATCTTTGCCATTGCGGTCGAAAGCCTCCCTAGATGCTGGTTGAATCCTGTTAAGTGATAAAGAAGTGCGCGCCCCTAAAGGGCGTCTGATTTAGTCCAAGACCATTATTAAATTTTAGTGTGATGTTGTCAAGTATTCCCAGCGCGGATTTCGGGGTCCATGGGCTTATGCTGTTGCGAAATGCGTCGCTAACAGAGTCCTTGTTAATTAGAATCAATCGGATAGCGGATCTTCTGCCGCTATAACGGGAATCTCAGCCCGGCCCGCGCACTCCCGATCTAGGGCGTCAGGCCAGCGAGCGGATTTCAGGCAACCAGATCGCCTGGCTGGGGTTAATGGCATCGGAGGTGAAGCCGGGCGGCACATTGCCGGTAGCGGCATAGCGGTACAGCGCCGCCTTAAATACGCCGCTGACGGCCGAACTCACGATGGTTAGAAAGAGGGAGTACGTCACGAAGACAATCACCGCCCCGGCCTCGTCGAAACGCCAGATGGCGATGGCGAGTATGGCGCCGGGGATCATCAGAAGGCTATTCAGGATTCCGAACCCGAAGCTGCCGATCAGGTCCGCGCCCCACTGGCGCTGGAAAAGCTGCTTGGAGCGGCCGAGGGCGGAGAACACGCTCCGGTCTTCCACAATGAGAACTGGCACGATGAGGTATGTCATCATGGTCCAGCTCAAAGTGGCGGCCGCGCCCACGGCGCGCATCAGCCAGCCGCGGCGGTTGTGGAAGAAGCTCATGAGCAGCCCGAACGCCGTGGAAATGAAGACCCACAAAGCGATACGCGGGGTGCGGGCGAGGGCCATGCGCAGCCCCGCGCCTATGGTCGGATCGCCCCCGGACAGGCGGATGATGGCGCAGCCCACCAGCGCGGTGTTGAAGAAGACGAAGATGAAATTGTTCAGGTAGTACCAGGCGAAGACGCCGGCGTAAAGGTCCCAGGTGCCCTGCCCGCGGCAGATCGTCAACAGAGTGCCGTCGCGATAGAGAGGCACGAAGAATCCTGCCGCCAGCACCATGGCGCATATGCCGCTCAGCACGGGAAACGCCAGAACCTCACCGTCCTGGCTGAGGACGGCGAAGCTCTCTTTGTACAGGTGCCAAGTGCGCGAGCAAGCCATCGGCGCGATTCCCTCTCCTACTGCGTTCTACCATGCCGTCCGGCCCCCGCCAAGATTAACTTTGGAGAGATAACGTGCCCCAGCCCACGGCGTCCCCAGGGCAACCGCCCTGGGCGCCGGCGGCGCGGGAACACGCGGCGCGGAGTTAGGATGAGGTGGGGTGCGCCTGACTCTCTTTCTAAAGCGGCACGCGGTAGGCCTCGGAGCGCTGTTGTGTTTCACGGCGCTGGGCGCCTATGTGCTGGCACAGGCGCAGTTTGAAAAGCCGCGCGTAATCTATGTGGTGAATGCCCCACCACAAAGCGTGGAAGTGCGCGCTTCCGCCACGGAGCCGGAGGACGGCGATCCCGGCGCAACGTCCGGCAAGGGCGCCCCGAATTCACCGAAGGTCCATCCGGCGTGGGACGCCGGCGCGACGCCTCATGCGCCGCGCCCGCGTTAAACTCCGCCGGCGGAGGAACGTACCCCCGGGGAGCCGCGCCCGAAGCCGCCCATGGGAGCTAAAGCACCGGCGAATCGTCTCCTAGAAGCGCCTGGCGCACGATCTTGATGGGTGGGAAGCCCTGGCGCAGAAAGGCGTCGTGGAAGTCCCGAAGAGAGAACTCTGAGCCCTTCTTCTTCCTGTAGTCGTCTCGTAGTTTCAGGATTTCCAGCTTGCCGAGAGTGTAGACAAGGTATGTGGGATCGGATGTGCCGCGCTTGGCTTCCTTCTCGGCCACGGGCCGCACTTGGCGGCCCTCGTTCACAAAGAAGGCCACGGCCTGCTCCGGAGTCATATCCCCGGTGTGCATGCGAATGCCCACCACGAAACGCGCGTCGCGCAGGAGCGCGTCCTGCAACTGACCCAGGCGAAGCATGAGATCGCCGCCGCCATAGCCTTCGTCGAGCATCATCTGCTCCGTATAATGCGCCCATCCTTCCGAGTTAGAACCGCAGCCGAGGAGCTTGCGAATCTCGCTGGGCGCCTGCTGCAGCCATAAGAACTGGATGTAATGGCCAGGGTAGACCTCATGGACTGCGGTGCTCACAATGGTGCCGCGGTGGAAGCCTTCCAAATACTCCTCGGACTCTTGCGGGGACCAGGAGGGATCCGGGAGAGTCACGTTGAAAAAGGCCTCCTTGGCGACGAGCTCGAATGGGCCAGGCGTATCCATGGACGCCGTAGTAAGGGCGCGCATGAAGGGCGGCGTCTCCTCCACGGTGGGCTGCGCCGTGGACGGGATGGTGACAATGCCGTGCTGCGCAATGTAATCCCGCAGACCGCCAAGAGTGTTGCGGAACGAAGAGAGGAGCTTATCGGCGGAGGGATGATCGGCCTCAAGGCTCTTCAGGATTTCTTCCGGCGTGCGCTGGGGGTCAATCTGGCGGGCGACGCGGTCAAACTCACTCTGATTGCGGCGCAGGTCGGCCATGCCGATATCGAGCAGGCGATCCAGGGGAATGTCCACCATCTCGTCATAGAGCAGCTTCTTGCGGTAATTGTCGGCGCTAATGCGAAAGTCCCCGTTGGAGCGCGGCAGAAGGTCGTTCTGAAGGAACGAGCGGTAGTCTTCAATCGCGCTCAGAACCGCCTGGTTCGCCTGCTGAAACTGGGCTTTGAGGGCGGGGTCTGTCACCTGCTGGAAAGCCGCTGGGACGTCTTTGGCGAAAAAACCGGAGATGGCCGGCAACTGTTCCAGCGCAACCTCCGTGTACACGCGCGGCGGGTTCTTGAGGTT
>DATKOS010000212.1:0-10046 GCA_035524535.1 Bryobacteraceae bacterium
CTAGCAGGGGGGGTCATGCAAGACCACCGCGCCCAGGGTCACGAAAGCTTCCAACCGATTGACAGAGTTGGTTGAAATATTTTTGCCCCGGCTGTGATCGTATGAGAGGGCGGTTGTGGGATTCGGCGTGGAGGCGGAGCCGGGCGGGTTCTTGCTGCTAACTTGAAGCTATGGATCTGGCAATCACGCCGGACGACGTGCGGGCGGCGGCTGGGCGGATTGCTCCGCTGGCGCGGCGGACTCCGGTGATGACTTCGGCGGGGTTCGACGCGCGCGCCGGGACCCGGGTATTCTTCAAGTGCGAGAACCTGCAGCGCGGCGGGGCGTTCAAAATCCGCGGGGCGGCGAACCTGATTCTGGGGCTGCCGGAAGCAGCGCTGCGCGCCGGGGTGGTGGCCTTCTCCTCGGGAAACCACGCGCAGGCCACGGCGATGGCGGCGAAGCACGTGGGGGCGGCGGCCACGATCGTCATGCCTGAAGATGCGCCGCGTTCCAAGATGGAAGCCACGCGCGGAATGGGCGCGCGCATCGTCACTTACAACCGCCTGACCGGGAGCCGGGAGGAGTTGGCGCGGGACATCCAGCGGGAGAGCGGGGCCACGCTCGTGCCGCCCTTCGACCACCCGAAAATCATGGCGGGCCAGGGCACGGCGGGGATGGAGCTGCTGGAAGAAGCCGGCGCGCTGGATGCGCTGGTCACGCCGCTGGGCGGCGGCGGATTGCTCTCCGGCTGCGCCACCATCGCCAAGGCGATGCAGCCGGGCATCCGCGTGTTCGGCGTGGAACCGGAGACGGCCAACGACGGCTTCCTGAGCGTTGCGGCGGGAAGATTGGTGGAGGTTCCGCATCCGGAGACCATCGCCGACGGTTTGCGCACGCCCCGGTTGGGGGAGCAGACATTCCCGGTGATTCAGAAGCTGGTGGAGCAGGTGGTCCTGGTGAGCGACGACGAATTGCGCGCCACGGCGAAGTTCCTGCTGCTGCGAATGAAGATTCTGGTGGAGCCGAGCGGCGCGGCGGCGGCGGCGGCGGTATTGTTCGGGAAGCTGCCGAAGGGGATCGGAAGGGTGGGGGTGGTGTTGTCCGGAGGGAATGTGGATTTCGAGGAGCTGGCGAAGTGGTAGTGGTTCGAGGGCGGTGAGTTACAGGAAACGGACCTTCGCGGTCGGGCAGGCCATCTCATGTTCGCGGCTCTTCACTTTGCAGGAATCAGGAACTTTCTATTTTGCGCTGACACCGATGAGGGTAGACTGCAGTTTGAAAACGGATGCCTGCTACAATGCCCTTTCAAGAGGGGTTATGAAAGCTTCCGCCAAACTTGCCGCCATTTTTCTCCTGGTTACCGGCCTGCTTGCCGCCGCCGACCTTAACGGCTCCTGGAAAGGTCAGTTTGACTTCAACGGCAACGCCGTACCGCTGACCTTCGCCCTCAAAGCCGACGGCGCGGCGCTCACCGGCACAGTGACGGGCTTGCCGGCCGGGGCCGCCGAAATCAAGGAAGGCAAGATTCAGGGCGCCAGCATTTCCTTTTCGGTCGATACAGAATACCAGGGCAATCCCGTCAAGCTGGTTTACAAGGGCCAGGTTCAGGACGACGGCATCCATGTAAATATGGGAACCGAGGACGGCTCCTGGGCCATCGATTTTGTCATCAAGCGCGGATCCTAGCGCGCGCCAAGGGTCAGACCGGCCCCGGTTGGACCTCACGGTAAGAACATGTCTTACACCCGCAGGCATCTCGGCGCGCTGGTCTTCGGCGCTCTGCCGGCAGCCCGGCTCTTCGGCGCCACGCCGAATTCAAAGTGGGGCGGCGTACAGGTCGGCATCAATGTCCCCTACAGCTACGGCGACAATAAGCTGAACGCGGAAGAGACGCTCCGCGACACCCTGCAACTCGGCCTCAACGCGATGGAACTGCGCACGCAGCCGGTCGAAGGGTTCCTCGGCGCGCCCTCCGCTCCAGCGGCTCCGCGCCGCGGACAGCGGGAATCGGCGGATCAGATCGCGGCTCGCGCCGCCGCCGAAGACGCGCTCAGGAAGTGGCGTCTTTCACGCGGCACGGCCGATTTCAGGCGCTTTCGCAAGAAGTACGAGGACGCCGGCATGCGCATCCAGATTCTCAAGGTGGATTGGATCCAGAATGCCACTAGCGATGTGGCCGACTACTGCTTCCGCATGGCCAAGGCGCTCGGCGCCGATGCGCTCTCCTGCGAGATTCCGCGAAGCAAGACGCCATGGCTCGGCGCCATCGCCGCGTCGCACAAGATGATGGTGGGCTATCACGGCCATCAGAACACCGACGATCCGGAGGCGTTCGCCGGGCCCGAAAGCTGGGACATGGCGCTGGCCGCCTCGCCGTACAACGGCATCAACCTGGATATCGGCCACTTCATGGCCGCGAACGACATCTCGCCGATTCCGTTCCTCGAGAAGTACCACAGCCGGATCACGCACATTCACGTGAAGGACATGAAGAGGAACCACGGACCCGCCGTCCCTTTCGGAAGCGGAGACGTACCTGTGAAGGAAGTTCTTCAATTGATGAAGGCCAGGAAGTGGAAGTTCCAGGCGACGATCGAGTTCGAGTACAAGATCCCGGAAGGCTCCACCCGGATGGCCGAAATCGCCAAGTGCGTCGACTATTGCAGGCAGACGTTGGTATGACGAGCGCCGGCTGAAAGAGGAGACGCGGCGGCCTCCGCGGGAAACCACCGCGCCGCCACGCCCTCAAGAAGCGCCGCTAGGCCCGGGCTTCCTGCGTACTCTTCCCCGACGTGAGGGACTGGGACCGGCTGAACTTGGACCAGTTGAAGCCGTAGAAGGCGACATACGCGAAGCACACCATGGGCACGATAAAGCCGCGGGACATGTCCGTCTTATCCGCCACGTAGCCCATGAGCTTCGGCAGCACCGCGCCGCCCATGATGGCCATCACGATATAGGCGGAGGCCCGCTTGGCGCGCGCGCCGAGGCCATGAATGCCCAGCGCAAAGATGGTGGGGAACATGATCGACATGAAGAAGTAGCTCAGAAACACGCACGCCACGGAGAGCCACCCGAGCTTCAGGAAGACGATCAGGGTGGCGAGCACGTTGAGCAAGCCGTAGAGACCGAGGACCTTGTGAGCCGGGAACTTCTTTACCAGCGCCGAGCCCGAGACCCGGCCCGCCAGGAAGAACACGAAGGCCACGGAAGCCAACTGCGATGCGCCGCGGTCGCTGAGGCCCATGATGCCGGCTTTGCTGGTTTCAAACCAGCCCTGAAATATTCCCGCGGCCCACGAGTGCGGGATGGGCGGCACCTCCGCGGTCATGTAGTTGATGAAGAAACTGAAGATACCCGCCTGCGCCGCCACGTAGAGGAACTGCGCCATGATCGAGCCCGTGAAGTGCGGGTGGGCCCACACGCTGTGCGAGGTGACCTTGCGCGTGAAAGGGATCAGGGCCACGCCCGCGGCAATGGCGAGGACCGCGCCGCCGGCGCCCAGAATCCAATTGACGGTATCCGCGCCGAGCTGCAGGCTTTGCAGAATCAACCAGACGATCACGCCGCAGGCCCCCATCAGCGTCACCGAGTTGAGCCATAGCATGCCGTACACGAGCGGCCGGTTGATCTCGCCGGCGACGGCTTCGGCTCCGCCATTGCTTTCATCCAGGTGAAATTCATCTTCGGTCTGGATATCGGGCATCTTGGCGAAGGCAAACACGACCGCGAGCAGAACCACGATGATGGCGACGGTGACGTACGGGATGTACAGAGTCTCGCTGCCGGTATTATTGCCCGCCGCGTCCTTCGAATAAAAAAAGAGGCTGCCGATGATGGGGCCCAAAATCCACCCCGCGCCGTTGCAGGATTGCGCCAGATTGATGCGCGTGGCGGCGTAGCGCTTGTCGCCCAGCACGGTGGTGTACGGATTGGCGATGGTCTCGAGGAAGGTGAGTCCGCTGGCGATGACGCAGACGCCGGCGAGGTAGCCGATGAACGCGGTGGCCATGGAAATGCGGCCTTCCTGCGCCATGGCGTTGATGTGCGTGGCCGGGATGAACCAGAAGCCGCCGACCGCGACGATCAGCAGCCCGGCGATGATGCCGCGCTTATAGCCGAGCTTGGTGGCCAGCACGCCGGCCGGCATGGACATGAGGAAGTAGCCCAGATAGTGCGCGAACTGGACCCACGCCGACTGCGACTTGCTGAGGTGGAGCACCTCCTGGAAGTGCTTGTCCATGACGTCGATCATGCCGTTGCAGACCGCCCACATGAAGAAGAGCGAGCTCACCAGGATGAAGGTGAAGACCAGGTTAGAGCCGTCTTCGCGCACGAAAAGACCACGCTTGTTCGAATTCATGGTTTGTGATGAACGATTCTACCTCAATGCGAGCCGCCGCTGTCCTACACTGGGCATTGGTGCCTGGCGTATGAGCGTGGCGGCGGATTTCCTGTGCCTGCTGATTGCGGACGACCTTACCGGAGCGTGCGACGCGGCGGCGCCATTCGCCGCACGCGGGCGCAGGACCGTGATTTCCTTGACCGCGGAGCACGCCGGCCAGGCGCGCCCCGTGGATGCGGAAGTGCTCGCCATCACCACCGAGAGCCGCCGCCTCTCCGTCGGCAGTCTGCCGGCAGTGTACCGAGGCGTGGCGGAACGCCTGGCCGGGTACGCGCCGGCCATCCTATTCAAGAAGATCGATTCCACGCTGCGCGGCCATGCCGGGGCGGAGATCTCGCTTGCCGCGGGGGCGTTTGGCCGCGAGTGCGTCATAGTCACGTCGGCCTTCCCGGCCATGGGACGCACCGTGCAGGGCGGAACGCTGCGCGTGGCGGGAGACGGCTTTTCGCCGGTTCCACTCATTCCCTATTGGCGGGCGCAGGGCCTCCGGGATGCCGTGCACGCGCGCGCCGGAGAACTGGCGCGCGCGCTTCAATCGGGCTGCCGATTCATCTCCCTGGACGCCTCTTCCGACGAGGATCTTGACGCCATTGCCGCGGCCGGTTTGGCCGCCGGGCGCCGCATCCTTTGGGCCGGGTCGGCGGGTTTGGCTACGGCGCTGGCGCGCACCCGAGCGCTCGGGCCACCCGCTGCGCTACCGGCCCGCGAGCGGAGCGCCGTCCTTTTTTGTATCGGCTCGAATCACACCGCGACCACCGAACAGAAGCGCCAGCTTCTGGCGGCGCGTCAAGTGGCCGCCGCATGCGCGGATACCGCATCGCCCGGATTGGCGGAGGAGACGCTTCGCGGCGGGCGCCATTTTCTGATGGACATTCCCTGCGCCAGCACGCCGGCCGAGCGCATCCGTGAATTGATCGGCCGCTGGACGGGTCCTCTGGTGCTAAGCGGCGGCGATACCGCTTCGCTGGTGTGCCGCGCCCTTGACGCGCGCGCCATCCGCCTACAAGGCGAGATCCGGCCCGGCATCGCCCGCGGCGTGATGGACGGCGGCCTCTTCGATGGCGCGCCGGTGGCGACAAAATCGGGCGCGTTCGGCCGGCCGGACGCCCTCATTCAAATCCTGGACGAATTGACATGCCTCAAGTGAACGGCGTTCCCACGCTCGTGCTCACCATGGGAGACCCCGCGGGCGTCGGCCCGGAAATCGTGCTGCGGGCCCTGGCCGATCCGGAAATCGCGCCTCTGGCGCGGTGGATTGTGGCGGGCGACGCGCGCGTGCTCGCCATGACCGCGGGCCTCGGCGGCATTCCTTTCGACGCCGCCTGCGTGCTGGACGTTCCAGCGCTCGGCCCTCTGGAAGGCTTCGCGTTCGGGAGATTGAGCGCCGGCTGCGGCCGCGCCGCCATCGAATACGTGCGCGCCGCCGCCGAACTGTGCCTCCGCGGCGAGGCCTCCGCCATGGTCACCGCTCCCATCAATAAGGAAGCCGTGGCGCGCTCCGGCCGCGCGTTCTCAGGCCACACCGAATACATCGCGGAGTTGTGCGGCGCCGCGGAATCGCGCATGCTGCTGGTCTCCGACCGCCTGGCCGTGGTCCACGTGAGCACGCACATCGCGCTGCGGAACGCCTGCGAGTTGAAGCAGGACCGCATTGTCCGCACGATTGAACTGGGGCATGGGGCCATGCGGCGGCTGGGATTCGAACAACCGCGCATCGCCGTGTGCGGCTTGAACCCGCACGCCGGCGAGCACGGCCTCTTCGGCCGGGAAGACGCCGAGATCATCGCGCCCGCCATCGAAGCCGCGCGGGCGAAGGGCATTGCGGCAAGCGGCCCCCACGCGCCCGACACCGTCTTTCTGCAAGCCGTGCGCGGGGCTTACGACCTGGTGGTGGCCATGTACCACGACCAGGGACACATCCCCATGAAGCTGCTGGATTTCGAAGGCGGCGTGAACGTCACGCTGGGCATTCCGATCATCCGCACGTCCGTGGACCACGGCACCGCCTTCGACATCGCCGGAAAGAACCAAGCCAACCCGCGAAGCATGAAGCAGGCGATACGGATGGCGGCGCGGATGGCGAAAGGCGGCGATGCGGCATAGCCATCCGCCGCCTCACCGTTAGCGAGACGGAAATGCTGTGACTACCGCGGTCCCAGCAGATCCGGATCCACCTTCGACGTGATGGCGCCTTCGGAGGCGGATTGCACCAGCGCGCTGTACTTGGCGAAGACCCCTCCGACGTACTTCGGCGCGGGCGGCTTCCATTCGGCCAGGCGGCGCTGCAACTCCACCGCCGGAATGTCCAGGTTGACCACTCCGGCGTCGACATCCACGGTGATGGGGTCGCCTTCCTGGACGGCGGCGATGGGCCCGCCGTTATAGGCTTCCGGCGCCACGTGCGCGATCATGAAGCCGTGGGTGGCCCCGCTGAAACGGCCGTCCGTCATGAGCGCCACGCTATCGGATAAGCCCGCGCCGACAATCGCGCCGGTGACGCCGAGCATTTCGCGCATGCCGGGCCCGCCGCGCGGCCCTTCGTAGCGGATCACCACGACGTCGCCGGGCTTGATCTTGCCCTCGGTCACGGCGGTCATGGCGTCTTCCTCGCGCTCGAAAACGCGCGCCGGGCCGTGGTGGGTCTTTTTCTCATGCCCGGCCAGCTTGATGACGCAGCCTTCGGGCGCCAGCGAGCCGCGCAGAATCGCCAGCCCGCCGCGCGGCTTGAGCGGCTTGGAGAGCGGGAGGACCACTTCCTGTCCGGGGGTCTCCTTCGCGTCGGCGGCCTCTTGGGCGAAGGTGCGGCCGGTGACGGTGATTGCGGCGCCATCGGCGAATTTGCCTTCCACCAGCCGCTTGGCGACGACGCCGATGCCGCCAGCCTTGTCGACGTACGGCGCCATGAAGCGCCCGCCCGGCTTGAGGTCCACAAAGATGGGCGTGCGCGCGCAAATGGCATCGAAATCGTCAATCGAAAGCTTCACGCCCGCTTCGCGCGCCATCGCCAGGATGTGCAGCACGGCGTTCGTGGAACCGCCGCTGGCCGCCACGCCGGCGATCGCATTCTCGAAAGCGCTGCGCGTGCAGATGTCGCGAGCTTTGAGATCGCGCTTGACCGCGTCCATGATCACGCGCCCGCAAAGGCGGCTGACGTCCACCTTGCGGTCATCCACTTGCGGGACCGAGGCGGTGCCCATGGGCGCCAGGCCGATCAACTCCATGACCATGGCCATGGTGTTGGCCGTGAATTGCCCGCCGCAGGCGCCGGCCCCCGGGCAGGCGTGGTCTTCAATCTCCAGCAGTTCCGCGTCTGTGATGCGGCCGGACGCATTCGCGCCCACCGCCTCAAACACGTCTCCGATGCTGATGTCCTGGCCCTTGTGCTTGCCCGGCAGAATCGAACCGCCGTAGAGGATCACTCCCGGAATGTTCAACCGCAGCAGCGCCATCGCCGCGCCGGGAATCGTCTTATCGCAGGCCACCAGCGCCACCACGCCGTCAAACATGTGGCCGCGCACCAGCAGCTCAATCGAATCGGCGATGGTCTCGCGGCTCACCAGCGATGCCTTCATGCCTTCGGTGCCCATGGTGACGCCGTCGCTGATGGCGATGGTGTTGAACTCCATGGGCGTGCCGCCGGCCGCGCGAATGCCTTCCTTGACATAAACGGCCAGGTCCCGCAGCCGGTAGTTGCAAGGCATGGTCTCGATCCACGTGTTGGCTACGCCGATGATGGGCTTCTTCAGGTCCTCATCGGTAAAGCCGATGCCTTTGAGCATGGCGCGCGCGGGGGCACGGTCCCGTCCCTGAGTGATGGTGTAGCTGTTGAGTTTCATGGTGAACCCTCAGTGTAACAACGAATCGAAGGGTGTCAGCGCGCGGCCGCCGGGCGGTGGAGGAAGGTCAGGAGACCAATGCCGTACCGGGGCGGCATGCGGCCTTCGGCGGCGCGGGCGCGCCGCTAAATCATCTCGTTGAGCAATTCCCGCCGCGGGCGGGCGATTACCACCTTGTTGACCAGCATGCCCTTCTGGCCGACAACTTGCGCGCCGGCTTCGATGGCGCTGGTCACCGCGGCGACGTCGCCGGTGAGCGTCGCGAAGGCCTTGCCGCCGAGCGCCATGGCGAGGCGGATTTCCAACAGCTTCACGTCGGCTGTTTTCACCGCCGCGTCCGCGCCCTCAATCAGGGCGGCCACGGAGAACGACTCCAGCACGCCGAGCGACTCCAGCTCTTCGACTTTCGAGATGCCGCTTAAGGCGGGAAAAATGGATTCGTGCAGGTTCGCAATCACGAAGGAATCGACGATGGCGAACCTGGCCCCGGAGATGCCCGCCGCCACGGAGGCTTCCACGGACGCGACGTCGCCGCGCACCATCACCATGTATTTGCCCGAACAGATGGAGCGCGAGAGCACCAGTTCGACATCCGACGCCTTGAGCATGGCGTCACAGGCTTCGAAGCCCGCCGCCACGCTGGTGAGTTCAATCAAACCGATCGAGTTCTTCGCCATGTTCGCCTATTTCGCCGCGATTTCCACCCACTCGGAGGTTACCGCGCGCACCTTACCTTCGATGCTCGCATGCACGTGGGCGCCGAGTTTGCCGTCCTCGACGCGGCCCACCACCTGCCCGGTCTTCACCTTGTCGCCGGCCTTCACCACCGGCGCGGCCGCCTGTCCCGCATGCTGCCGCAGCTTGATCCGGACCATTTGCGGGCGGCAGTTCACTTCCACGCAGGGCGTTTCCTTCTCGTACTCTTCCACCTGCAAGCGCCGCCGCAATTGCGCCAGCGGCACCCTCCGGTATTCCTTCATGGGGTGCGGCTGCACGGGCCTCTGCTGCACGAATTTCAAGCCGGCGGCCCGCTGCGCGCGCTTGCCGTCGTCGCACGCCTCCTTGGGGTACAGATCCTCGGGGCACGCATAAAGCGTACACAGCCCGCACGCGCAGCACAGTTCCGACCACTGATTCCAGATGTCCGCGCCGGTCGCGCTGAACGCCAGGCTGCGCATCACCTTGTGCGGCTGCACTTCATACCCGAGCAGGTAGCGGGGGCAGAACTCCGTGCAATAACTGCACTGGTCGCAGGCGGATTTGCCGATGCGGTTCATTTCCTGCTGCGAGCGCGTCTTGCGCGTCAACATGTAATGCTCGCGCGGCAGCACGATGAGCCCGCCGGTGGTTTTGGTGACCACATCATCCAGATCGAAGGTCAGCGTGCCCATCATGAGGCCGCTTACGAAGACTCCGAAATCGGCGGCGGTGGCGCCGCCGGCCAGATGGATCAGCTCCCGGAACGTGATTCCCACCGGCGCCCAAAACGACTTGGGCTCCTTCACCGCGCCGCATACCGAGAGGAACTTCCCGGTGACGGGGATGTCGCGCTCCGCCTGGTGCACGTTGTACAAGGTCTCCACGTTGTTGACCACGCACCCCACCTGGAGCGGGATGCCGGCCGGCGGAATCAGCCGTCCGGTGGCCGTGTAGACCAGTTCGTACTCGTCGCCCGAGGGGTAGAAATCGCCCAGCAGGACGAACTCGATGCGGTCGGAATTCAGGTGGTGTTTCAGCGCCTCGAGCGACTCGGCATTTTTCGTCTTGATGCCGAACTTACCGGCGGTGGCCCCGGTGGCATTCATCATCGAGAGCATGCCGGC
>DATKOS010000213.1:0-26007 GCA_035524535.1 Bryobacteraceae bacterium
GAGACCGTGGTCTGGAACGAGTACGGCAGGTTCTGCTGGAGGGCGAAGTTCCACTGTTCGGCGTACCCGATCTTATAGTTGGGATCGATGGCGAACGTGTTGGCAAGCGTGTTCGAGGACCGGGCAGAGGCGTTCACGAAGGCCGTGCCCATGTTGAGCGCGCCGTCAGTCAGGTACAGGTTGTACGCCGTGGCCAGCGGCGGCTGTTGGGAAAGGCTGCTCGCGAGCTGGCTGTAGACGGAGGTGTTGTAGTAAAGCCCGAAGCCCGCGCGCACCACGGTGGAACGCTTGGCGCTGGGCCGCCAGGCGACGCCCAGGCGCGGCGAGACGTTGTTCTTATCCGGATGCACCAGCGTGCGATTGGCGGCGCTGGCCTGCACCAGCGAGTAGGAAGTGAACGCGGGGCCGAAGCTCATGTTCACGAGCTGGTTGTGCAGTTCGGAAACCGGCGTCTGGTAATCCCAGCGCAGCCCGAAGGTGAGAGAGAGGCGCGAGGCCAGGCGCCAGTCGTCCTGGAAGTAGACGTCGTAAGTGGAGCCGCGGAAGTAGAGAGCCGGGTCGGCGCTGTAGCGGATGGAAGCCTGGTAGGGGGTGGCCATGAGGAAATCCGCGAGGTCGAAGCCGGTGTTCGCGACGGCCGCCCCGCTCTGGATCTGACTGGTGGCGTATCCGTTGAACGTGAAGGCGCCGCGGGCGTTGGAGTTCTGGTAGGTATTGTTTTGCTGACGCCGGAAATCCGCGCCCCAGGAGAAGTTGTGGGTCTTGTGCACCCACATCAGGGTCGCGGTGAGTCCGCTGGTTTGGGCGCGCGTGAGCGACGCGGCGCTATCGGAGAGGCCGGCGAAGTTGGAGAAGTTGAGCGTGGGCGGCCCCCAGTTCATGGGGTCGTTACTGAGCCCCGCGATGCCGATCTGGGAGCCGATGTCCTGCCTCTGCGCCGCGAAATACGGGTCCGTCTCGTTGCGGTTGCGGCTGAAGTTGTAGGTGAGCGTCCCGATGAGGCGGGTGGTGAAGTTGTGGGAATAGTTGGCGCTGGCGCTCATGCCGCGGCCGGTTCCGGCGTCCGAGATGGTGCGCCCGGTTGAGGGATCGATGAAGCCGTAGGAATTCGGCGTGTTGCGGTTGCTGCCCTGGAAGCTGAAGCTGCCGGTGAGGCGGTTCTTGGAATCGAGGGTCTGGTTTAGCCGCGTGTTGAGGTTATCGGAATTGCTTGTGGTGGTGTAGGCGCGCTGGTAATTGCGCGAATTGCCCGCGGAGGGCGTCAGGTTCGGCTCGGGATAATAGCGCAGGAGAGCCTTGGCGATGGGGCTGATGGTGGTGAGCTTGTCATTGGGGAAGGGATCGTTGGTGGTTGGGTCATAGATGATGACGGACTTGCCGGCGGTGGTGAGGGATTGGGAAAAGTCGCCGCTGCGTTCGAGGTCCGTGGGCACGGTGGTGAACGTACCGGCATTACCCGTGCGGCCGCGGGTGACTCCGAAATTGAGACTGAACTGGCCGCGCTTTCCGCCGAGGAGTTTGGGGATGCGGAGCGGGCCGCCGAAGGTCGCGTTGACGCTGGTGTTGTTGGAGGAAGGCTTGGCGATGGGCTCGTGGCTGAGGGAGTAGCTGCGGGCGTTGAGCGCCGAGTTGCTCTCGTTGATGTTGAGATCGCCGGTGTACATCATGCGCGGGTCGCGGCGATTGTTGCCGAAGGCGAGGGCGTTATTCATGCCCATCCACGGGGGTCCGCCGCGCCCGCCGCGTCCGCCCAGGTCGGGACCACCGCCGCGCCCACCGAAACCGCCGCCCGGACCGCCCCCGAAGCCGCCGCTACCGGGGCCTCCGCCGAAGCCGCCACCACCGGGACCGCCGGGACCGCCTCCGCCAGGGCCTCCAGCGAAGCCGCCGCCGCGTCCACCTCGGCCGCCTCCGTCTTGGGGTACGGCCGCAGTTTGATCGCCGGGCATTCCGGCGCCCGCCATTCCGGCGGCCGAGACGTCACCCATGACGCCCGCGCCGGGTCCGCCCATGCCCATCATGTCCGGGCCGCCGCGTCCGCCCATCGCTCCGGGTCCGGCGAACAGCCCGAAATCGCCCACGCCGGGCAAGCCCAGGGCGGAACTCAAGCTGCCTTGCACGACCACGGCCTGGCTGGCGCTGGGCGCCAGTTCCATGGCTTGGTCGCTCGATATCATCCCTTCCTGGGAAAAGAGGGATCGGTCTGAAGCTTGATTCACGCCGATTTGCTGGAAGGAGGCCGGTGTCTGTGCGTTCTGATTGGCCGCGCCGCGTCCGTTCGGGTTGCCGGGCTGTCCCGGAGCTCCCCGGCCTCCGAATCCACCGAAACCGCGCCCCCCAGCCATCTCCGGGCCGCCTCTTCCCGGAGCGGGCGGCTGCGGAACGGCGGCCGATTGCGCAGGCGGCGCCGCCTGCGCGCCGGTAGCGGCCTTCGCTTCGTCCTCGGTAAGCAGGCGGAGCCTCCACGTGGGACTGGGAGCATCGGCGGTGACGCCGATCTCGTGTTTGACGCTCTCAAAGCCGGCCATTTCGACCGCGATCGACCAGACGCCATCGGCCAGCGACGGGAAATGGAACGCGCCTTTCTCGTCGGTGGTGGTGACGAACTTCTCGCTCTCGTGCGTCGCCGTGACGGTGGCGCCGGGCACGGGGACGCGTCCGGTGTAGACGGAGCCGTGGTACTCGGAAGCCATCAGCGCGCCGGCGGCAATCGCGGCGGCCAGGAGCCGCCGGAGCGCTTCGGCGTAACGGGAGTTCGGGATCATGCGCATCGCTTTTCCTCGCGTACCCTTGTAGAACGCCAGCGTGGCGGCGCATGGTTTCCCTTGGCGGCCAAAGCTTAACGTTCTTAACAGAGGCTTTACACAGCGGCGGGCGCGGCCCGCGCGGGCCCGGTGCTACGATTGCGTTTGACTGCGGGAGCAGAGCGCCTGGCATGAAGGCGGTGGAACACAAACGGCGAGCGGCGCTTTCCTATGTATTCATCGGCGCCGTTGTGGCTCTATGTGGCGCTCTGGGCGCGTTGCAATACCGCTGGATCGGCGAAGTAGGCGTGGCCGCGCGCGAACGCCTGCGCGGAGGGCTTCAGGCAAGTCTCGAGAACTTCAGCCGCGCCTTCGATTTCGAGATCTCCACGGCGTGCCGCGCGCTTTTGCCGGAAGATCCGCCGCGGGACGAGCGCGCCCTGGAGAGCGAGATTGCCGCGCGCTTCGGGCGGTTGACGGACGCGCGGCGGCGGCTGTTCGCGCGCGTGGCGATCGCGCCCGCGGATAACCCTTCGCAGTTGCGCGTCCTCGATTTGGAGCACGGCGTCTTCCAGGCGGCGCCGTGGCCGGAGGAGTGGAAAAGCCTGCGGGAACGGGCGAATTTCCGGGGCGGGCCCGACGCCGCGATGCGCGGCGGCCGCGACGGGCCGCTGTTCCGCGACGATGCGTTCACGGTGGAAATTCCGGTGATGGCGATGCTGCCTTCCGGTTCGGGCCGCGGCGCGCCCTCGGGGCGGCCGAACCTGCCGGGCATACCGAGCCTGATGCTGCGCCTGGACGCGGAGCGTCTGCGCGCCGAGGTAATCCCGAACCTGCTGCGGCGATTTCTGGGCGCCTCGCAGGCGGCCGAGTACGTGGTGGAAGTGCTGACGCGCGGCGAGCGGCCGGAGGTGATTTATCAATCGAGCAGCATGGACTCGGCGGCGATGGCAGCCGGGGCTGCGGCTTCCACGGGGCTGTTCGGCATGCAGATCAGTTTCGGACCCGGAGGAGGATTCGGCGGGCGGGGGCGCGGCGGCCGGGGCAGGGGCGGTGCGGACGGGGGCCGTTGGGAGGTATTCGCCTCGTACCGCGCGGGGTCGCTCGAGACGCTGGTTTCGCAGGGGCGGGCGCGTAACCTGGCGGTGGCCGGCGGCGTGCTGCTGCTCATGATTGCGAGCGCTGCCGTGCTGGCGCGTTTCACGCGGCGCGCGCAGAAACTGGCGGAGCTGCAGATGGAGTTTGTGGCGGGAGTCTCCCACGAGTTGCGCACGCCGCTGGCCGTGCTGCACACCGCCGGTTACAATCTGCGCGGCAAGATGGCGCACAACCCGGAACAGGTGCAGCGCTACGGCGCGTTGATTCAGGAAGAGAGCGGAAACCTGACGGCGCTGGTGGAGCGCGTGCTGCAGTTCGCCGGCGCGGAGGCGGGACGGTTGATCGGAGAGACGGAGCCGCTGGCGGTGGAAGCGGTGATTGACGGCGCGCTGGCTTCCGTGGAAGCGGCGGGTAGCGCGGCCCGCAAGGTGGAGAAGAAGGTGGACGCCGGACTTCCGGGCATCGAAGGCGACCCGGTTGCGCTGAAGCAGGCGATCGCCAACCTGCTCACCAACGCGGCCAAATACGGCGCGGGGGAAGACGGGTGGGTCGGCGTGTATGCGGGCAGGACGGCCGGCGGTGAGGGTGTGGAGATTCGCGTGGCGGACCGCGGTCCGGGCATTCCGCCGGGGGAGTTGAAGCACGTGTTCGATCCGTTCTTCCGGGGCCGGCGCGCGATTCAAGAGCAGATTCACGGGACGGGCCTGGGGCTGCACCTGGCAAAGAAGATCATCGAAGCGCACGGCGGGACGCTGGTGGCGCGCAGCGAGCCGGGCAAGGGCGCGGAGTTCATCGCGCGCATTCCGGCCGGGCCCGAGGCGCCGCAATGAGCGCGCGCATTCTGCTGGTGGAGGACGAGCCGGGGCTGGCGCTTACCCTCACGGACCTGCTGGGCGCCGAGGGGTACGAAGTGGAGAGCGCGGGAGACGGGACGAAAGGGCTGGCGATGGCGCTAGGCGGAGCGTTCGACCTGGTGGTTCTGGACGTGATGCTGCCGGGCAAGAACGGCTTGGAGGTTTGCCGCGAGTTGCGGCGCCACGGCAGAGACCTGGCGGTCCTAATGCTCACCGCACGCACGCAGCTTGTGGACCGCGTGGTAGGGCTGAAGCTGGGCGCGGACGATTATGTGAACAAGCCGTTCGAGCCGCCGGAATTGCTGGCGCGGATCGAGGCGCTGTTGCGGCGCACGCGGCGAGAGAAGCGGACGCGCGCCGTGCGGTTCGAATTCGGCGACGTCCTCGCGGATTTCGAGCGGGGCGAGGTACGCAAGAGCGGACGCGCGGTCAGCCTGGCCGGCAAAGAGCTTGAGCTGCTGCAGTACCTGGTGGACCACCGGGGGAATGTGGTCTCGCGCGAGGAACTGCTGGAGGGCGTGTGGGAGTATCAGCCGGGCGTCTCGTCGCGGACGGTGGATGTGCACGTGGCGTGGCTGCGGCAGAAGCTGGAAGACAACCCGCAGTCGCCGCGGTATATCCGCACGGTGCGTGGAGTGGGCTACCGGTTTTCGGGGTAGGTCAGGCGCCGCACCCGCGAGGGGAACAAACCTGTCAGCACCGACGGCCTGCTGCGCCGCACGTCTTCAGTCTGGCGCCGTCTTGGATTGGTTCCCGGAAGGAGCCTGGAGCTTCCAGCGGTGCGGCTGGTTCGCCAGTATTTGGTGTCGGTTTGGTGTCTATTTCGGCCTCGCACGGCGGGGCGCCAGGCAGACTACGCAGACTATACAGACTTCGCCTAAGAGAATGGAGGC
Source organism: Bryobacteraceae bacterium (assembly GCA_035524535.1). Taxonomy (GTDB): domain Bacteria; phylum Acidobacteriota; class Terriglobia; order Bryobacterales; family Bryobacteraceae; genus BOG-224. The sequence goes on from DATKOS010000213.1 coordinate 5,590, forward strand.
GAAGGGTTTACGCGCTTCGCGGAATACTTTCAACAACTTGCGAATCCCACTCTCTCAGCCATAATTCGGCGCTGGCAGTCCTCACCCATAAAATCATGCCGGCGACGGACACAATCGACAATCATCGCAGCGCCGCGTTGGTCTCAGCCATGCCGCCACGGGAAGCTCTTTCGCCGCCCCTCAGCGTAGAGCTACGGCGTCACTCCCCCCACCTTCACACGGACCCGGTAAACGCTCGTGCTGGCGGTAACATACAGACCTTTACCGTCCGCATCGCCCCACCCCACGTTCCCGACTTGCTCCGGAATGTGCAGGGTTCCCAGATGCTTGCCTTCCGGCGAGATAATCCAGACGCCGCCGGCGCCCGCGCTATAGATGTTGCCCAGCCGGTCGACCTTCATCCCGTCCGGTCCGCCTCGCCCTCGTACCGTACTCGCGTCCAGCAACACCTTGCCGTTGGCGATCGACCCATCGGGCTGAACATCGTATCGCATCCAAAGCCTCTTTTGCGTGTCGTTCACATACAAGATCTTTTCGTCAGGAGAGAAGCAAATGCCGTTGGGCCGCGGCAGATCGTCGATCAGGAGCCGCAGCTTCGCCCGGTCCGGCGGAGCGCCCGGCTTCTGGTCGCGTGCTCCCGGAAGGAGATACACACCGTTCACCTTCAGTTCTTTCTTTGGATCCTGATCGTTCTGCGTCTCGAGGCCGTAAGGAGGATCGGTGAAATACAGCGATCCGTCCGATTTGTAGACCAGATCGTTCGGGCTGTTCAGACGTTTACCCTGGTACGTGTCGGCAAGGATCGTAACCTGCGCCTTCGGGTCGAGCGACTCCAGCCTCCAGACATCGCGCTGCGCGTGCCCCGCCACTGTCAACCGCCCTTTCGAATCGACGGTCATTCCGTCCGAACCGGGTTCGCGGCCCTTGAAAAGATCCGGCGGCCCCTGGTAACCGCTGGGATGAAGAAACACCTTCGGCTCCCCGCCCGGATGCCATTCCATGATGCTGTTCGCTCGAATTGCCGCGAACAACAGAAACCCGGAATGCGTCCAAACCGGACCCTCCGTCCACAGGAACCCGGTCGCGACGCGCTCGATCTGCGCACTCGGATCCACGAGCTGGTCGAGCGCCGGATCGAGCCTCTCGACGGTTTCCACGGGGGGCTGCGTGGGAGTCTGCGAAAGAGCTAAACCGGCCATTGCCGCCAAAGGCAAAACGAAAATAGAACCGCGGTGCACCTTCATGGACAGATTATATACCCGGCGAAAACGGCTATTTTCATGCCGCTGCGGCGATGCATTGCCGATCCATCTGCTCGTCGATATTCATCGCGAGTTGTCCGAACCCGAAGTGCTTGACCACATCGAAGGTTCTCGCCCATCCGGGATCCGAATCGGCATAGAATAGTCGTGATATGCGATTCCTTGCCATTTTTGCCGCTCTACTGCTTCAGGCCCAGACGGCGCCTCAGCAGGCCCAGACGGCGCCTCAGCCTGCTCAGGCGGCGCCTCAGCAGGCCCAGACTTATCCCGGGCCGTTTGACCGTGAGGGCGCAAACAAAGTGCTGGAGAACGACCGCGTGATCGTTTGGGACGTGTCCTGGCTGCAGCGCTCCTATCCCACACACCGCCACGTTTACGATTATTCCGGCGTTTATTACACCAGCGGCGACCGGGTCATTGTGTCTCCGACAGGCCAGCGTTCGCCAACCCACTCCACCGCCTGGGATACCTTCTTCTTCCGTAGGGGCGTTACGCACAGTGAAGAAGGGGCCAGCGCGGAGCCGCTGCGGGCGGTATTCGTCGAGTTTAAGGAACCCGAGCCGTTGGGCGCCCCGGACACCGCTTCCACAGGGCTCGGCAGGAAGGTCCGCGAGAGCAACCGCCTGGTCATTTGGGAAGACGTTGCCGCGCAGGATACTCAGCCGCCGGCGCACCATCATGAAATGGATACCGTGGCCATCGCCTTCACAGGTCTGAAACCAAAGATCACGTTCATTAAGCGCGGAACCGTGGACCACGGGGAGGAGAACGCCGGCGCGGACCGGACCTATTTCTTCGAGATAAAGTAAGGACGCAGTTCGTTAAGCTAGTCCTGGTCAACGCAGACTTTTCGGGTTCCATTCCGCGGCTTGCACTGCTCGCTAGCCGCAATTTCTGAAACAGCATCCTGAGGGGAGTATCGAACTCCCGTCTCTTCCACGTTGCTGTATCTACCAGGATTTTAAATAGCCTCCGCTGCCCAAAACGCCGATCGCGTGAGGCATCCCTTGCAGGCTTGGCTCCGGATTACTTTCCAATCACAGCGAACATGAGGGCGTCTGCGCCAGGACGCGGCTTGCCGGCGCCACGAACGAATCGCGAAGAAATTCGCTCATCGCCGGCGCAAAATGCCGCACGCTGCTTTACGGTTATATGATGGAATGCGCGCAGCCCTCCGAATTGCGTGTCGGGGCCAAACAGAAGCCCAATAAGAAATGAGGACGAATATGAACATGGATCGCAGGATGTTCGCCAAAGGACTGGCAGCCGCGCTGGCCTTGCCCTCCTGGACAATAAAGGCATCCGCTGCAAAGCTGCCGGTCAATCGCGTGAAACAGATCCGGTGCTACTATCCGCCGAACTACCAGTCCAATGGTCCCCAGGCTTTTCCGCAGAGCAACATGGTCGTGCTTGTCGATACGGAAGCCGGCATCACCGGCGTCGGTCAGGGCGGATCGCCGGACACCGTGCGGAATATGGCGCGCAGCGTGATCGGCAAGAACGCCTTCGATACGGAATTCATCTGGCAGCACGGGTTCATGGATGGTTTCTACTCACCAGGCAAGGAACGATTGCATGCCCTTGGCGCGATTGACATGGCGCTCTGGGACATCAAGGGCAAAGCGCTCGAAGCCCCTCTCTGGGAGTTGTTCGGCGGCAAGACGCGCCAGCACATCGAGTGTTACGCGACCAACGGCCTACCGCAAGGCGCGGTCCCGCAAGCGGATGCGCAGCGAATGGGCCTCAAGGAACGCGCCGCTGCGACGATGGCGGCTGGGTACCGGGTGTTCCGGGTGGACAGCTCGATTCTTCCCACTCCCGCCGGAGGACCCCCAACGGGAGGGAGAGGCGGCGCCGGGCGCGGGGCTGCTGCTTCGCCGGATGGGCCTGTCGGCGTCGCAGGCCGCGGCACTTTCAACTCGCGCTCACACGTCCGCCTGATCGGCGAAGCGGCGGCGCAGATTCGCGAAGGCGTCGGGCCGGATGGCGACTGGATGATCGACCTGCACCAAAGCTTCGATTTCCCCGAAGCGGTCGAGGTCTGTAATCTGATCGAGCCCGCGCGGCCGTTCTGCGCGGAAGATCCCCTTCGCGAAGAACAGTTCCGCACGCAACTCCCCAAACTACGCCTGATGACTCGCATTCCGCTGGCCGCGGGAGAGGAATGGGGGACCCGCGCGGATTTCGCTCCGCTCGTCGAACAGCGCGACATCGACTTTGCACGAGCCTCCCTGCCCAATGTCGGCGGGATCACGGAGATGCTCAAAATCATGGCGCTCTGCGACCTGCACAAAGTCGGGATTATGCCGCACTTCACAGGCCCCATCGCGACCGTTGGCCACATGCAGACATTGACGGCGTTTCCGGGGCAGGTGCTGATGGAATACAACCAGGGCGAACGGCCCGTCCCGTATCTGACCGAATTCCTGGAGTGCCGAAACGGCAAGGTGTGGCCTAACGACAGACCCGGGCTCGGCGTCTCCGTGGATGAGAAGCAACTCACGCTGATCCAAACAGTCACGGAAGCAGGCCCCGGCCCGACGTATCTGCGCCCGGACGGATCGCCCACGCACTGGTAAGAAGCTCTTGCCGGGCGAACCGGCAGAGCCGCTTGAGCATGCCCGGCGTTATAGGGAAAACTGCGCCGCACAGGCGCGATGCGCAGGATACGTAAGGCTGCCGGAGGGTGGACTCACAAGATTCTGTCTCGACCCATGGGAACGCCGTGCAGAAATAGGCCGGCTTCGGGAAGCAATTCTGATTTGGGCGTAGCTGGAGCCGTCAAGCGTTCAGGCGCTGATGTTGGTCGGGAAATGGGGCCCGACGAGTTTGCCCCTTCCGCGTTTCACCCGCCGCTACCGCCCCTGGTCCTCGCCGAACGTAATATAATCGGAACCAACTGGGATAACTAATTGGACCTGCGCACTCGGAGGAGAACACCGCAGCGCTTTTCTGCTCGCCCGCTGGTACGGGTGTGCGGATTCGCCGCTTTCTTGCTGAACGCCTGGGCCGCCGGTCCGCCGCTCGCTCAGCAATTCGCGCAAACGGTCCGGCCGTTTGTCGCCAAGTATTGCTTTGAATGTCACAGCGGGCCCAGCCCGGCCGCGCAGTTGGATCTCAAGTCCTACGCCACCGTGGACGAGGTCTTGCGTGATAATGCGCTGTGGGAACTGCTTGCCGAACGGCTGGCCCGCAAAGAGATGCCGCCGGCGCCCATGCCTCAGCCGCCCGACGCGCAGCGCGAAAAAATCGTTGCGTGGGTGAAGGCCATGCGCGCCGACGAGGCCCGCCGCACCGCCGGCGATCCGGGCATCGTGCTGGCGCGCCGCCTGAGCAACGCCGAGTACGACTACACGATCCGCGACCTGACCGGCGTCGACATGCAGCTCGCGCGCGAGTTCCCCGTGGACCCGGCCAACACCGCGGGCTTCGATAATTCCGGCGAAACGCTCTCCATGTCCGCCGCGCTGCTGAACAAGTACTTGCTGGCGGCCCACGCCGTGGCGGACCGCATGGCGCTGACGCCGGACGGCATGGTGTTCGCGCCCTACCCCATGCTGGTGGAAACGGACCGCGACAAGTTCTGCATCGCGCGCATCGTGGATTTCTACCACCGGCAGCCCACCGACTTCGCGGCCTATTTCGAAGCCGCCTGGCGCTACAAATACCGCGCGGCGCTTGGCCGGCCCGATGGCACGCTGGCCTCCACCGCGGCGGACGCCAAGGTGAGCGCGAAGTATCTGGCCATCGTGTGGCCGCTTCTGGAAGAGCCCGCGGCCGCCTCGGAGTTGGAGGTGGGGCCTATCGCCAAGCTGCAAGGCATGTGGCGCGCGCTGCCACAGCCCAAGGCCGCGCCGGCGGATGCGGCTCTAGTCCAGTTGCGCCAGCAGTGCCGCGCCATGAGCGATTTCGTGGTCAAGATCCGCAGCCACACGGCCATGCAATACGCCGCGCCGGTGGTGCGCGGGCTGCCGGCGGGATCGCAGCCGCTGCTCGATTGGAAGCTCTTCGAGTTCGCCGATCACCGCCGCGATAGCGACCCGAAGGATCTGTTGGACGACGACAAGCCCGCGCCGCCCGTGCCCGCCATCCTGCGGTACCCGGGCCTGCACCAGGAGGCCGCGCCGCGCTGGGCGACGCTCACCGCCAACGCCCGCGCCGGCGATAAGGACTTGGTGATCCCCGCCGCCCAGCGGCCGAAGTACGAAGCCTCGTTCGAGCGTTTCGCTAACGTGTTCCCGGACGTATTTTACGTGAGCGAGCGCGGCCGCTATTTCCCGGACGATTCCGACGACAAGGGGCGGCTGCTGAGCGCGGGCTACCACAACACCATGGGCTATTTCCGCGACGACCGCCCGCTCATGGAGTTGATTCTGGATGAGAACGGCCAGAAGGAACTCAATCGCCTCTGGGACGAATTCGATTTCATCGCTCAATACACCGAGCGCACGTTCGTGCAGTATTACTTCAACCAAAGCGGCGAAGTGCGCGGCGGCGGCGCGGAGGCCGGCAGCCCGCGTCCGGAGGGACACGCGGTCACCGATCCGGAAGTGATCTTCGGGCTGCGCGACGAATACCTGGCCAAGGCCGCGGCGAGTCCGAACAACGATCCCATCGCTCCGGAGGCCATTCGCACGCACTTCGAGCGCGTGAACAACACGCTGCGCTCGCTGGAAAAGATGCACGCCGCGGCCGAGCCGCTGCACTTGCAGGCGCTATTGCGCTTCGCCGCGCGGGCGTACCGGCGTCCCCTGACCAAGGCCGAATCCGGCGACATTCAGGCCTACTACCACGAGTTGCGCGACAAGGACGGCCTTTCGCACGAAGACGCGATGCGCGATTCGATTGTGAGCGTGCTGATGTCGCCCGATTTCTGCTACCGCCTGGACTTACTGGAAACTCGTCAGCAGGAAACGCGCGCGCCGCAGAAGCCGGGCATCTCCCACGCCTCCCTCGGCCCGAACGTGGCGCCGCTTTCTGGCTACGCCCTGGCTAGCCGCCTAAGCTATTTCCTGTGGTCCAGCATGCCGGACGACGAGTTGCTGGCACACGCCGCGGCCGGGGACCTGCAGCGACGGGACGTCCTGCTGGCACAGGCCCGCCGCATGCTGAAAGACGGCCGCGTGCGCGGCCTGGCCACGGAGTTCGGCGGCAACTGGCTGGACTTCCGCCATTTCCAATCCCTCAACAGCGTGGACCGCGACCGCTTTCCTTCCTTCAACAACGACCTTCGCGAGGCCATGTTCGAGGAACCGATCCGCTTCCTGGAAGATGCGTTCCGCCGCGACCGCCCGGCGCTGGACCTGATCTACGCCAAGGACACCTTCGTGAACCCCTCGCTGGCCAAGCACTACGGCATGCCGGCGGTGGATGGCGGCGAGGACCATTGGGTGCACGTGGAAAACGCCGCCGATTATGGGCGCGGCGGCCTGCTGCCCATGGCCGTGTTCCTTACGGAGAACTCCCCCGGCCTGCGCACCAGCCCCGTCAAGCGCGGCCACTGGATTGTGAGCAAATTACTGGGTGAACCGATTCCGCCGCCTCCGCCGGTGGTTCCCGAGTTGCCGAAGGATGAAGCGACGTCCGACATGCCGGTCCGCGACATGCTGGCTGCGCACCGCGCCAACCCGGCTTGCGCCTCTTGCCACGCGAAGTTCGATAGCTTCGGCCTGGCGCTGGAAGGCTTTGGGCCGGTGGGCGACGCGCGCACCGTGGATCTGGCCGGCCGCCCCGTGGAGACCAAGGCCGCGTTTCCGGAAGGCGTGGAGGGCTCCGGCGTGGCCGGCATCCAGGATTACATTCGCGAGCGCCGCCAGACCCAGTTCCTCCAGAACCTGGGCCGCGAACTGCTGGCGTACGCCCTCAACCGCTCCCCGCAGCTCTCCGATGATCCGCTGATAGAAGCCATGCAAACGCAGCTCTCCGCCGGCGCCGGCTTGGATACGCTGGTGGACGCCATTGTGACCAGCAGGCAGTTCTTGAACATGCGCAGTCCGGCGACGCGCGCGAACGCCCTCGCCGCCAACAGGAGGTGATTCCCATGCCGCCATCCGACAGCAAGTCCGCCCATTCCATTTCCCGCCGCGCCGTGTTGCGGGGCGCCGGCGTCACCATGGCCTTGCCGTGGCTGCCCTCGCTGGCCAGGGCGGACAGCGCGCCGCCCGCCGCCGCGTTCCCCAAGCGCTTCGCCGTGCTCTTCATGGGCAACGGAATCAACGAAGACTACTGGAGCGCGGAAGGCTCGGGCGACGCCATGAAGCTGAGCAAGACGCTCAGCGTGATGGAGCCGCTCAAGCGCAAGATCAACGTGGTGGATGGCCTCTTCAATAAGGCTTCGGTGGGCCTCGGCATTCACCCCGCGCAGACGGGCAGTCTGCTCTCGGGGGTCGGGATTTCCAAGGGCGCCATCGTTCACTCGGGCGTGTCGGTGGACCAGATCATCGCCAACGCGGTGGGCCGGGACACCGCGCAATCCAGCATCGTGCTGGCGTGCGAGCAGCCCATGACGGGCTACCACGAGACCAACTATTCGCTGGCCTACAGCTCGCACATCTCCTGGCAAAGCCCGGATTCGCCGCTGCCCGTGGAAGTGTATCCCTCGCTGGCCTTCGACGATCTTTTTGAGAACCGGGGCAGCCTGCGCAACATCAGCATTCTGGACCGCGTGATGGACCGCGCCGCCGCGCTCAGCAGCCAGATGAGCGCCGCCGACAAGCCCAAGCTGGATGAATACCTGACCAGCGTGCGCGAAGTGGAGAAGCGCGTGGACGCCGCGCGCAAGGTGAAAGACCAGGCCGACGACCAGGCCAAAGCCGTGAACCGGCCGGCGTTCACCATGCCGCGCCCGGCCGACGGCCTGCCCGAGGACCTGCGCGAGCATGCGCGCCTGATGTGCGACCTGATCGCCATCGCATTTCAAACCGACCGCACGCGCGTAGCCTCCCTGCTGCTGGCGCGCGATCTCTCGGCTCTTTACTATCCCTTCCTAAACGTGAAGGAAGGCCACCACGCCGCCTCGCACGCCAACAATACGGAAGCCTATGAGCGCATCGCCAGTTTCCACTTGAGCCAGCTCGCCTATCTGGCCGGCAAGCTGGACGCGATGTCCGAAGGCGATGGCAGCGTGCTGGACCACTCCTGCCTCATGTGGCTCTCCAACATGTACATCGGCCGCCAGCACGATAACCGCCGGCTGCCCGTGGTGCTGGCCGGAGGGCTGGGCGGAACTCTGAAGACGGGCCGGGCGCTGAACTACCTGAACGCCGGGGACGAAAACCGCAAAATGTGCAGCCTGTATCTTTCGCTCCTGGACCGCATGGGAGTGCAGTTGGACCATTTCGGTGACGCCAGCGCGCGGCTGGCGGAGCTGTAAGGGACGTACCGCACTCCACAATTTCGCGTGGTATCGAGAGCCAACCGCGCGTGGCGACTCGCCTGGCCGGCGCCGGCGCGAGAATCCGGTAGCTCGATGGACTTCCGCCTCTCGCGCCCGGAGGTCCTGGACGCATCCAAGCGCATGGCCAATCCGCTTTCGGTGGAGTACGCGGTCACGCCGCCGCTTCGGCATTCGGCCTGAAGGACTCCGAGCGGTGCGTAAGCCTCCGGCGCGCCAAGTTGTCAGGACGTCGGTAGACTCCGAAATGGCTGTCCGGCGTGAGCAGTCCGGCGGCCAGTTGAATTCCGAAACCCGGCCCTCTCCGGCTGGCTGCCGGCCGTTCCACCTGGCCCGCAGCTTCGTCACTCCGGCGTGCGCAACGGGATCACCTTATTGCCATAACGGCGGTAGATGCGGAAATCGCCGTCCAGCGTGAGCAGCTCCGCATCCGCGTGGATTTCGGAAAGCCGCACTAGGCAAGCGTCCGCAAGCGACATGGGCCGGTTGCGGTAGCGCCGCATCAGCGCCCGCAGGTCGGCCTGCTCTTCCTTAATGGAAATGCCGATCCGGATGACTCCCCGCTCCAATAAGGCGAGCAGGGGATCGGTATCTCTGGCGCAATACCGCCGCGCCTGCTGGAAATTGGCCCCGGTCCGCTCAGACGCTTAGGTGCGCCTGGACCACTTCGTCGGTGAGTTCGCCTATGGTCCCGGCGGCCACGCGGCGGCCTTTGTCCAGAATGCAGAACTCGCTGGCCACGCGGCGCGCGAAGGGCAGCTTCTGCTCCACCAGGAGCACGGTGACGCCTTCCTCCTGATTGAGCTTCAAGACGATGTCGCCGATTTCGTGAACGATGTTGGGCTGGATACCCTCGGTGGGTTCGTCCAGGATCAGGAGCTTCGGCTCCAGCACCAGCGCGCGCCCGATGGCGAGTTGCTGCTGCTGCCCGCCGGAGAGGTCGCCGCCGCGGCGCTTGAGCATGCGTTTGAGCACCGGGAATAGATCGAAGATGCGCTTGGGAATGGAACGCGGGCCGTTCTTCCGCACGCCCAGCCCGACGCGCAGATTCTCCTCCACGGTGAGCTGCGGAAAAATCTCGCGCCCCTGGGGCACGTAACCGATTCCCATCTTGGCGCGATCCTCGGCGGGCCGCTTCACCAAGTCGGTTCCCTCGAAGAGGATGCTGCCGGAGTTGGCCGCCTGCAAGCCCATGATGCACTTGAGCAGCGTGGTCTTGCCCATGCCGTTGCGGCCCAGCACGCACATGCGCGCGCCCGCGGGAACGGTGAGATCCACGTCCCACAGAGTGTGGCTGCCGCCGTAAAACTGGTTGAGCGTTTGTATGGCCAGCAAAATCTAGACTCCCAGGTAAACCTCAATCACGCGCGGGTCCTTTTGCACCTTCTCCATATCCCCGTCGGCGATCACCTGGCCTTCGTGCAGCACCGAGACGCGGCGCGCAATGGAACGGACGAAAGCCATGTCGTGCTCCACAACCATGATGGAATGCTCTCCGGCCAGGGATTGCAGCAGTTCGGCCGTGCGTTCAATCTCCTGCGGGGTCATGCCGGCCACGGGCTCATCCACCAGCAGCAATTCAGGATTCTGCATGAGCAGCATGCCGATTTCCAGCCACTGTTTCTGGCCGTGCGAAAGGATTCCGGCCATCGCCGCGCGCTGCGCCGTGAGGCCGATGATCTCCAGCACCTCCGCAATGCGCTCCTGCTGCGCCGGCGTGATGCGCGCGCGCAGCGCCTTGCGGAAGGACCGCCCGTTGGAGAGCGCCAACTCCAGGTTCTCAAACACGGTCAGGTTCTCGAATACCGTGGGCTTCTGAAATTTGCGGCCAATGCCGGCGTCCACAATCTCCGGTTCGGACATTTCCAGCAGGTTGATGCCGTTCCCGAACCACGCGCTGCCGGAGTCCGGGTGCGTTTTGCCGGTGATGACGTCCATCATGGTAGTCTTGCCGGCGCCGTTGGGCCCGATGATGCAGAGCATTTCCCCGGGGTCCACATACAGGGAGAGATTGTTCAGCGCCTTGAAGCCATCGAAACTGACGGTGACATCCTCCAGGTACAGGCGTTTGTCGCGAGCGCGAGTTTTCTCCATGCCAGCCTTCCCTTCCCCCAAGCGGCTCACTTGTCCTTACCGCGCGAGGGCAGCAGACCAATGACCCCGCGCGGCAGGAACAGCGTAACGAACACAAACAGCGCGCCCAGCACATAGAGCCACACGTCCGGAAACGCCCCGGTCAGATACGTCTTGGCGTAATTCACCAGCGCCGCGCCGGCTATGGCGCCGTACAGGGTGCCGCGGCCGCCCACGGCCACCCAGATGACCGCCTCAATCGAGTTGATGGGCCCGAACTCGCTGGGATTGATGATGCCGACCTGCGGCACGTAAAGCGCTCCGGCGATTCCCGCGATGATGCCGGAGAAGACGAACAGCCAGAGCTTGAAGGACTCCACGGGATAGCCGAGAAAGCGCGTCCGGCTCTCGGCGTCGCGGATAGCGCGGATCACGCGGCCGGCGCGCGAGGCCACAATGGCGCGGCACGCCAGATAGCTGGCCGCCAGCGCCGCCGCCGTAATCATCAGCAGCGCCACGTGGGTGCGGTCGGATTCCAGGTTGTAGCCCAGAATGTCCTTGAAGTCGGTGAAACCGTTGTTGCCGCCGAAACCCATGTCGTTGCGAAAGAACGCCAGCATCAGGGCGTAGGTGAGCGCCTGCGTGATGATGGAGAAGTAGACGCCCGTGACGCGCGAGCGAAACGCGAACCAGCCGAATACGGTGGCCAGCAGAGCGGGAACGGCCGCCATCATGGCCACAGCGAACGGAAAGTGATTGAAGCCGTGCCAGAACCAAGGCAGCGACTTCCAGTTCAGGAACACCATGAAGTCCGGGAGAATTGGATTGCCGTAGACGCCGCGCGGGCCGATTTGGCGCATGAGGTACATGCCCATGGCGTATCCGCCGAGCGCGAAGAAGGCCGCATGGCCCAGGCTCAGGATGCCGCAGTATCCCCAAATCAAATCCAGGGAGAGCGCCAGCATGCCGTAGCACAGGTACTTGCCGATCAAGGCCACGCCATAGGCGGAAAGGTGCAGGCCGGAGGACGCCGGAACCATTTGGTTGAGGACGGGCGCGGCCAGCGCCACGGCGGCCAGCACGCCGAGGAACCACGCGCCGCCGCGGTCGTCCGCGGTGAACCGCTTCAGGAACCCCGGGGCCACTACTTATCCTCCCCAGCGCGGCCGGATTGCGGGAAGAGTCCGCGGGGCCGGGCCTGAATGAACAGAATCAGCGCCACCAGCACGAAGATCTTGGCGAGCACCGCTCCAGCGTAGGGCTCCAGCAAATTGTTGACGATGCCCATGGACATACCGCCAATCAGCGAACCCCAAAGATTTCCCACGCCGCCGAATACCACCACCATGAAGGAATCGATAATGTAGGACTGCCCCAGATTGGGGCCCACGTTGGTGATTTGGCTGAGGGCGACGCCGGCCACGCCGGCAATGCCCGAGCCCAGCCCGAACGTCATGGCGTCCACCCATTCGGTGGGGATTCCCATGGCTTTGGCCATGGGACGGTTCTGCGAAACGGCGCGGATATCCAGCCCCAGGCGCGTGCGCTTCAGCACCAGCAGAATCAGGGCGAAGACAATCAGCGTGAAGATCACGATGTAGAGGCGGTTGTTGGTGATGGAGAGCGCGTCGTTGATTTGCCAGGACCCGCTCATCCAATCCGGCGTCACCACGGCGCGGTTCAGAGCCGAGAAAATCGAGCGTACCGCCTGCTGCAAGATCAGGCTCACGCCGAACGTCGCCAGCAGCGTTTCGAGCGGCCGGCCGTAGAGGAAGCGGATGACGGTGCGTTCAATGAGCACGCCGGTGAGGCCCGCCACCAGGAACGCGGCCGGAATCGAAACCAGAATCGAGGCGCCGATGTGTCCGGGCATCGCCTTCTGCACCACGTAGGTGGTGTAGGCGCCCAGCATCATGAGTTCGCCGTGCGCCATGTTGATGACGCCCATCACGCCGAACGTAATCGCCAGGCCTATGGAGATCAGCACCAGCACGGAGCCAAGGCTTAGTCCGAAAAACAGCGTCTGGATGTCCGAATAGAAGGACCGCCAGCGGTTGATATTCTCCACCGCGTCCGCGGCGGCGCGGCGCACCAGGGCGTCGCTTTCCGCGTAGCTGCCGTCGGAATTCTTGTCGAGCAGTTCCTGCAACCTGTTTCGGACATCCTCGCTGAGGCTCCCGCGAAGCACCGCGACGGCCTTGAGGCGCGCGGCGCTATCGGTTCCATCCAGAGCGGCCAGGGCCAGGCCCGTCTCAATCTCCTGGCGAACGCCCGCATTCTTCTCGAGCGGCAGGCGCTGCCGCAAGCGCGCCACGGTGGCCGGGTCCAGCGATTTCAGCATCTCCTTAACGGCATCCTGCCTTACCGCGGCATCCGGGCTGGCGAGCGCGAATTTCGCCACGGTCTCCCGCAGCAGGCTGCGGAGCGCATTGTTCGTGCCAATGCTGGTGACGCTGTCGGCGGAGACCGTCCCGGCGGTCTTGAGCGTAATGGGGTCGATGAGAACTACGGGATCCGAGTCAGCCGTCTTGGCAAGAAAGATTTTCTGGTCGCTGTTGCGGTAACAGAGCCGGTCTTCGAGCAGAGCGGTGAGAACCGCGTGAATATTGGGATGGCCAGTCTGGCTGATTCGCTCGATGATGGCGGGCTTCTGGTCGTAGGTGGCGTCGCGCAATTCACCCAGGGCTGACAGGAAAGCCGCGTCGCCGGGAGTCTGCGCGCGCAATCCAGCGGCGCCCGCGAGGGCGAGCAGCAGCAGGAGCCACTGCCCGCCCAAACCGAGCCGAGAGGTCACTTGTAGTTTTGCCCTGAACACTTCTTCGTGATCTTGTTATAGTTCCCGCACTTGAGGGTTACCCAGTCCGCCTCGATGTCCTTGCTGCCCGGAAGATAGTCGCTCCAGGCATCGCCAGGAACCAAACCCGCGGACTTCCATACTACATTAAACTGGCCGTCGGCCTTGACCTCGCCGATATACACCGGCTTGGTGATGTGGTGGTTGGGCAGCACTTTGGCCATGCCGCCGGTCAGGTTCGGAGTCTCCAGGCCGGGCAGAGCGTCAATCACCTTATCCACGTTGGTGGTTCCGGCCTTCTGCACCGCTTTCACCCACAGGTTGAAGCCGATGTAGTGCGCTTCCATGGGGTCGTTGGTGGTGCGCTTGGGATTCTTGATGAACGCGTGCCACTGTTCGATGAAGGCCTTGTTCGCCGGCGTGTTGATGCTCTCGAAGTAGTTCCACGCGGCCAGATGGCCCACCAGCGGCTTGGTGTCGATGCCGGACAGCTCTTCCTCACCCACGGAGAAGGCCACCACGGGGATGTCTTCGGCGGAGATTTTCTGGCTGGCGAGTTCCTTGTAGAACGGCACGTTCGCGTCGCCGTTGATGGTGGAGACCACGGCGGTCTTCTTGCCGGCCGAACCGAACTTCTTGATGGCCGCAACGCGCGTCTGCCAGTCGGAGTATCCGAACGGCGTGTAGTTGATGGAGATGTCCTCATCCTTCACGCCCTTGGACTTCAAGTAAGCTTCCAGAATCTTGTTGGTGGTGCGGGGGTAGACGTAATCCGTGCCTTCCAGAACCCAGCGCTTGACGCCGACTTCCTTCATCAGATAGTCCACCGCCGGAATCGCCTGCTGATTGGGCGCCGCGCCGGTGTAGATCACATTCCGGGACGACTCTTCGCCCTCGTACTGGACGGGGTAAAAAAGCAGGCCGTCATCCTTCTCGAAGACCGGCAGCACGGACTTCCGGGAGACGGAGGTCCAGCAGCCGAAGACCACGGCGACTTTGTCCTTTTCCAGCAACTCGGCCGCCTTCTCGGCGAAGAGCGGCCAATTCGATGCCGGGTCAACAACCACCGGCTCCAGTTTCTTTCCCAGCAGGCCTCCCTTCTTGTTCTGGGCGTCGATCATCATGAGGATCGTGTCCTTCAGCGTGGTTTCGCTGATGGCCATGGTGCCGGAAAGCGAATGAAGGATGCCGACCTTGATGGTGTTCTGCGCGGCCGCGACCTGGGCAAATGCCATGCCCCCGATCACTACCGAAGCCGCGCCGATAAGCGTTCTAAGTCTCATTGCGTTATCTCCCCCTCTTTCTGTCCAATGTCTTGTTGCCCTACATCTGAATTTGCAGACCGACCCCTGCTTGCCACGTATTGGGGTGCGCCCGGTTGAAAGTAATGTCCTGGTAGAACGACTGTACGCGAGCGTTGAATTCCTTGATCACGTAGTTGAGGTTCACCTCGGTGGTCTTCTGGTCATAACTTGGAATGGGCCCGTGGGTAAATTCGGCCTTGGCGTACTTACCCAGAATCTCGAACTGGCCGACGCCGACTTTCTTGGCGAAGAGGTAGCTTCCCAGACCGTACGCGCCCTGACTCTTGGAATACTCGGCGTTATAGCCGCCCAGCCGGTTGTAATTGGAATACTCACTCTCGATGGAGAAGGAACCGCCGTTACCGGGGAGCTTACGTTCCAGAAGGAAGTCCAGGGTGGAAGCAGTGTGGCCGTTCTGGAGTTGGCTGGCGGCGCCGATCGAGAGAATGTTCTTGTCGCCGTAGTAGGTTCCGTTCAGGTAGTAGCCATCCTCCGGATCCCAGAAATCGACTTGAACGCGAGCCGCTCCGATGACGTCCGGCAAGCCGGTCGCGGACTTGCCGTCAAAGCCGCCCAGGGAGACCTTCAACTTCTTGGCGAAGGTGCCGAAATAGGCGACGCCGTTATCGCGGCCCTGAAACACGAACGGATAGCCGTCCTGAATGCCGTCGGTGTAGACGTTCCATTCATGCGCGTAGAACGGGCCGTACAGGTTCGCGCGATCGCTGGGCGGCAGGAAGCGTCCCGCCCAGATGTTGAAGCCCGGCGATATCTCGAAGCGCGCCACGGCGTCCAGTACATTCATCGTGTCGGTGGCGCTGTTGTAATCCGTGTTGAACATGAACTTGACCTTGTCGTAGACCGGTCCGTTCACGTAGAGGCGGATGTCGTTGAGCATGAACTGGTTGGTGGTGGCCCCTCCATCCGGGTTGGTGCTATCGAAGCTGGTGCGCAGCCCGGCCCCGACAGTAACTGGGCCGAGATTGACTTGGGCCTGCGAGACGCCGGCAAAAACCAGGGACCCCAGGGTTAGGAAAAGTGCGGAAACATACTTCCGCTGAATGTATGGAAACGTACCGCAAGCATACTGTTTAGGCATGAGCAGACTTTCTCCTCTAGGCGCGCGAGGCGCGAAGCGTGATTAGAAGTTCAATTGCGACCGGACGGAACAACCTGCGGAATCAGACAAGCGCTACTGGAGAAGATGAACGTAACTCCCGGAAAGCCCCCTCTGCTCACACAGGTGAAACGTACCGATTACAAGGTGGGATAAAGTCTTGACGAGGACTACGGACTCACGCGGACCGGGGCATGAGTCAGAACCCAGTAAGTGCTGAAACGAAAAGCTTTATTGTGATGCTAGTGTAACATCCACTGTAGTTATTGTCAACGAAATCAGGGGCTCGCCTGATAGCAAGTTATGATGCACCCCCAAAGCGAAATCTATGCAACCTATCCTTCGGCTTCGTGCTCGTGCGAGTGGCCATGCCCGTGGCTGTGGGAGTGCGCGTGCGGAGCCGGCGTGCCGGACGCGGTGAGACCCATGGCCCTTTGCGCATGGAGCCAAGCGACAACGACATCCAGCCCAACGCCGCTCATCAGGTTGGTGAACACAAAAGGCAGCTCGCCGCGCTGGCGGCGGGCATCGCGGTCCATCACTTCCAGAGAGGCTCCCACGTGCGGCGCCAGATCGATCTTATTGATCACCAGCAATCCGCTGCGCCGTATGCCGGGACCGCCCTTGCGCGGGATCTTGTCGCCGCCCGCCACGTCAATCACGTAGATGAAGGCATCCACCAGTTCCGGGCTGAAGGCGGCCGCCAGATTGTCCCCGCCGCTTTCGATGAAGACCAGTTCCATGCCGGGATGCGCGGCCTCCAACTCGGCGATGGCTTCGAGGTTCATGGACGCATCTTCGCGAATGGCCGCGTGAGGGCAGCCGCCGGTTTCCACGCCACGCACGCGGTCCGGGGGAAGTGTGCCTTGCCGGATGAGAAACTCGGCGTCTTCCTTGGTGTAGATGTCATTGGTGACCACCCCGAGGTTCAGTTCCGGCCAAAGGCGCTTGCTCAACCGGTCCACTAACGCCGTTTTGCCGCTGCCCACCGGCCCGGCGATACCCACGCGATACGCTCTCGTCATCGTTTCTTCTCCTGGTCCTCAAAACAAAAAGTAGCGCTGCGCCAGCGGCAGAGCCTGGGCCGGCTCGCAGGTCAGCAATTCGCCGTCGGCCCTGACCTCATAAGTCTCCGGGTCCACCTCGATCTTCGGGGTGGCGGCGTTGTGGATCATGTCTTTCTTGCCGATAGCGCGGCAACGCTGCACCGCGACCGCACGCTTCTGGAAGACCTTTCCAATTCCCGCTTCCACCGCGGCCCGCGAAGTAAAGGTCAACGAGGTGGCCGCCGTGGCCCCGCCGAACGATCCGAACATGGGGCGGTAGATCACCGGCTGCGGCGTCGGAATCGAGGCATTGGCGTCGCCCATCACGCTCCACGCAATGAAGCCGCCCTTGATGATCATCTCCGGTTTGACGCCGAACATGGCGGGCTTCCAGAGCACCAAGTCGGCGAGCTTGCCCGGCTCAATGGAGCCCACTTCACCTGCGATGCCGTGAGTGATGGCGGGGTTGATAGTGTACTTGGCCACGTACCGCTTCACGCGGAGGTTGTCGTTCCGGCTGGAATCCTCCGGGAGCGCGCCGCGCTGCGTCTTCATCTTGTGCGCGGTTTGCCAGGTGCGCGTCACCACCTCGCCGATCCGGCCCATGGCTTGCGAATCGCTCGAAATCATGCTGAATACGCCCATGTCGTGCAGAATATCTTCCGCCGCGATAGTTTCCGGGCGAATGCGGCTCTCCGCGAAGGCTACATCTTCCGGCACGAGCGGATTCAAGTGATGGCAGACCATCAGCATGTCCAGATGTTCGGCAATGGTGTTCACCGTGTAGGGCCGCGTGGGATTGGTGGAAGAAGGCAGGATGTGCGGCAGCGCGGCGATGCGGATGATGTCCGGCGCATGCCCGCCGCCGGCCCCTTCGGTGTGATAGGTGTGAATCGCGCGCCCCGCAATGGCCGCAATCGTGTCTTCCACGAAGCCCGCTTCATTGATGGTGTCCGTGTGGATCGCCACCTGCACGTCCAACTGGTCCGCCACGCGCAGGCAGGCGTCAATCGCCGCGGGGGTGGTGCCCCAGTCCTCATGAAGCTTCAAGCCGCACGCGCCGGCCCGGACTTGCTCGGCGAGCGGCTCGGCCGCGCTCGCATTCCCCTTTCCCAGGAAACCGAAATTCATGGGCCACGCATCGGCAGCCTGGAGCATACGCTCCATGTTCCAGGCGCCGGGCGTGCACGTAGTCGCATCGGTGCCGGTGGCCGGCCCCGTCCCGCCGCCAATCATGGTGGTGATGCCGTTCGAAAGGGCTTCATACACCTGCTGCGGCGAAATGAAATGGATGTGACTGTCAATCCCGCCCGCGGTTACGATGAGGTTCTCGCCGGCGATCACTTCGGTGGACGCGCCCACCACCAGTTCCGGGTCCACGCCCTCCATGGTGTCCGGGTTGCCGGCCTTGCCCGCCTTGACGATGCGGCCATCGCGAATGCCAATATCGGCCTTCACGATGCCCCAATGGTCGATGATGAGGGCATTCGTAATTACGAGATCGAGCGCGCCATCCGCCCGCGTGGCGCGGGAGCTCTGTCCCATGCCATCGCGGATGACCTTGCCGCCTCCGAAGGTGATTTCATCCCCGGGAACCGCGAAGTCCCGCTCCACCTCGACAATCAGCTCCGTATCCGCCAGGCGCACCCGATCGCCCTTGGCTGGACCGTATAAGTCGGCGTAAGTCTGTCTGGGAATGAGTAAGCTCATAGGTTCCCCCGCCCCTTGTGTCCCAACACCACCTTTGCGCCGGCGTATTCCACGAGGCGGACCTCCTTTTCCTCGCCGGGTTCAAATCGCACGGAAGTCCCGGCGGGGATATTCAGACGCATGCCGCGAGCCGCGTCGCGATCGAAGGCCAGGGCGTCGTTTACCTCAAAGAAGTGATAGTGACTGCCCACCTGCACGGGCCGGTCGCCGGTGTGCCGCACCACGAGTCTGGCGGTCTTGCGGCCGACGTTGGCTTCGATCGGCTCCGCCTCCAGCAGATACTCTCCCGGCTTCGCGGGCGAAGATTGCTGTATGGGATCGTGCACGGTAACCAGCTTGGTGCCGTCAGGGAAGGTCGCTTCCACCTGAACCTCGTGAATCATGGCCGCGACGCCCGGCATGACGTCGCCGGCGGCGAGGACGCCCGCGCCCAGGGTCATGATCTCGGCCACGCTCTTCCCATCCCTGGCCCATTCCAAGATCTCGGCCGTGAGAATCGCCATGGCTTCGGGATAGTTCAACTGCAAACCTCGCTCGCGCCGCTTGCGAGCCACATCGGCGGCAACGTAAATCATCAGCCGTTCCTGTTCGCGTAGAGTAAGATGCATGCGCTAACTCCCTAGTAAGTCTTCCTTGGCGGCGCGGCGTCCTGGCCCAGAATCGCCACCCTGACGGTACGCCAGAATTCCGTGAGCGGCTCGTGAAGAAAGCGCGCGCTTCCGCCGAGCCCCCGAACCACGATTCCATCCGAAATGAGCGTGCTGGCGCCCCAGAGGGCCTCGCCGCGGCGCGTGAGTTCCTCCGCCCGCCGGTTGAGGCGGTCCTCCAGAGCGCGCCAGAAGGCTTCCTGCCGTCCTTCTTGCAGAGCCCAAAGGCTGGCCGTGTGCGAGTACTCGAGCATGCGCGCCGGCGAGGCCAGGTCCGCGCGGCCCGGCTCCAGCAGCGCATTCTCCCGCACAACCAGCCGCGGGCCGGCATAGACCTTGTTCTCCAGGCGCAACCGCTCAAAGGCGAATCTCTCTCCAGCGGCCAGCCGCCCCGGCGCCACCACTTCCCACCAGAGGAGCGCGGCGCCAGTCCCCAAACGGACTTCCGTGCACTGCGCATGGCGCGACCCGGCGTACGGAATCACCGCGTCCGGCAGGTATTCGAGCAGCCCACCGGCGCCCACCGTGAACGTGTTGCGCTGTTCGGAATCGGCTGCCCCGGCTCGATGGCGGTAGAGGCGGGTGGCGCCGGTGGTGGTGATCTGCGTCGAGGCGCCGTCCGCGACTTCCACGTCCAGGGAGAGCCGGTCTCCGGCCAGCACGCCGCCCGAGACATTGTGCAGATGCACCAGCGCGCCCGCCCCGGGGACGGAGAATGCGCGCACCACTTTCCAGGGAGGGTCCTGCCGCGCCACGCGCAGGCGGTCGCGTTCCAAGCGCAGACTCAACTGATGAACAGGCGTGTCTCCAATGCCCCGTGCCGCATCGACGCCAACTCCAGATACGGACTGAAACAAGACGCCTCCTCGGTTGAAGATGAATACGCCGCGCCGGCAATGGCGGGCTTGAGGTTCCACAGAATCCGGTTCGCCGCGGTTTGCCCCAGCGGCATGAGCCGTTGGCACGCGGAAACCAATCCCCCTACGGACTGATTCAGATAACCCAGCGCGGCCGCGTCCAAGGGCACGCCGAGCGCGGCGGCCGCCGCGCCAAAAGCCACGCAGTAGTGCAG
>DATKOS010000214.1:0-3575 GCA_035524535.1 Bryobacteraceae bacterium
TACACCCACTGCGTCTGAACGTATCCCTGGAAGCGATGGCAATGGCTACTCGCATCTAATTCTCTGATAACGACTTCCGAACCCGGCGACGCTGGCGGGCCCACACATAGGAAGGCTGGTTCCTAATGAGAACTGTCATGCTTCACACAATTATCAGCACTTTAGCGTCCGAATTCAAGCTGTGTTTAAGGACGCGGGGCGATAAATCCTCTCGGCCGCCAGCAGTTCCCAACTCAAGTGGTTGATATAGAAGACGAGTAGCGCATCCGGAAAGGTAACCCGAAATTTATCGTGAACGCGATCCTCCCAGCCCTCGGTGAAATAGGGCTTAGGATCCATATCTTTAGCGAAGAACCCGTTCTCGTGCGGCACCCCGAGGAAGTCCAGCACAGCCACCACCATGTCCAGGTGCGATACAAGCAGGGCTTGGGCGATCTCCTTGGAGAACTCTTCGTCTCTTTCGGAAATGCGGGTCCAGAAACGGGCCGTGGCCTTGCGCAGCGCCTCGGTGTTGACCTTCACGAGGTGCGCGCGTACCTTGAAGCTCTCGTAAATCTGATAGGTCTTCAGTTTGCCAATCGATATCCCGCGAACCAGGCGGGAGAACTCGTCCGGACCAAGGTCCAAAAAGATCTCCGAAAGCTGCATCCAATTCAGCGTATCACGCGCGAGCGGCGGGAGGCAGGACAGGATGCGAATTGAGGCTGAGTTAGTAAGTGGGCTCCGCCCCAGTCATCACCCGCCAGCACTCGCGTGCGATCTCCCAATCTTCCTCCGCGTGTAGCACCACCACGCGAACGGACGATCCGGGCAAAGCGATATCTGTATCCATTGCGCCGGCGGCGTTCTTGTCCGCGTCGAGATCCACCCCGAGATAGGACAGGCGGCGGCAGGTCTGCTCGCGCAACGGAGCGCAGTTCTCTCCGATGCCGGCGGTGAAGACCAGCGCGTCCAGCCCTCCGAGAGAAGCCGTCATGGCGGCGATGGCGCTCACCAGGCGGTACACGTACACATCGAACGCCAGCGCCGCGCGCGCGTGGCCGGCCTGCATGGCCGTCACGATCTCGCGCATGTCGCTGGAAATCCCGGAGACGCCCTTGAGGCCGGATTCCTTATTGAGCGCGCGGTCCAGTTGATCCGCGCCATAGCCGCGATGCCGCACCAGGTAAATGGGGATGCCGGGGTCAATGGAGCCCGAGCGCGTTCCCATCATGAGGCCTTCCAGCGGCGTGAAGCCCATGGTAGTGTCCACGCTCTTGCCGGCGCGTACCGCCGCGAGCGAGGCGCCATTGCCCAGATGGCACGTCACCAGGCGTAGCGCATCCGGCGCGCGGCCCAGAATCTCCGCCGCCCTCCGCGACGCGTACTGGTGACTGATGCCGTGGAAGCCGTAGCGCGCCACGCCCTTTTCGAACCACTCATAGGGAACCGGATAGACGCGCGCGTGGAGCGGCAGCGTGGTATGAAAGGCCGTATCGAACACGGCGATTTGGGGGGCCTCCGGAATCAGGCGCTCGGCTACTTCAATGGCTTCCAGTTCCAGGCGATTGTGCTCCGGGGCGAAATCCACGTACTTGCGAATCTCGTCCTTCACGGCCTTGCCGATGCGCACGGTTCTGGTGAAGGCATGGCCGCCATGGACCACGCGGTGGCCAACCACGGCGATCTCAGCCGGACCGGCGGCGGCCTTCGCGGGGCCGCTCCAGAGCAGGTCCAGCACCGGCTCCAGCACGGCCGCCGGCGTTTCAATATCGACTTCCGATTCGGTTTGGACGGCGCCGGAACGCACGCGAATGCGAGCCTTCCCGGGACGCCGGCCCCACTCCGCCTGGGCTTCCCACAGCGGCGGCGCGGGCACGGAGGGCAGCGCCTCCCGCACTTCCCGCAGCATGGCTTTCAGCGTGCTGGAGCCGCCGTTCAGCGCGAGTATCTTCATGCCAGGAGCGGCGGCGCCTTGCGGCCGCCACGTTTCTCCAGGGTACACCACGCGCTGCGCGGCATCCGCTCGTGCGCGGATCGGGGCGCGGGCGGCGGGCGGGCCTTGAAGCCTTACTGCTGCCAGCCGCCGCCGAGCGCGTGGTAGATCTCCACCAGCGCCAGCCGCTCATTCAGCCGCGACCGCGCCAAATTCAACTGCGCCGCGAAGTAGTTGGTCTCATTGGTGAGGACTTCCAGGTAACTGGCCGCGCCGCCGCGATAGCGCATTTCCGAAAGCCCAGCGGCGTCTTGCGCGGCGGCCGTGAGCTTCTCCTGATGCTCGCGGAATTCGCGGAACCGGGAATAGGAAACCAGCGCGTCGGAGACCTGGCGGAAGGCCTGCTGAATAGTCTCCTGATAGGTAAGCAAGGCCTGCTGCTGCATCTCGCGCGCCAGGCGCAGGTTCGACTTCAGCCGTCCGGCGGTGAACACGGGCTGAGTCACCTCCGCTGAGAAACTCCAGGCGTTGGCCGCTCCGCGGAACAGATTGGCCAGGTTGACGCTCTCCAGGCCGCCCGCGCCGGTGAGAGGCAGGCTGGGGAAGAACTGCGCGCGGGCCACGCCGATCTGTGCATTCGCGGCCATCAACTGGGCCTCGGCCTGGCGGATGTCCGCACGCCGCTCCAGTAACTGCGAGGGCAAGCCGGCCGGGACTTCCGGAGGCAGCGGCTGCCCGGTGAGCGGCAGGCCGCGGGGAATGTCATGCGGGTTCTGCCCCGCGAGCGTGCTGATGAGATCCTCCTCCACGGAGATCTGCCGCTCGGCTTCCGGAATGGCCTCCGCGGCGGTCTCCACAAGCTGTTCGGCCTGGCGCACGTCCAGCAGGCCGGCGGCGCCGCCGCGCTCCAGAGTTTGCGTCAGTTGCAGCGATTGCTGGCGCGAATCGAGCGTCTGGCGGGCGATCTCGCGTTCGAGATCCAGCTCGCGCAGCGTGAAGTACGCCGAAGCGGTGTTCGCCACCACCGTGCTCAGCACCAGATTGCGGTTCCACTCCGAAGCCAGCAGGTTGGCGCGGGCGGCTTCCGTGGCGCGGCGATACTGACCCCAGAAATCGATGTTCCAGGAGAAGACGCCTTGCAACTCCGCCGCCACAAAAGCGAAGCCGGGGATCTTCTCCCCGGTATAGCCGGCGCCGGCGCCCACGGTGGGGAATTGCTGCGAACGAACGATGCCCAGTTGCGCCTGGGCCTGGAGGATGCGCGAGGCGGCGATGCGCACGTCGTAGTTTTGCGCGAGGGCCGTTCGAATGAGCTGCTGCAATTCGGCGTCCCGAAACAGCGTCCACCACTTTTCGTCCCCGATGGAGGCGCTGTCCGGCGCGGGAGCGGCGTTGCGATAGGCCTGCGGCACGTCGGCCGCCGGCCGGCGGTAGTTGGGACCCACGGTGCATCCGGCCAGAGAAAAGAGCGCGACTGCTACGGCAAGTTGGCGCTTCATTCGGCGGCCTCCGGTTCCGGCGCGGGCAGACGTTTTCGGGACAGCTTGTGCGACACCCGCTCCACGACATCGAACGTGGCCGGGATGAAAAAGATAGCGATCAGCGAGGCGGCGATCATACCGCCGATGACGGCGGTTCCCAGCATCCGGCGGGAAACCGC
>DATKOS010000215.1:0-7416 GCA_035524535.1 Bryobacteraceae bacterium
GACTACGGCTTACCTGGACGAGGCCGAACGGTGCAACCGCGTGGGGCTGATGAACAAAGGGAAGCTGATCCGCTGCGACACGCCGGAACGCCTGAGGCTGGAGGCCGGCGCGGACACCCTGGAAGGGGTGTTCGTGCAAACGGTGCAGGCTGCCGATGCCCTGGAGGTGCGATGAGCGAATACGCGGTGTCGCTGGACAATCTGGTGAAGACGTTCGGCTCCTTTGTGGCCGTGGACCGCGTGACTTTGAAGGTTCCCAAGGGCGAGATCTTCGGCTTCCTGGGGCCCAATGGGGCGGGCAAGTCCACTACCATCCGCATGCTGTGCGGGTTGCTGAGTCCCACGTCCGGGCACGCCTCCGTGGCCGGGTTCGATATCGCCAAGGACCCGGAGGCGGTGCGCCGCAACATCGGGTACATGTCGCAGAAGTTCTCGCTCTATGACGATCTCACGGTGGAGCAGAACATCGATTTCTTCACCGGCATGTACGGCGTGCCGCGGGAGCGCCGCGCGGAGCGCAAGGACTACGTGCTGCGCATGGCGAACTTGACGGAGCGGCGCAACGCGCTCACGCGGGAGCTTTCCGGCGGGTGGAAGCAGCGCCTGGCGCTGGGCTGCGCGATTCTGCATGATCCGCCTGTGGTGTTCCTGGATGAGCCCACTTCCGGGGTGGATCCGATTGCGCGCGGCGGGTTCTGGAACCTGATTGGGGAGCTGGCGCGCACGGGGCACACGGTCTTTGTGACCACGCACTACATGGACGAAGCGGAGTACTGCAACCGGCTGGCGCTGATGTACGCAGGCAAGGTGATCGCGCTGGGCGCCCCGGACGAGCTGAAGCGCAACCTCTCCGAGCACAAGTTGCTGCGGCTGGACGCCTCCGTGACCATTGACGCCATGCGCGCGATTGAGCATCGGGACGGCATTTTGGAAGTGGCCGTGTTCGGCAGCGGGCTGCACGTGGCCGTGGACGATGTGGAGGGCGCCCAGCAGTTTATCCGCGAGCGCCTGGCGGCGGAGAACATCGGGATCCGGCGCCTGGAGCAGATTCAGCCCTCGCTCGAAGACGTATTCGTGGCCTTGATTGAGGCCGAGGAGCGCAAAGCCGCATGAGCTACCGCCGCACCAGAGCCGTCTTTATCAAGGAACTGCGCCACATTGTGCGGGACAAGCGGAGCCTGGGCCTGGCGCTGGCCATGCCGGTGATGATGCTCATGCTCTACGGCTTCGCTCTGAGCCTGGACGTGGACCACGTGCCGGCGCTGGTCTACGACCAGGACGGGACGGCGGCCAGCCGCGACCTGATCCGCGATTTCCGCGGATCGCGGTATTTCGACATCACCGGCGAAGTGAGCAGCTACCGTGACATCCAGAAGGGCATCGATAAGAACACGGCGCTGATGGGCGTCGTCATCCCGCGCGATTTCGGCAAGGACCTGGAAGCCGGGCGCGCCACCAACGTGCAGTTGCTGGTGGATGGCAGCGACTCGAACACCGCGGCCATCGCCATGGGCTACGCGGAGAACGTGGTGCAGGCGTATTCGGCGCAGGTGCGCGCGGAGATCATGAACCTCCGCGGCATCAAGCAGCAGCCGCCGGCGGTGGAGGCGGAGATGCGCGTCTGGTACAACAGCTCGCTCGAATCCAAGAACTTCGTGGTGCCGGGGCTGATCGCCATCATTCTGATGATTCTCACCGGGCAGTTGACCACGCTTACCATCGCGCGCGAGTGGGAGATGGGGACCATGGAGCAGATCCTCTCCACGCCGCTGCGGCCGGTGGAGATGGTGCTCGGCAAGATGCTGGCGTACTTTGTGGTGGGGCTGGTGGACGCCATTTTGTCCTTCGTTTCGGGCGTGACGGTTTTCGGCGTGCCGTTCCGCGGCAGCCTGCTGGTGCTCTCCGTTTCCACGCTGGTATTCCTCTGCGGGGCCCTGTTCTGGGGGATCTTCATTTCCGCCGGCACACGGACGCAGGTGGTGGCGTACCAGATGGGCATGCTGACAACGTTCCTGCCGGGCTTCCTGCTTTCCGGATTCGTATTCGCGATCGACACGATGCCGAGGTGGATCCAGCTCATCAGCATCGTGGTGCCCTCGCGCTACTTCATCACCATTCTGAAGGCGGTGTTTCTGAAGGGCGCCGGGTGGGCGATTCTGTGGCCGCAGTTGGCGTATCTGCTGCTGTTCACTACGTACGTGTTCTGGCGCACGGTGAAGAGGATGAATCAGAAGGTGGCTTGAGATATGTGGGAACGCATCGGCGTCATACTGCGCAAGGAATTCATTCAGCTCTTTCGCGATCCGCGCATGCGCGGCTTGCTGTTCATTCCGCCGCTGCTGCAACTGATCATCTTCGGCTACGCGGTGACGCTGGACGTGGATAACGCCAAGATCGCGTGGATGGACGGCGACGGCACGCCGGAGAGCCGCGCGCTGCTGGCGCGCTTCGAGGGGTCCGGGCGGTTCCAGGTGGTGGCCATGCCCAGCAGCGAGCAGGAGGTGCAGTCGATTCTGGACCACGGCGACGCGCACGCGGTGGTGCGAGTGCTGCCGAATTTCGCGCGCCACCTGGCTCGCAACGAAACGGCTGAGGTGCAGGTGCTGCTGGACGGCACGAACTCGAACACGGCGTCGCTGGTCTCGGCCTACGCGGCCGGTGTGATCGCCGATTATTCGCAGGACGTTTCGCCCAAGCAAACCAAGAACGACCAGACCATCAAGCTGGAAGTGCGCAGCCCGGGTTCGCCGCCGGTGGTGATGGTGAGCGGCGCGCAGCCGGATACGCGCGTGTGGTTCAACCCGGACCTGCGCAGCCGCAACTACTTCGTGCCGGGCGTGGCGGTGAACATTCTGTTCATGATCACGCTGATGCTGACAGCGCAGGCCATTATCCGGGAGAAGGAAATCGGCACCATGGAGCAGTTGATGGTGACGCCGATGCGGCCCATCGAACTGATGCTGGGCAAGACGATTCCTTTCGCGCTGATCGGCATTGTGGACTTGATTGTGGTGACCGCCGGGGCGCTGCTGATTTTCCGCGTGCCGTTCCGCGGCAATTTCCTGGTGCTGCTGTTCAGCGCCACCATTTTCCTGCTCACCAGCCTGGGCGCGGGGTTGTTCCTCTCCACCGTTTCGCACACGCAGCAACAGGCCAACATGATGTCCTTCTTCTTTTCGAACCCGGCGTTTCTGCTGAGCGGGTTTAACTTCCCCATCCGCAACATGCCGGTTTCGGTGCAGTACCTCACGCTGCTGAATCCGCTGCGTTATTTCATGGAGATTGTGCGCGGCGTATTCCTGAAGGGCGTGGGCATTTCGATTCTCTGGCCGCAGGTGCTGGCTTTGCTGGTCTATGGCGTGCTGGTGCTGTGGTTCAGCGCGCTGCGGTTCCACAAGAGCCTGGATTAAAGGGCGGCGGTGCGCGCGCCTACTGTGTTTTTGGGCGCATTCGTACTTACCTTCGCGGAGCAACGGGGCGCTTTCGGCCGCATCTGAGTAGGTGGAGGCTTAGTAAAGCCATGATGCGGTCATGGAAGATGTGGAACGGCGCTTTCCTGGCTGCGCTCCTATTCAGCCCCGCCTGGGGCGCGGCGCTCACGCTGGCCCCGGCAGGCTCTGTAACCTCGCAACCGGGGGTGGTCAACTACTTTGAAGGGCAAGCCGCAATTGGCTCGCAAACGCTGGCGGAGGGTTCGGCCGGTTCGGCGCGGCTGGCGCCAGGAGAGACGCTCTCCACGGCCAACGGGCGCGCGGAAGTGCTGCTGACGCCCGGGGTTTTTCTGCGCGCGGACAAGAACAGCTCCGTGCGCATGATTTCGTCCGGCCCGGCAAGCGCCACGGTAGCGGTGCAAAAGGGCAACGTGCTGGTGGATGCCGCGTGGCTCCGGACCGCGAACGGCGTTCGCGTGGACTTGGCGAACGGCGGGGCCCGGCTGCTGAAGCCGGGACTGTACGGTTTTGACGCGGGCACGGATACGGTGCAGGTGTTTGACGGCAGGGCGGCGGTCCAGTTCGGCGGCAAGAGCGTGGACGCCGGGCGCGGCCACGAGATTGCGTTCCTGGCCACCGGCAAGATGAAGGACGACTGGTTCAACCGCAAGAAGACGGCCGATAGCGACTTCTACAACTGGGCCAGCATGCGCTCCGCCTACCTGGCGGACGCCAATGTGGACACGGCGCGCGCCTACGCCAGGCAGGACACGGCTTGGACTCCGGGTCTCTTCGACGGCGCCGGATGGTATTGGGACCCCTGGTATGACGCCTACACCTTCCTGCCTGGCGACGGGCTGTTCTTCGACCCGTTCGGCTGGGGCTTCTACTCGCCGCTCTTCGCGCCGGTGGGCCTCGGCTTCGGGTATGGCGGATATGGATGGGGGGTGCCCTTCCACCACTCGTTCGGACCGGGATACCGGCCTCCCGCGTATGTCGCGAGCGCGGGCCAGGCGGGCCGCGCTTCGGCCGTGACCAACCGCGCGTCCGCGGCGGCGAGCCGGAACGGAGGGTTCGGAGCGGCGGCGATCCGCGATGGAGGGTTCGGCGCGGCGCGCGGCGGCGGCCTGGGCGGAGCCCGGATGGGAGGCTTCGGCGGCGGCGCGAGAGCAGCCGGAGGATTCGGCGGCTTCCACGGCGGAGGCGGACGCCGATAAGTTCCCGAATATTTTGGGCGGCCTGAGCCGGCCGACCGCCCGGGGCGGCCCTCGGGCCGGTTGGTTTAAGGTGAAATCAGAGCCGAAACTACTCATATTCAGAAGCATCTGATGGCTCTTTGGGGCCAAACTGGGTGGCGGCCGTAACCGGATCACCGGGGGCCTTCGTCCACATAAACGAGTGGGACACAGGGCGCACCTCCGCTACAGGTCTATCCGGATGGCGGTTTTGGCCGCAGTCCTTGGGGGATGCCTGTATGCCGTGCCGGAGCCCGGTGCGGAAGCCTCGGCGGACCCGGCGCTGGCGGCTCCGGTGAGCCCCGCTTTCCTGGCGCCGACCGCAGCCAGGCGCTTTTCTTCCATCAACCCCCTTTCGGACCACAGGCTGCTGGCGATCATGCCAGATTTCGCCACGGTGCAGCCCGCCGAATCGGACGCGCCGCTCACCTTCCGGCAGAAATGGAACCTGGTGATCAAGGGGACCATCGATCCATTCAACCTGGTGAACTCGATCATGACGGCGGCCTTCGCGCAGGATGGGAACCAGACGCCCAAGTACGGGGAAGGCGCGGGCGCGTTCGGCGCGCGCTTCGGCGCGGCTGTGGCGGACGGGGCTACGCAGAGCATCATGGGCGGCGTGGTCTTCGCGCAGTTGCTGCACCAGGATCCGCGTTATTTCCGGCTGGGCCCGGACACGGGCGTGGCGCACCGGGCGCTTTATTCGGTAAGCCGGCTGGTGGTGGGCCGCCGTGAGGATGGGCGCTCCACCTTCAACAGCTCGGGGCTGCTAGGGATCGCCGCCGGAATTGGGATGTCCAACGTGTACTACCCCGCGGCGAGCATTCGCGGGCGGGTGATGCTGGAGCGGCTTTCGACCAGCTTCACGGGGGTGGTAGTGGGCAACCTGATGTCCGAGTTCGTACCGGACTTGCAGAAGTTCTTCCTGCCGAGGATCAAGGCCAAGGTGCTGGGGAAATCGGCGCTCTGGGAAGACTGAGCATGGCGGCCCAGGGCCAGCCTTCAGCGCACCAGCGTCCAATAGGCCACCGGTCCAAGCAGTAGCACGCCAACGGCCACCTCAAACCCGGGATAGTAGGAGCCGGTGTGGGCGATGAGGACTCCGGTGATAATGGGCGCGGCGATGCCGGGGACGTTGCCGGCGAAGTTGATGCACCCAAGC
Organism: Bryobacteraceae bacterium; assembly: GCA_035524535.1. Classification (GTDB taxonomy): domain Bacteria; phylum Acidobacteriota; class Terriglobia; order Bryobacterales; family Bryobacteraceae; genus BOG-224. The sequence goes on from DATKOS010000215.1 coordinate 5,829, forward strand.
CAGGTGCCCTCTTCGCCGGGCGGGGCGACGCTGGCGCCCAGGGTATAGAGGTTGCCGGTGGAAAGCCCCACCAGGCAGGCGGCGGAGATCATGAGCAGCGCGGTCACATTGTTAGCCGCGCGTCCGCCGGCCAGGAGCATCAGGCTGGACGCGTAGGACGCGGTGACCACCAGCTTGCGTGCGAAGCGCTCCTCGTAACCGAAGGAGGTGAGCCGGTCGGCGATCCAGCCGCCCAGCGGCTCGCTCAGCGTGAAGACCAGATACGGAACCGAGACCCAGGCGCCGGCCTGCGTGAGCGTCATGTGGCGCGCCTCCACGAGGTAGGCGGGGAGCCAGGTGACCAGCAGATACCAGTAGTAGCCGTAGCAGACGTGGCCGAGGCACATGCCGAGCAGGTTGCGATCCATGGTGCGGAGCGAGCGCATGAGGCTGGGCGGGGCCGCGTGCGAGCGCAAGCCGCGTGGCGCGGCGGCCAGCCAGGGGATAAGCCAGAGGACGCTGCCGAAGCCGAGGACGGCGAATGCCTGGCGCCAGCCCATGCGGCTCACCAGGAATGCGATGAGGGGAGCGCCCAGCGCCAGGCCCGCGCGCGATCCGCAATCCATGATGCCGGCGGCCAGTCCGCGCTCCTTGGGGCCAAACAGAAGGCTGATGATCTTCATGCCGCCCGGCATGAAGATGGATTCGCCGATGCCCAGCAGCATGCGCATGCCGAAAAGGGCCGCGAGGGTGGCCGCCAGGCCGGTGAGGCCGCAGGCCACGGACCAGATGATGAAGCCGGCCGCGTAGAGCCAGCGCAGGTTGTAGCGGTCCGCCGCCCAGCCGACCGGCAATTGCATGAGGGCGTAGGACCAGAAGAAGGCCGAAAGGAGCACGCCCTTGGCCTCCGGCCCCAGGTGCAGCTCCATGGCGATGATGGGCAGGGCGACGGAGACGATGGCGCGGTCCAGGTAGTTGATGAAGCCGGCTGCGGAGAGCAGGGAAGCGACCGTCCAGGCGCGAGCGGGCGATGCGACCGTGGATGGCGTCTGCGGGGACAGTTCCTGATTGTATCGTAGGAGGGGAAGAGCCTTCAGCCGTCAGCCTTCAGCTACGCCGGCGCAAGGTTGGGGTTCCGCGCGGCTTCGCCGCGGGGCCAACGCCTGGCTTCGCCTCGGGGCAATAGCGACGGAAGACTGAGCGCGGATGGACGATCATGATTCGATTGACGATTCGATCCCTCATTTCCAAGGGCGCTTGACGCTTCCGCGCTACACTAATCCCGATGCGGCTTCTCAGCGGCCCGGCGGGCTCAGGCAAGACCACACTGGCGCTCTCTGAGTTCCGCGAGGCGCTGCGCACCGCCGACGGCGCCGTGCGGCTGCTGGCGCCCACTTCCACGATGGCGCGGCACCTGCAAAACCGCATGGCGCGAGAAGGATTTGTGCTACGGCGCGGCGTGATCCAAACGCTCTCCGGCTTTCTGGATGCCTGGGCGGGCGAGGCGCGGCAGCCGTCGGACCCGACCTTCTACCTCATTGTGGAAGAGGCGGTGGCGCGGGCCAATCGGCATGAGTTCGCGCGCGTGGCGCGATTGCCGGGCTTTTGC
>DATKOS010000216.1:0-17130 GCA_035524535.1 Bryobacteraceae bacterium
TACACGGTAGCAGGATGCGGGGCGCGGTACAATCCGGGGTGGAATGCCCTCGGCTCGGCAAGTCAACTGGGCGAAGATTCGCATCACGCTGGTGGCGCTGGCGGCGCTGGCAATCCTGGGCGAGCTGGCCTATCTATTGGCGGGCGGCACTGTCTTTGAGCCGCAGGGAACCGTCTACCTCTATATATCGGACGCCACGGGACTGGTGAAAGGAGCGCCCATGGCGGTGGACGGCGTGCCGGCCGGAAAGGTCACCTCCATTGCGCTTACGGGGCTGAAGGAACCTCTGCGCGTGATTCGAGTGACGCTGCGCGTGCAGAGCGACCGGCTGCGGCAGATTCCCTCGGACTCCGTGGCCGAGATCAACCCGGACAACCTGGTGGGCGATATGTTCGTGGACGTCACCAGCGGGCACAGCCCCAAGCCGCTGCACCCCGGTTCGGAGATGATCTTCAAGCCGCAGGAGGATTTCGTCAAGACCGTGGACCTGACCCAGTTCGACCATGTGCTGAAGAGCATCGACGCGGTGCTCACGGACATTGAACAGGGCAAGAGCCGGGTGGGCCAGCTCTTCATGGACGAAGCGATTTACAACGACCTGCTGAAGCGCGTTACCGAAGCGCTGCGAGGCCTGCGCGCGGCCACCAGCGCGACCGCCGGCTTCGGCAAGGCCATTGAAACCGACGAGGCCTATCGCAAGCTGTCCGACCCACTGGTGGAACTGGAGCAGAGCCTGGAGCGATTGCAACAGCAGCGTGCCGGCGCGGGAGCGTTCCTGAACGACTCCTCCGGCTACGACCAGCTCTGGAAGGCCGCGGCGGATCTGCGAACGTCGGTGGCGCAGGCGCGCGCCAGTTCCCTGTTTACCTCCGACCAGCCCTACCAGGCATGGAAGAGCGGCGTGCAGCGGCTGATAGACAGCGTGGACCATGCGGCGGCGGGTCCGCTGTTCAACGACCCGAAGACGTATCAGGAGCTGGAGTCCGCCGCCCACCAGATGCGCGACAACGTGAAAGATTTTCGAGAAAACCCCAAGAAGTACTTGCGCATGAAGGTATTCTAGGGGTTTGCCAAATTCCGGATCCGCCACTTCGAACCATTGCAATTCCGCCGGATTCCGCCGATAAGCAGAACGGGAGCGTAATGACCACCACCGCGAAGGCGCTCGGCGCGGCCGTATGGGACCTGCCGCCGCTCATCCTGCATCCTTTTAATGAACGCATCCCGCCGGCGGCCCTGCTGGAGAATTCCAAAGCGGCTTTGATGATGGCGGGCATGATTCCGGACGATGGGAGCGATTGGGACGACCTTACGCGCCGCCTGCTGAAGGGACGCCACGCCGAAGTGCGCATGTTGTACTTCCTGGGCAAGGACGTACACCGCTGGCTGGGCCAGTGCCGCGAATGCGCCAGCCGCATTCCGGAGTTGGAAGGCGCAGAGATCCGCGAACAGAGCTTCTCCGGCCTGCTGACCGGGTGTCCGCCGGCCAGCGTCCGCGAGAAGCTGATCCGCTGGGGAGTGGCGGACTATTCCACGGTGTTTTCCCGCGCCGTGGGGCTGAACGCGGTGTTCTCACAACCACCTTCGCTAGAGAGCCTTGCGGAGGAATTCCTGCGCAATTACCACAGGTATGCCGACGCCATGTACCGCTGTTTCATGGAGTCGCAGCCGCACCGTGTGATCCAGGCCGCCAATTTCCGCTTCGAACTCTACGCCTCGGGCGAGTATTCGCGCATGCTGGAAAGCGCGTGGGGCGCCGAAGGATCCGAGTAACGAAGCGGCGGGTTTGCGAAACGGGCACGGGCGCGGCGCCAGAGCGGCGCACGGGGCGGCGGATGGCGCCAGAGCGTTGTGGGTCCAGAGGCTTGGGGCAGGGCCCCGGCGGAAGCGGCATGCAAGGCCGTTCTTCCGCCCCTTGCCGGGCTGGCCGGCGGTGACTCGCCTCCCAATGGATCGCGGCATGGGCGATGGCTCGCGGCATGGGCTAATTTCTTGCGCCCCTTGCGAGGCTGATTTGATCCGGCGCTTGCATATGTGCCAGTTCGTGCGCGTTCCGGTCATGGGTGCGGGTTTGCAGCCCGGTGTTGCGCGCGCGTAACACCAGCCTGTAACACCAATGAGTTGCCCGGGATACGGGCATCTTGATATCCTTGTTCTTTATCCCGGTTCTGACACCAATTAGGAGAAAAAATGGCAGTTAAGGTAGGCATTAATGGATTTGGCCGTATTGGCCGTAACGTCGTCCGCGCCGCTCTCGGCCGCAAGGACGTCGAATTCGTGGCGGTGAACGATCTCACTGACACGAAAACGCTGGCGCATTTGCTGAAGTACGATTCCGTGCTCGGCCCGCTGCAAGAGGAAATCGTGGCCGGCGCCGATTCAATTTCCATCGGCGGCAAGAGCCTGAAGGTTTTCGCCCAGAAAGATCCCGCCCTGCTCGATTGGGAATCCGTTGGCGCCGAAATCGTGGTCGAATCCACCGGCAGATTCACGGATGCGAACGACGCCAAGAAGCACATGCGCGGCCCGGTGAAGAAGGTCATCATCTCCGCGCCGGCCAAGAACGAAGATCTGACGGTGGTGCTCGGCGTCAACGACGCCATGTACGACCGGGCCAAGCACAATATCATCTCCAACGCGAGCTGCACCACGAATTGCCTCGCGCCGGTGGTGAAAGTGGTTCATGAGAAGTTCGGGATCGTGAAGGGCTCCATGACCACGATCCACAGCTATACCAACGACCAGAACGTGCTCGACTTTCCGCACAAGGACCTGCGCCGCGCACGCGCCGCCGCTCTTAATATGATTCCCACCACCACCGGCGCCGCCAAGGCGATCGGCCTGGTGATGCCGCAGTTGAAGGGCAAGCTGGACGGCTACTCCATGCGCGTTCCCACGCCGGACGTTTCGGCCGTGGACCTGGTGGCCGTACTGAAGACGCCGGCGACCACCGAAGCCGTCAACGCCGCCCTCAAAGCCGCAGCCGAAGGCGAGCTGAAGGGCATTCTGGCCTACACCGAAGATCCGGTGGTGTCCACCGACATGCTGCATAACTCCAACAGCTCGATTGTCGACGCCCAGATGACCAAGGTGCTCGACGGCGACCTGCTGAAGGTGCTGGCCTGGTACGACAACGAGTGGGGCTACTCCTGCCGCGTGGTCGATCTGATCGCGTTCCTGGTGAAGAAGGGCCTGTAAGCCGCAAGATCGTCGCCGCAAAGGCGCGGAGACGCGAAGGATAAGGCCTGCTTTTGCGTCCCGCGCCGCCGCGGTGACTTGCGCTTGCGTGACTGGGCGCCGCGAATTCGCCCCGGCGCTGCCGCCCCAAGCCTGCCTGATTTTCGAATCTCCGCCTCCCGGCTTCTCCACGCTGAAATTCCGCGTGTTTGTGCGATGATGTTTGAATCTATGCCCGCCACGCCGCACATTGAGAAGCACTTTCAGGCGTCCGAGACGGTCCGGGACGTCGTGATCGGCATGTCCGACGGGCTGACGGTTCCCTTCGCTCTGGCCGCCGGATTGACCGGAGCGGTGAGCAAAACGCACGTCGTGGTGATCGCCGGGCTGGCGGAAATTGCGGCCGGATCGATCGCCATGGGCCTTGGCGGATATCTCGCCGCGCGCACAGACCGCGACCACTACGAATCCGAGCGCCGCCGCGAATATTGGGAAGCCGAGCACTTGCCGGAAAAGGAACGCGAGGAAGTGGCCGAAGTGTTCCGCAACTACGGCATGACGGAAGAAGCCATTTCGCCGGTGGTCACGGCTATCGCTGCCAACACGGATCGATGGGTCGATTTCATGATGAGGTTCGAACTGGGCTTCGAGGAACCGGACCCGTCTCGCGCGCGCAACAGCGCGGTGACCATCGCGTTGTCGTACATCGCCGGCGGCATGGTTCCGCTGACGCCTTACATGCTGTCCGATAATGTATTCAGCGGATTGAAGTTGTCGGTGGCGGTGACGCTGGTGGCGCTTTTCCTTTTCGGATTCGTGAAAGGCAAGCTGACCGGCATCGCGCCGGTTCGCGGCGGCCTGCAAACCGTGGTGATCGGCGGCCTGGCTTCCGCCGCCGCATTCTGCCTGGCCCGTTTGATTAGCTAGGCTGCAAGGGAACCCGCCCCGTACGCGGGTCGCCGGGAGCCGCCGCGGTTTGCGGCGAAACTCCAAGGCTCCCGGAAACTCTAATACTTTAGCGGCCTGCCCGTGGCGCCTGCCGCACGCATGCGCCGTAACGGGACTGGCTTGACGCACATGTTAAATTTGAGGCTTCCATGAGAAACGTAGTGATTATCGGCTCGGGCTGCGCCGGCAACACGGCCGCCATTTACACGGCGCGCGCTAATCTGAAACCGCTGGTGGTTAGCGGCAAGGAAGCCGGCGGACAGTTGTCCCTGACGACCCTGGTGGAAAATTTCCCCGGCTTTCCCGAAGGCATTGACGGCCCCGCTCTGGTGGAGAACATGCGGCAGCAGGCGCTGCATTTCGGCGCCGAATACGTTGCGGGCGACCTGTTGGACGCCGACTTCACCACGCGGCCCTTCCGCCTGAACATTGAAGGCGAGTGGACCGAGACGCGCACGGTGATCATCGCCTCCGGCGCTTCGGCGCGCTGGTTGGGCCTGCCCTCGGAGCACAAGCTGATCGGCCACGGCGTGAGTTCCTGCGCCACCTGCGACGGTTTCTTCTACCGCAATAAGCTCATCATCGTGGTGGGCGGCGGCGATTCCGCCATGGAGGAAGCCAACTTCCTGACGCGCTTCGGGCGCGAAGTGATGCTGGTGCACCGGCGCGAGGAGTTCCGCGCCTCGAAAATCATGCTGGACCGCGCGCGCCAGAACCCCAAGATCAAGTTTTCGCTCAACACCGTGGTGGAGGAGATTCACGACGTCGAGAAGGGGATCGTCACCGCGGCGCGCCTGCGCAACGTGAAGACGGGCGAGGTATGGACACAGCCCGTGGATGGGTTCTTCCTGGCTATCGGTCACGTGCCGAACACCAAGGTCTTCCGCGGGCAGGTGGAGACGGACACCGACGGCTACATCGTCTCCCACGGCGGAGCGCGCACCAGCATTCCGGGCGTTTTCCACGCCGGAGATGTGCAGGACCGGATTTATCGCCAGGCCATCACCGCTTCGGGCGCGGGCTGCATGGCGGCCATCGAAGTGGAACGGTATCTGGAAGCCGAAGGGCACTGAGGCCAAACCCGCGGCCGCATTACACTGAAAGACTATGATTGAGCGACTCTCGCCGCCCGGAGTACCCACGCCGCGCGGTCCCTATTCGCCGGCCGTCCGCGCCGGGGATTTCATCTTTGTTTCCGGACAGGTCCCGGTGGACCCGCTCACGCAGCAATTGGTCTCGGGCGACATCCGCCAGGAAACCCGCCAAACGCTGAACAACATCAAGAGCATTCTGGAAGGCTGCGGCGCGAGTCTGATGGACGTGGTGAAGTGCGGCGTGTTCCTGGGCGACGCCAAGGACTTTGCGGGCATGAACGAGGTTTACGCGGAGTTCTTCGGAGAAGCGAAACCCGCGCGATCGACCGTGGTCTGCCAGTTCGCCGTACCGGGAATCAAGGTGGAGATCGACGCCGTGGCGTACTTGAAGGCGTCTTAACGCGAAGCAACTCCGGCCGCGAGCTGCCGGCGCGCGTGGAGCGGCGCTACGGCGTCTTGCCGGCTGCGCCGGGTGGCGTCATGAGCGTCATCTCGATCCCGGCGCGGCCCCGCCAGTTTCCACACGGAAATCGGCTAGCCGGACATCTCGCGCTTCCAAGCTGCGCTCCACATAGGCGACAGGGCGGCTGATGGAAAGCGGCCCGGGGGCTGCAACCGGATCGTTCGAAGCCGCGAAGGTCCTCGCGAGTCCCTGGAAACCCATCTCCATGGGAATCGGCGAGAGCGGCGGCGCCGATCCAATGAGAGGCTCCTCCCCGCTCTCAGCCGTAATGGCAACGCGATCGGACGGCGATACGCAATTGGGCCAAATCCGCGCAAACTGGCACCTCGCCAGGCCCGCCACGTTTGCCGCTTTGGTGGTTGGGTTCACGTCGTAGTCCGATAGGACCGCCAAGGGCCGGAAGAGAACAAGTTCGACCGTCGCGGAAAAGCGCACGGGCGTGAATTGGATCGACTGGTAAACATCGGGCGGGACGTAGACCGTGAGCCAAGCGCCATCACTGGCGCGATGGAAATCGCGTGAGACTTGGAGCATGGAGCGCGGCGTCCGGCCCGGCGCTTCGATGCGAACCGAGGTTCGACTCCCTCCAAGGAACGTTCCAGGAGGGACATCGGCGGACAGCGGAATCTCCAGCCGCACGCCTTCCTGGTCAAAGCTGCCCCGAAGGCGGTTCAGCGGATGCTTGCCGATGCGCGACTCGTCGACCTGGAGCCGCACCTGCTCGCCGAGGGCGGGTTCGCGCGAAAACCATCGTTGGATGGCGGGCGCCGCGCTCCAGAATGGCGCGAACACTACCGCCATGCAAAGAGCGAATACGCCCGCGAGCATTCCCGCCGCAAGCGCTTTCCTTCTGCGCCGGTACTGGAAAACGATGACGGCCGATGCTCCCGCCGCCGCCAGCGCCGCGCCGCACTGTTTGATCCATTCAAGATCGCCCCAGTCAATCGACCAATCTCCTGACAACTCCGCCAACAAACCCATTACGATCAGGAGCGCCAGGCCGGACGCACCCGCGCTCAGGATGACCTGCCCGATGCTTTTGGTCAGGGCAGCCAGTGCGACCGCGGGCATCACGAAGAAGATGGAGATGAATACCTGGCGCCAGAAGAGCGCGGAAATCCAAGCGAGCGGTGAGAACCCGGCCGCCGCGATGCCGACGCACTGGAACACGAGCAGCGGCAGGTTGATGAAGGCCAGGAGAAAGAGCGCTTTGGCGGCCAGGAGCGTCCTCCAGGTATAGGGTCGCGTGAGCCAATACTGATTGTCCCCGACCAGCCGCTCTTCATGGATCACCGATATTGCCAATACCCAGCAGAGCACCGGCGCCAGTAAGTGCCTCAGTTCGGCATAATGATCGCCGCCCATTGGGTTGTACGCGGCGGACCACGCAATAGCGGCGCACGCGAGGGCGCATTGCGGCCAGAGGCGCCGCACGTCTTTACGAAAGATCCGCAGAGCCGCGTGGAACGTGGTCATCGGGTTCCTCCAGGGATGCGCCGCGCGGCGGTCATGCTTCACCCCCAGCGCGCCGGCTCGCTTTCGCCAAGGTGACGAAGATGGAACGCAGCGGCAATCCCGTTGCCTCCATTTCGCGGAAATCCGGGAACAGCCGGCGAGCTTCCGCGGCCGTGCCGGCTTCACTAAACTGCGTATCCACGAACCGGACGACGTGTCCGGCGGTTTCCGGTTCGAGCCATTTCGCCGGCCACTCGCGCGGCAGCGCGGGTGGAGCCTCAAAGGTGAGCGAGATCTCGCGGAATCGGTCGCGCAGGGTTTCCAGTTCCTCCGAGAACTGCAAGCGCCGATGGTCCAGGTATCCGATGTGGCTGGCGAAACTCTCGATCTCCGCCAGATCGTGGGACGAGATGAAGATGGTGGCCCCATCGGCCTGCGCCAGGAGGCCTTCGATCAGTTCGTCGCGCACCAGCGCGTCCAAGCCGGTGAACGGCTCGTCGAGCACGATCAACTCCGGCCGGTACGCGAGCGAAGACGCCAGCGCGGCTTTCATTCTCATGCCGCGGGAAAGATGGCCGAGCCTGCGATCGGGCGGCAATTCGAACTTGCGCATCAGATCCGTGGCGAGCGCCGCGTCCCAGGCGGGATAGAACCCCGAAAGGTACTCCAGGAAGTAGCCCACGGTCATCCAGTTGGGCATCTCCTGGTTTTCGGAGACGTAGCCGATACGCGCGAACTCAGCTGGACTCAGGCGCCTGGAGTCCATACCTAGCGCTTCGCTGCGGCCGCCGCTCGGCTGCAAAATGTTCATGATCAGCTTGATGGTTGTGGTCTTGCCGGCGCCGTTCGGCCCCAGCAGGCCGTAAATGCTGCCGGGCGGCACGTCCAGATCGAGGCCGGCCAGGACGTCCGTCCGCCCGAAATGCTTCTGCAATCTTTGCGTAAGAATCGCGCTAGTCATTGCTTGCTCCGCTCGTTCCCGTCCGTCTCGCTCGGGGGCTCCTCGCCCGGACCCAGGCGTTCCCAATGAGCGGTCAAAGCGTCCCGGACCCGATCCAAGCTCAGCCCGAGCCCTTTGGCCTGTACGACTACCTTCTCCAGCTCGCGATTCAGCAAGCGCGCGCGCTGCGCCGCCGAGGCCGCGGGAGGTTCGGCGACCACGGTGCCGATCCCGGGCATCACTTCGATGAGCCCTTCGTTCAACAGGTGAGTGACGACCTTGTGAGCCGTGTTGGGGTTGATTTTCAGCGCGGTGGAAAGGGCGCGCACCGAAGGAAACGGATCGCCCGGCCGCAATCTTCCGGAAATAAGAGCCTTCTTAGCGGAAAAAACTACCTGTTCGCAAAGCGAAGCGCCCGGCCGAAACTCGACCCGGAAGGGTATCACAGGTGTACTATAAGTGATAATACAGTGATCGTCAAGAGCAAAATTGAAAAGGCGGAGGCGGTCAGCCTTGCCGGTCCGCGCCGTCGTCTGTCTTCGCTTGCTTCCGTTCTTCCGCCTCGGCCAGCCACCCGCGCCGCAGGCGCTCTTCCGGCACGTTCGAGAGGTACGGCTTGATGTCCAGGATCGGCGTGCCGTCCAGCATATCGAGGCCTCGCACGTGGAGCCGCGGGCCGTCACGGCCCAGGAGTTCCACCACCGTCAGCGCGATGGGGTTCGGCCGGCGCGGGGAGCGCGTTGCGAAGACGCCGTGGGGACGGTTGTCGCTCGGCGGCGCGCCCACCAGCTCAAACCCTTCGGAGCGGTCGAAAACCCAGATCACGATAAGGTGCGAGAAGCCTTCGATATCCGTGAGCCCGGCTTCCAGGTCCTTCTGGATTTCGAGATACCCCTCGGCCGGGTGCTTGGCGCCGAGACCCTTCGGAACCTCCGAGGCGTCGTGGTACGGGCTCCGCGCGCGTGCAATAGGCCGCATGGTAAATACACGGTCGTTCACACCCCCATGCTAGCGCGGCGGCGTGTTACAAATTCGTGTTAGCCTGCAAGCGAATGCGGCTCTGGTCCCTGCATCCTTCTCTGCTCGATCGCGCCGGCCTGGTGGCCCTGTGGCGTGAAGGGCTGCTCGCGCAGAAAGTATTGCTTGGCGAAACCAAGGGCTACCGGCGCCACCCGCAACTCAGGCGCTTCCAGGAGCACAGCCATCCGGTGGCGGCCGTCGGCGCGTACCTGTGGGCCGTGGCTGGGGAGGCCGACGCCCGCGGCTATCGCTTTGACGCTTCGAAAATCGTGGACAAGAAGCGCCGCATCTCGATCCCGGTCACAACCGGCCAGTTGGAATACGAGCGCCGGCATCTGAGCCGCAAGCTGAGCCGCCGCGACCCCGCCCAACTGCGCGCGCTCCGCGCCGCGCCGCTGCGCCCGCACCCGATCTTGCGGCTCGTCGAAGGCCCGATCGCCGACTGGGAAGTGCGGTAATTCGAATTCCAGCCTCCTGTTTGTCTCGCGGAAAGGGATGCCTGGCTGTTAGCATGGACGCATGAGATTCCTCTCAGCGGCTATGATCGCGTGCCTCGCGGCGCCGGCCATCTCGCAACAACCCCCGACAGCGCCCAGGATGGGGCCGCGGCCCGTGCTGACTCTCTCGTCGACATCCTTCGAAGATGGCGGCGTCCTACCCGATAAGTACACGAGCAAGGACCCGCATCCCGTTTCCCCCGCGATTCAATGGACCAATGTTCCCGCCAGCGTGGTGACGCTGGTTTTCATCATGCACGACGCCGACGCGGCGGACCAGCGCAAGTCCGAAGACTATCTGCACTGGATGGCTTTCAACATTCCGCCTACCGCGACCGGCTTCCCGGAGGGCGAGCCCGCTACGGCCAGCCTGCCGGATGGAACCGTGCAAGCGAAGAACTCGCGCGGCGCGGTGGGCTACATGGGGCCCGGAGCGCCTCCCGGACCCTATCACCACTACATCTTCGAACTCTATGGACTCGATACGAAGCTGGACCTCGGACAGGACGCTACGCGGGCGGAGGTGATGAAGGCCATGGACGGCCATGTAGTCGCCAAAGCAGCCATCACGGCGCGATTCCACCGTTAGAAAGAACACCGGAGGGGCGGACTCGACGCGCCCTGTTGGGCCGGCCGCTTGCCCGCCTCCCTTCTCAGCCTGGGCTTCGATCAGCGCCCCGCGGCGCCGTCATTCGCCGCGCGCGGATGACAGCGTTCGCAATTGGCCCTGTCCTGCGCGCTGAAGGCCTTGCCATCGGGCTTGTGGCAGGTGTGACAGCCCTGGCTGTTCTTGAGCGGCTCACCGGTTTGCGTCCATAGCTTGTCGTGGCATGTGGAGCAATCGCCGTTCTCCCGCGCGATATGCCTGGCGTGAAGGAACGGCACCGGACCCTGCCTGGAGGGGAAGACGATCTTTTCGGGCGGCTGCTTGTCCTGAGCCGTTAACGTCGGCAGTGCAACGAAAGCGAGCGTCGCGAAGAGAGCAATGAAATGCCTCACGAGAGTCTCGAGGCAATAGTAACAGGTAATAAGAACCGAATATCGGACGAGATTTCAGCCGAGGCCCGGCACGCCGCCCAGAGTCTCCGCCAGCTTGACCGCGCGCAGCACCGCCTGCGCCACGGCTTCCGCCGCGGCCACGCCCAGCGCGTTGATGTCCGCCGCCTTCGCCCCCATCGACAGTGCGAAGGTGATGTCGCCATCAAACATCGTGTTCACCGGATAAATGGAACGCGCCACGCCGAGGCTTGCGAACTCGGCCAGCTTATTGGCCTGCACTTTCGTAAGCTGGGCGTTGGTTGCAACTACGGCCAGCGTGGTGTTTCCCCGCCCCGCGCCGCCAGGCCCCGCGCCGCGCATCATCTGTTGGTTGCTATCGGCGAAATCGAGGCCGACGGTTGACGTACGAGCGCCCGCGACGATTTTCCCCGTGGCTGGATCGCGCACGTCGCCGAGCGCGTTCACCGCGACCAACGCCGCCACCATCACGCCGGCGGTCATCTCCACCGTGTACGAGCCGATGCCCGACTTCATGGCGCGCGGCATGCCGAAGAGCTTGCCCACCGTGGCGCCGGTCCCGGCTCCGACGCAGCCCTCCGCCACGGCGCCATCCGTAGCGGCGGCCGCGGCAGCTTCTCCCATCGCCACCGTGGGGCGTACCGCCGCCTTGCCGATGCCGAGATCGTAGAGGATGGCCGCGGGTACTATGGGCACTTTGGCCGCCCCGGTTTCGTATCCAAAGCCACGGCGCTCCAGGTAGCGGCGCACGCCTGACGCCGCTTCCAGGCCGAAAGCGCTCCCGCCGGCCAGAAGGATGCCATGCACCTGAGGCGTCACGTGGCCGGGCGCAAGGGTGGCGATTTCCTCAGTCCCCGTGGCGGAGCCGCGGATATCGACGCCACCCACGGCGCCCTGCTCGCAAAGGATGGCGGTACATCCGGTAATGGCTTCGAAATCGGAGATGTGTCCGACGCGAATCCCGGCGATGTCCGTAAGTCCTTTCATGAGCGTCCGCTTCCTGGCTGTTATGGTAGCATCGAGATCAGGACCGACCTCATTGCTCGACTTGCTGAAAGGGCCAGTTTTAGCCATTCAGGAGTTCTTCGTCCTTACCGGGGCGGCCTTCCGCAACATTCTGCGCAAGCCCCATTACGGTGACGACGTCGCGCTGCAGATGGACGCCATCGGCGTGGGCAGCCTCCCGATTACGGCGCTGATCGGCGCCTTCTCCGGCGCCGTGATGGCGTTGCAGATGTCGCGCGCGCTGGCCAACTACGGGCAGGTGAGCCGCACGGGCACCATTGTTTCCATCACGCTGGTGCGCGAGTTGGGGCCTGTGCTGACCGCGGTGATGGTGGCGGGCCGCAACGCGTCGGGCATCGCCAGCGAGCTGGGCTCCATGAAAGTCACCGAGCAAATTGACGCCATGCGGGCGCTCGGTACCGACCCGGTGCAGAAACTGGTGACGCCGCGCCTTCTGGCCACGGCCTTCATGCTGCCGCTGTTGACGATCATCGCCGACTTCGTCGGGATGGTGGGCGGCTGGCTGATTGCGGTGGGTTATCTGAACCTTACCACGCGCCAATTCTGGACCACGGCCTGGCAGGCGCTCGAATGGAATGATGTGGCGCAGGGCCTGATGAAACCTCTGGTCTTCGCCATGGTCATCGCGCTCATCGGATGCTTCTACGGGTTGCGCGCCTCGGGCGGCACGCAGGGCGTGGGCCGCGCCACCACGCACGCCATGGTGGCTGCCACGATTCTGATATTCATTCTCGACTTGATGATCACCAAGGTTTTCGTCTCGAGCTGATGCCGACTCCATCCACAAGCCCGGTGCTTCAGTTTGAAGACGTGACCATGAGCTTCGACGGCGTCGCGGCGCTTTCGAACGTCAGCTTTCAGGCTTATGCGGGCGAATCGCGGGCTATCCTCGGAGCCGCGGGCAGCGGCAAGACCGTGCTGCTCAAGGCCGCGCTCGGCCTGGTGAAACCGGATTCCGGCCGCATTTTCGCTTTCGGGCGTGAGCTCACCATGCTGAGCGAAAAGGAACTCTTCGATGTCCGCGCCCGTATCGGCATGCTCTTTCAGGAAAGCGCTCTGTTTGACTCGCTGACGATCGAGGAGAACGTGGCCTATCCGCTGCTCAACCAGAAGACCATGAAGGTTCCCAAGCCGGAAGTGCGGCGGCGCGTGGCGGAGGCTTTGGATTTCGTCGAGTTGGGCGGCACTTTGGAGAAGTTTCCGGCCGAGCTCTCCGGCGGCATGCGGCGCCGCGCGGCCATTGCGAGAGCCGTGGTTACAGCGCCTCCGCTGATCCTCTACGATTCGCCCACGGCCGGCCTGGACCCAATTACCGCGCACACCATCATGGCGCTCATCGTCAAGGAGCGCGACGCCGCCAAGACCACCACGCTCATGGTGACGTACCGCTACCAGGACGGCAACCTGATGGCCAATTTCCGCTACAATTCGGAGCGGGGGCGCCTGGAGCTGGCGCGCCACGAAGGCAGCACGACGTTCATGGTGTTGCGGGAAGGCCGATTGATTTTCGAAGGCGATCAAGATCGGCTGGAAGCCTCCAACGATCCGTACATTTCGCGATTCGTAAAGCAACGGACATAACATGGCGGACCGGCGAAAGATTGAATGGTCACAGTTGAAGGTCGGGATCCTGGCGGGCGGCAGCTTCCTGATCCTGTTCGCCCTCGTGTTTCTGCTCACCAGCTCCAAGGGGATTCTCACCAGGAACGCCATCCTGCGCACTTACATGGACGACGCCTCGGGCCTGGCCGAAGGGACGCCCGTGCGGCTCAACGGCATCACCATCGGGTACCTGGATAAACTGCAACTGACGGGATCGCGAGAGCCCCGCCGCGCCGTCGAGTTCGATATGAAAGTGAAGCGGCGGTTCCTAGAACAGATTCCCGTCGATTCGGTCGCGGGCATTGCCGCATCCAACCTGCTCGGAGACAAGTTCATCGACATCACGAAGGGGCGGAGCCCGGAGCACGTGCGGCCGGACGCGGAGATCCTCAGCCTCCAGGCGCAGGACATACCGGAACTGATGGCGCAGACCGCCAACCTGATGGTGGGCTTCCAGGGCATTGTGGCGCGGCTCGACAAGCTGCTGGCGGGCGTGGAGAACGGCCAGGGCAACCTCGGATTGTTCGTGAAGGACCGCCAGCTCTACGACCGCCTGAACGATATCGCATCCGAGGGCCAGAAGCTCCTGAGCGACGTACGCGACGGGCAAGGCACGGTGAGCAAGCTGCTGTACGATCCGACGCTTTACAACGAGATTCGCGCGCCCCTCAACCGCATCAACGCCATTCTGGCGGATATTGACGCGGGCAAGGGCACGGCCGGAAAACTGGTGAAAGACCCGGCGCTCTACGACGAAGCCAAGCAGACCATGACCGAGATTCACGGTCTGGTGTCGGACATCAATGCGGGCAAGGGCACGGCCGGCAAGCTGGCGAAGGACGACCAGCTCTATACGCGGCTCAACGATCTTTCCGCAAAGCTGAACGCCACGCTGGACAAGATCAATTCCGGCCAAGGGACCATGGGCCAGTTGATGACCAACGCGGCGCTCTTCGATTCGCTGAACGGCGCGGTGGGACAGCTTCAGGGGCTGGTGCAGGACGTGCGCAAGAATCCCAAGAAGTTCCTGACGCTCCGCCTGGCGCTGTTTTGAGCTCCCGAAAACAACTAGTGGTGAATGCCGACGATTTCGGCTTCACGCCGGATGTGAACGAAGGCATCGTGGAGGCGCACCGCCGCGGCATCCTGACGGCCACGACGCTGATGGCCAATGGCGAGGCGTTCGACGACGCCGTGCGGTGGGCGAAAGAGACACCGTCGCTGGATGTGGGCGCGCATCTTGTATTGGCGGGCGGACTCTCCACTTTGACCGGCAAGCCCCTGCCCCAGACCGTCGCCAAGCTGGCTTCCGCGCTGGTGAGGGGCGCCATCCGGCCGCATGAGGAGCTGCGCGCGCAGATGCGCCGCATTCTCAGCGCCGGGTTGCAGCCTTCGCACCTCGATACGCACAAGCACACGCACCTGCTGCCGCCGGTGCTGGAAGCAGTGGCGCGGATTGGCGAGGAGTTCGACGTACGCTGGGTGCGGCAGCCTTTCGATTTTGGAGGCAGCTCCGGCGCTGCCCCGCTGAAACGACGATTGACGGCGCGGGCAATGAGCGCGATGCGTGGGAGATTCCGGGGCGCTCTGGCGCGCCACGGGCGCCGGTCAACGGATCACTTCACCGGCTTTCAACTCACCGGCATATTTCAGGCACGGGACCTGGCGGATCTGCTGCGGCAACTGCCCGAGGGAAGCACCGAACTGATGTGCCACCCAGGCTATTGCCGCGAGCCGCTTCGCGGGGCGCGCACCCGCCTGAAGGAGAGCAGAGAGCAGGAACTGGCGGCGCTGGTCTCGGCGGAAGTGCGCGAGGCCGTGGAGCGCGGCGGAATCGAAATCGCGCGATACGCGGATCTGAGTGGATAGCGGGCTTGCGGCAGGCAGCGTGGAGCGTTTCGGCGCCGGCCTCTTGGCAGTGTAGAGCGCTGGACCGCCTGCCCTTTATACTCAAGGAATGCCGGGCATGCTCTATGTTGTGGCTACTCCCATCGGCAATCTTGAGGACATCACCTATCGCGCAGTTCGCATTCTCAAGGAGGCTGGGCTGATCGCCTGCGAGGATACGCGCCACACGGCGCGGCTGTTGGAGCACTACGGAATCGAGACGCCCACCATCAGTTACCACGAATTCAACGAGGCGGAACGCAGCGCGGAACTGGCTTCGCGGATGCTGGCCGGCCTGGTGGTGGCGCTGGTTTCCGACGCCGGCATGCCTCTGGTCTCCGACCCGGGTTACCGCCTGGTGCGCGCCGCCATCGATAACGGAATCCCCGTGCGCGCCGTGCCTGGCCCGTCGGCATCCATCGCGGCGCTCTCGGCCTCGGGATTGCCGACAGACGCGTTCTACTTTGGCGGGTTTCTGCCTCACAAATCGGGACAGCGCGCCAAGGCGCTGGAAGCGCTCGCGGACCAGCATGCCACGCTGATTTTCTATGAGGCGCCGCACCGCGTCCTGGACGCGCTCGAAGCCATCGAGCAGACGCTCGGGCCCAGACCCGTGGTGGTGGCGCGTGAGCTCACCAAGATCCACGAGGAATGCCTGCGGGGCACGGCGGCGGAGATTCGCGAGCAATTGGCGTCGCGGGAGTCGATCAAGGGCGAGATGACCATATTGATCGGCAAAGCCACCGAGCCGCTACCGGACGAGACGCCCGTGGAGGACGCCGTGGAGGCGCTGGTGCGCGAGGGCGCGCCACGGATGGACGCAATCAAGCAGGTGGCGCGGCGCCGCGGCCTCTCCAAGCGAGAAGTCTACGACCGGCTGCTGGAGACGAAGAAGTAATCGCGCCCGGGGCGCCCGTCCTCTTGCGCGAGCGACGAGGGGCTGGCGGGCTCTGAATCCCGAGATTCGACTTTGGCGAAATGGGATTCCCGGAACACGAGCGCAGGGAATCGGGGGGGATCGGGGTTGAAAAGAGTGTGAAAGGCCCCGGCCAGGAGGCCTGGCAGCGGCGTATTTCTTCGAGCTTTCGTGAGCTAAGGTCCCCGGAAGGCCATTCGGAACAGGGGTGGAGAAGCAAGTTAGAGGCAGGCGAAACCGCCTGCGCCCCTGTCGTAGGCGCTTCCGCCATTTTGCCGCGGCGCGGCTTTACTGCACAACTTTCGCAAGCGCCGCGTTGATGACGGGCACGATCAGCTTATAGCCGTCGGCGTTCGGATGGAGCCCGTCGGCGGAGATGCCGTCTTTCATCCAGCCGCGGTCGTCCACCAGCGCCGACCAATAATCGACGTACGTGGCGCCCACTTTGGCCGCATAGGACTTCATCCAGGCGTTGATCTTGAGGAGGTCCGCGGCGGGGTGCTGGTCGGTTTGCTTTGCGCGCATCATGCCGCGCCCACCGCGTCCGCCCTGGGCCGGGGCGGGCTGCTCGCCACGCGCCGCCTGCTCCTGCGCATGCTGGTACGGATAGTCGCTCACCGGCATGATGGAGCAGAGCAATACCTTGACGCCGTTCTTCTGCGCCAGATCCGTCATGGCCATGAGATTATCTTCGATCATCTCGGCGGTTTCGGGGCCGTTGTTACGCGCGATGTCGTTGGTTCCGGCCAGAATGGCCACCGCCGCCGGCTTCAGCGCAATCACGTCGGGATACATGCGAACGACCATCTGCGCCGTCACCTGGCCGCTGATGCCGCGGTTCACATAGGGCTTACCTGGGAAGTACTCCTCAAGCCGCCAGCCGTCGGTAATCGAGTCGCCCATGAAGACCACGCGCTTCGGGTCGAACGGCTGTTTGAGCAACTCCACGTCGGCCTCGTGGTAACGGCCGATCTGGTCCCAATCCTGAAGCTGATCCGCGAGAGTCTTGGCGGTGTTCACCAGGCAGCAGTTGGAACGCGGCGCGTTGTAGGGGTCCACTAGCTGGCACTGCGCGGCGGCGGCCGCCA
>DATKOS010000217.1:0-26622 GCA_035524535.1 Bryobacteraceae bacterium
AATTGCCCTGCCGCTGGGCCGCCGTCGGCGTGTTGTAGTACCCCGTCTCGGTAGCCGGCTTCTGCCTCGTATACTCCTGCGACAAAAAGAAGAACAGCCGTTTCTTCTGCGTATTCCAGCGCCCGGGAATAAAGACGGGGCCCCCAATGCTGTAGCCCCACACGAAGAACCGGTACACGCTCTTCTGCACGCCGTTGTAGTTGTTGAAGAAGCTGGTGGCGTTGAACATCTCATGGCGCTTGTTCGCCCAGGCGCTGCCATGAAACTCCTGGCCGCCGCTCTTGGTCACCACCGAAATCTGGCCGCTGGAGTTACGGCCGTACTCAGCCTGGTAATTGCTTGCCAGCACGCGCATCTCGGCGATCGAATCCATGTTCGGCTCATAGTGCAGCCCGGTATTGTTCGCGGTGTCCAGGTCCGTAATCCCGTCCACAACAAAATTCACCAGTCCCGGGTACTGCGCCCCGTTGATGCGTACGGACGCAATGGAACTCTCGCTCGTCGTGTCCTGCTCCGCCGTGGTGATGCCGGGAATGGTGACCAGAATGCCGAAAAGGTCGCGGCCCTTGAGCGTCAGATCCAGGATCTGCGCCGCATCCACCAGCTTGGAATTCTCACTCGAGGCGGCAGCCAAGGGCGTGGCAATGGCCGTAACCGTCACCTGCTCGGTCGCCGGGCCCAGAGACAGCGCAATCCTGCCCAAATCGCGGGTCTCATTCGGGGTGACTGCGATTCCCGTCTGCACGTAGCTCTTAAAGCCGGCCGGAGGCGTAACAGTAAGCGAATAGGTCGCTGGAGCCAGACTGTTAAAGGTGAAGTTGCCGCCGGCGCCCGTCGTGGTATCGGTCGACGCTCCCGTGGCGGCGTTCTTCAGCTCGACCCGGAATCCCGGCGTCCCCGCGCCGCTCGGATCGGTAATCGCACCGGTCAATCCCGCGGTCGTGGTTTGGCCGTAGGCCCAGCCGCTCAAAACCGCGGTGGCGCACAGCAGCCGCGCCACCGACTTTCCCGCCATCGGGGCTCCTCCGCTCACTTGCAGGTCGGGCGAACGACACCCTCTCCCATCAGGATAGGTGCGGCTGAACTGGAGACCACGCGGAGCTCCGTCACACTCGTGAGAGTTTCATATCGCACGGGAAATTCCTATCTTAGTGCGCTGCGTGGCCTTCCGGCGGGGCGAAAATGTATCGATTCGCCCTTGACTAACGAATGTCTTCGTAGTAATGTTTTCGTAGTATGCCGGTAAAACCTCCCGATCCTCCTCGCCCCACGGATGGCGAACTCGAAATCCTCACCGTGCTGTGGAACCTCGGCGCCTCCACCGTCCGTGAGGTCCATGAAACGCTGGCGCGCCGCAAGCCCACGCAGTACACCACCGTGCTCAAGCTCATGCAGATCATGGCGGAGAAGAAGCTCGTGCGCCGTGACGAGAGCCAGCGGGCGCACGTCTACGAAGCCGGCCGTCCGCGCGAATGGACGCAGCGCCAGCTTGCCGGCGACCTGCTGCAGCGCGCCTTCGGCGGATCGGCCAAGGGCCTGATTCTCGGCGCGCTCTCCGCGCGCAAGGCGCCTCCCGGGGAACTGGCGGAGATTCGCCGCCTCTTGGAGCAGTTTGAGAAGGAGAACCAATGAACGCCTTGACCGTCTTGGTCCGTACCCCGCTAGCGAAAGCTCTTGGATGGACTCTGGTTCATTCTCTTTGGGAGGGCGCGCTCATCGCCATCCTGGCGGGCGCGGCGCTGCTCCTATGCCGCCCCGCTTCCGCCCGCATACGTTATGCCCTGGCCTGCGCCGGGCTGCTCGCGGCGCTGCTGGCGTTTGCCGCCACACTCGCGGTCCTCTGGCCCGCGCCCGCCACCGGCATCGCGCTCCCTCGGTTCGATGCCGCCCGCTTTGCGCCGCCCCTTGGCCTGGGCTCCCCCGCCCCTCCCGCCGCCCAACAGGACCGCCTGCCGTGGATCGTGCCTTTCTGGATGGCAGGCGTGTTGCTCTTTTACGTCCGTACCGCTGGCGGCTGGTTCGCGGCGCAGCGCATGCGGCGGCGTGGCGTCGTCGCCGCGCCGGACGAATGGCAGTTGCGCCTGCGGGCGCTCGCCGCCTCTCTGCGCATTTCACGGCCGGTGGCGCTGCTGGAATCCTGCCTCGCGGAAGCGCCCGTCCTCATCGGCTTCCTGCGCCCCGCCATCCTGGCGCCCGCGGGCCTTCTGGCGGGCCTTGCGCCGGATCAGATCGAAGCCATCCTCCTGCATGAACTCGCCCACATTCGTCGCCACGATTACGCCGTGAACCTGCTGCAGAGCCTCGTCGAGGGCCTTTTGTTCTACCATCCGGCGGTCTGGTGGCTCTCCCGCATGGCGCGCGTGGAGCGCGAGAATTGCTGCGATGACGCCGTGGTCGCCATCCGCGGTGACGCCGCCGGTTACGCGGCCGCCCTTACCGCGCTCGAGGAGCGCCGCGCGCTGGCCCAACCCGCGCTCGCCGCCAACGGAGGCAATCTGGTGAATCGCGTGCGGCGTCTGCTCGAACCGAAAAAGCCCAGCCCCGGCGCGGGGCCCCTGCTTGCCTCGCTCTTGCTTCTCACGCCCGTCGCGGCTGGGCTGCTGTCCGCCTGGCCGGCGAAGCCGCAACCCTTTCTGGCGACGCAAGAGCCGGCGGCCCGCATCGCGCCGGCAGCGCCCGCCGGACTTGCCCAGCCTGACGCCGGGTCCCGGATTCAGGCCGGCCCTCCTATCAGAGATGTCGCCGGGCAGGCCTCGCAAACACGCCAGGCGCAACTTTCCGCCCAGGCCCAGCCGCTCACCCGGCCGCTCACCGGCGAACAGAAACAGGCCAATGAGGAAAGGCTCGCGCAAGCCCTGCAAACGCCCGGCGCCGCGCCGAACGATTTGCGGGACCCTTACCGGAAGTGGCTCCTGGAGGATGTCGCGTACATCATCGACAATGAGGAACGCGGGGCTTTCTTAAGCCTCAAGACAAACGATGAGCGTGAGCGCTTCATCGAGCAGTTCTGGCAGCGCCGCGACCCCACGCCCGGCACCGTGGAGAACGAATTCAAGGAAGAGCACTACCGCCGCATCGCGTTCGCCAACGACCATTTCGCCTCCGCGGACTTGCCAGGCTGGAAATCCGACCGCGGCCGGATCTATATCCAGTACGGCCCGCCGGACAGCATTGACAATCCTCGCGACTCCGGCGGCGGCGCCCTGCCCTACCAGGTCTGGACCTACCGGTTCATCGAGGGGATAGGGCAGAACGTCGTGATCCGATTCAAGGATCTTACCGGCAACGGCTGGTACGTCCTGGAGTCTTTGCCGAAGGCGGCGATGGCCCAGTCGAATGACCGCGCGAGCCTCCTGGCGGCAATTGACGACATGAAGGCCGAGCTGGCCAAGAAGAGGAAGTGGTATACGGAAGCCTCTCCCGAGGTTCGAAGGTTGGAAGAGCAAATTGCAACGCTGGAAGCCCGCGCCGACTCTCGCAGAATCCTCGTATACGCGAGCAAGTCAGGATTGGCGTTCACGGTTCGCGTCGGTGCGGGACAAGGCGGCATTGGCAGTACCCCGGCAAGCGCCCGGTCCGTGACGTTCACGGTCCCTATTGATCCTGTGGACCATGGCGTGGAAGTTTATACGCGTATCACCGACTCGAGCAAGCGGCGCGTCCTGGCCTATGAAGAGAAGACTCTCCGGTACCAGGGAGCAGCTTACCGGAAGGCGGTCTTCCTGGAGCCGGGCGGCTACCGCGCCGACATTGCGACTAAGGATACGAAGACCGGCGCACAGCAGTCCGGGTTTGTGGAATTCCGCGTGGAGTAGCCGCTGTGAGGCTCGCCTTGGTGTGATAAGGTCTCGAAAGAGACCCGTGCGCCTCGCGCTTCCAACCATGCTTGCGGCCGCCCTCGTGCTCGCGGCGGGCGCACCCTTAGCCGCCGATGACTACCCCCGCCAGCCTGGAGTGGATGTTCAGAACTACGCGTTCCACATCGCATTGAGCGATGCGACGGACGAAATCACGGGCTCGGCCACCGTCGATGTGCGCTTCGTCCAGGCGGGGCTGACGTCCTTCTGGCTGGATCTCGCTTCACCGTCGCACGGCAAGGGCATGACGGTCTCCGCGGTCACGTCCAACGCCGCTCCCGCCCGGTATACCCACAGTGAGGACCGCCTCACCATCCAATTGCCGCGGCCCTCCGGCGCTGGCCAGCGAGCCTCGTTCACCATCCAATACCGCGGCGTTCCCGCCGGAGGGTTGAACATCGGGCCGAATCGTTTCGGTGAGCGCACCTTCTTCAGCTCCAATTGGCCGGATCTCGCGCACCAGTGGCTCCCCTGCGTGGATCACCCGCACGACAAGGCCACCAGCGAGTTCTTCATCACCGCGCCCGCCGCATACCAGGTGGTGGCCAACGGCCGCCTGGAAGAAGACACCGAACTGGCGGGCGGCGCCCGTCTTACGCATTGGAAGGAGTCCGTGCCCATCGCCACCTGGCTCGATAACATCGGTGTGGCGCGCTTCGAGGTTCGGCGCACGGGAGAGGCCGCCAGCGTGCCGCTGGAAACCTGGGTCTTCCCGCAAGAGCCTCGCGGCGGCGCAATCTTCGACCAGGACACGCGCCTTGCCGTGGAGTTCTTCAGCTCGCAAATCGGCCCGTACCCCTACGAAAAACTCGCCGACGTGGAAGCCGTGGGCGTGGATGGCGGCATGGAGCACGCCAGCGAAATCTTCTTCGGCCAGGGCGTTCTTTCCGGCCGCCAGGGGCTGCCCTTCGCCGAGCGGGGTTCCGGCGCCTCCATCGTGGCCCACGAAACGGCGCATCAATGGTTCGGCGATTCCGTCACCGAAAGCGATTGGGACGACGTCTGGTTGAGCGAAGGATTCGCCACCTATTTCGCCCTGCTGGAGGTGGAGCACGATTACGGGCGCGCCGCCTTCGGCTCCGCCCTCGCACGCGCCCGCGCGGACCTGGACCGCGCCGAGCAGCGCGAGCCAAACATAACCGTAATCGCGACGCGGCCTTGGAAGGGCGTCCCCAGCTCCGTGGTTTACCAAAAGGGCGCCTGGACGCTCCACATGCTGCGCGGCCTCATGGGCGACGCCAAGTTCTGGAGCGGCATTCGTGAGTATTACCGCCGGTACCGCGACGCCAATGCGAGCACCGCCGATTTCCAGAAGGTCATGGAAAACGCCGCCGGCGCGGATCTCGGATGGTTTTTCGACCAATGGCTCCGCCGCAGGGGCAGGCCGGCGATCCAGGGAGCATGGCGTTACGACCCCGCATCTCGCGAAATCGTCATCGACCTCATGCAAACGCAGCCTGGAGCGCCCTACCGGCTGCTCATTCCCGTCGCAATCGCACCCGAAAGCGCCGCGCCGCGCATGGAGAGAGTTGAGATGAACGCGAATCGCCAAAGCTTCCGGATCCCGTCATCCGCGTCGCCCCGGGACGTGTCCCTCGACCCGGATTCCTGGGTGCTCATGAACGCGAGCTTCTCCAGGCAATGACAAGCCTGGAGAGCCCGGCCACTTGAGTTCTGGCGGATCTACTCCCCGTCCGGTCCGAAAGCCAGCTCCGAGGTCATCACCGTCACCGCCTGCCCGCCCAGGATCACACGGTCCCCGGCCAGCCGCACCCGCACCACGCCGCCGCGAGCCGAAGCCTGAAACGCCGTCATCCTGCTCTTGCCAAGATGCTCGCTCCAGTAGGGGCAGAGTCCGCAGTGCGCCGATCCCGTCACCGGGTCCTCATCCACGCCGACCGCCGGCGCAAAGAACCGCGACACGAAATCGAATTCGCTCGTGGAGGAGCGGGCCGTCACCATCACGCCGCGCGTATCGACCCTCTTCAACGCCGTGAAATCCGGCGCCAGCGCGCGCACGGCGGCATCGGATTCCACCTCCACCAGGTAATCGAACTTACTGCGCCTTACTTCCACCGCGCGGCAGCCCAAGGCGGCAAGTAGTCCCTCAGGCGGTTCGGCCGGCAGAGGCGGCGTGGACGGGAAATCCAGCTCGATCCATTCGCCGCGGCGGTCCGCCAGCAGCAGTCCGCTCAGCGTGTGGAAGCGCGCTTGAGCGCCGGGCGCGAGATGTCCCTCCTGCCAAAGCACGTGCGCACTGGCGACCGTTGCATGGCCGCAAAGAGCCACCTCCGCCGCCGGAGTGAACCAGCGCAGTTCGAACTCCCCATCCCGCGGAACCAGGAAGGCCGTCTCGGAGAGGTTCATTTCGCGCGCCACAGCGCGCATCCACTGCTCCGGCGCGGGATGTGCGAGCACGCACACCGCCGCCGGATTGCCGGCGAACGGGCGGTTGGTAAAGGCATCGACGTGCACCAGGCGTATCGGCATACTCTTTTAGGCTAGCCCAACTGAGCTGCAACCTTGTCTCGCGCCCCGGAGTCTATGTAGTAAGCATGGCGATTCGACTGGCCAGGCCGGCTGCTGCATTAGCCCTTTTGGCCGCGCTGTGGGGCCTCGATTCGATTCGCATGGGACGTCCCGACGCCGCTGCCGCAACCGCGGCCAAGCCGATGGGGGGACGAGTTCGGATCCTGGGCTTCTACGCCAGCACCGGATTGCTCCTGCAAGGGGAACGGGCCACCCTGTGCTACGGCGTGGAAAACGCCAAGGCCGTGACCATCGCTCCGCTGATGCTTACCGTCTACCCGTCCAAAAAGTACTGCTTCGCGATCGTCCCTACCCACACCACGCATTACACGCTGATGGCCGAGGGCTACGACGGGATCGTGGATACCCGGACTCTCACCGTTCCCGTGCACGCACGGCCCCCCGTCCAGAGCCAGCCGCTGAACGTGGCAGTGCTGGTTTTCTAAACGGACGCCAGCCCGCCCAGTGGGGTGGACCTCCTGGTATGCCTTCTTCGCCAAATTCTCACGCCCAATTGAAGACCGGCCTCGCCCGCTAGTCGATTCCCACTATGGCCTTGGGAACCGGCCCAATGCTATCAATACCCAAGACACTCTTTCAGGGGGGAATTGGGATGAATAGACTCTTCAGCGGCATTGCCGCGCTCGCGTTCACGTGCGGCGTGGGGTACATGGCCACGCCTCCGGCGCGCGCGCAGGGCTGCATTGTGGCTCGCTCCAGCACCACGGATCTCTCGCCGGAGACGCAAGGCGGCTATCTGGAGCAGGGCGATTGGGAAGTCGCCATCGGCTATCGCCATCAGTTCTCCTATAAGCATTTCGTGGGCGATGTTGAGCAGACCTACCGCGTCCAGCAAGGTACCGAGGTGATGAACAAGATCAACCTCGAGGACCTGAATGTCACCTACCAGGCCACGCCGCGGGTCAGCGTCACTCTCTCGGCGCCCGTACTGCTGGCCAGCCGCCGCGGAAACAGCTCTTACTACACCAGCACCACTTCGGGCATTGGAGACACCTCCGTGGTGGCTCAGACGTGGCTCTGGAATCCGAAGACCACCAAGCGCGGCAACATCAGCGTCGGGCTCGGCGTGCAGGCGCCCACCGGCAAGGACAACGAATCCAATAACGTCCTCACCAGCGCCACGGCCACGACTCCCTCCGTGGTTACGGCGGACTATTCCATCCAGCCCGGCAGCGGCGGGTGGGCGGGCGTCATCGAATGGCAGGCGTTCCGCGACGCGGGAGATTTCGTTTTCTACACGGACGGAGACTATCTGGCCACCCAGGGCGGGACCAACAACGTGCTCCGCAGCGCCACGGCGCTGAGCCAGCCTCTCACCGCCTACAACGCCATCCAGGACGAATACCTCCTGGAAGCCGGCGTGGCGCACCCGATATCGCTCATCAAGGGCCTCACCTTGACCTTCGGACCGCGCATGGAAGGCGTGCCCGCGCACGACATCTTCGGCAATAATCTTGGCTTCCGCCGGCCCGGATTCGCCATTTCCGCCGAGCCCGGCTTCGTATATGCGCGCGGCGGCAGCATG
The DNA here is from genome assembly GCA_035524535.1 of Bryobacteraceae bacterium. Lineage (GTDB taxonomy): Bacteria > Acidobacteriota > Terriglobia > Bryobacterales > Bryobacteraceae > BOG-224. Next base: position 7,933 of record DATKOS010000217.1, read on the forward strand.
TTCCAGTTCAGCGTGGCCCGCGCAATCTACCGCGACCGTACAAAGAGCGTGCCGGACGACATGCTGGGCACGCACGGCGACGCGGCTTTCGCGGATTACGTGTGGCTGGCCAGCTACACCTACCACATTCCTTCCCACCGGAACACGGAGCACTAGATTGAGCCGCGCCGTTCTCTTCCCGCTCGCGGCGGCGCTTCTCGTCGCGGCCGCGGGCCTTCGCGCGGCGGAACCTGCCGCCGATCTGACCCTCAAGGACTCGACGGGCCATAAAGTCCGCCTGAGGGACTTGCGCGGCAAGCCGGTGCTCCTGAACTTCTGGGCCACCTGGTGCGGCCCCTGCAATGACGAGATGCCGTCGCTGGCCGCGATCGAAAAGCAATACTCCGGGCGCGTGGCCTTCATCGGGGCCTCGCTCGACGATTCGAAGACCGAATCCAAGATAGCCGCGTTCCTGACACGGTACAACGTCGATTTCCCCATCTGGCATGGCGCGACGGCCGACGACCTGGATCGCCTGAAGCTGGGAAACGCCGTTCCCGCGACGGCGTTTCTGGACGAGCAAGGCCGAATCATAGCCCGCATCCTGGGCCAAGCCCGCCCCGAGGAAGTGAAGGAAAGGCTGGACTGGCTCACCGGAGATCGCCGAGGGCCGGCCCCGGCGGCGCTGGTAAAACACCTCGACAAGTAGCTCCGCCTCCCGGAGCGCATCCTCGCGGACGCGGGTTGGGCGGCGTTAGCGCTATGGATAGAGCCAAACGCCCCTGGCGGGTTCTGCTCCTCAGCCTTCGGGGCATGGCCGGAGCCCAGCTGCGGGAATCGGCCACGGGTGATTCCGCGGAACGAAGCCATTTTCGGCGGCGGGCATGGTTCGTGGGTGGATCGACGGAACGAGCCATTTTGGCGGTATGTGCTTGAGGGGGCTCGGGATGAAGCCGGAGATCCGTTTTGACGGAACAAAGCCATTTCGGCGATGGGCATGGTTCGTGGGTGGACCGACGGAACGAGGCCATTTTCGGGGGTCGGCATGCTCCCGGGGGACGGCGACGGAACGAAGCCATTTCGGCAGTAGGCATGCTTCGTGGGTGGACCGACGGAACGAAGCCATTTCGGCGGCATGTGGTTCGATGGGCATGGGAATGGCGCCTCGGGGCGCGACTAAGATCGGGGCCGGACCGCTGGTTGGCGTGTCCCCGCAGAAACACCAACCGGCGCGCCGGCCCCGAGGGCGAGAAGTCTATGACGTCGATGTCACTCGCCTGTTAGAGCCTCGACTCCGCCTATCGGGCGCGGTCTCGACTCCGCCTTCAGACTAGCAGGGGGGGTCATGCAAGACCGCCCCGCCTAGGACCGCGAAGGCTCTCAAGCGGTTGACAGGATTGGTTGAAATATTTCCGCCCCGGCCGTGATCGGTTAGGGACGAGGGTGCGGCTTGGCGGCATGGATGGAGACAGAGACTTTGTGCTTCAGCCTTGAGAACTGGCTCGCCGGCCGCGCCCGATCGCCTTCTCGGCCAAGCTGAAGCTCCCATAGAAGATGCCGTAGTCCAGGGCGGCTTCCGGGAGCAGCGTATAGCCGGGATAACTCTTGTCGGTCCATGGAATGGCCAGAACAAGAGCCACGTGCAGCGCGGCCATGACCGCCAATACTGTCCAGAACCACGGGCGCCTCCTTCGATGCCAGAACGCCCTGACCGCGAACATTCCGATGCTACAGCAAATTCCCGCAGCTCTCGCTCTCCTCAGGTCACCGCGAACTGCGAACAGAACGTAGAAGGGCAAACCGCAGAGTAACGCCACGGCTAGCCATTTTCGAGTGAATCCCGGGTCAATTGTAGCAGGGGAATAGAATCGAGAGAGAGCCATCTGCACCGGCTGAGCTGGGTACGGCGTGTCGCCCGTCCCGAGCCACGGCTGGGCGCGGCGCGATAAGGGAACGTTCCGTTTGGTGGTTGAGTCGCCTGTCCCTGAAACTCCGAGTCTATCGCACTCGCGCCGGAAAACGCGCCCTTCGCGCCCCATGCGCCAGGCGTGGCAAATGTGGGTGGTGGTGTCAGCGGTTACGTCCCGTCCGTTACCGGATTTCCAGCCCTCTTTTCATCGCGTCGGGTGTATGGTAAGGACTGCGAGGTGCCGCCTTGGGGAGCGCGCGCTGCACACCAGGTCGCCTTGAAGCGCCTGGCATCCGGCGACCTCGTCTGGGACTGTCACAACGTCCCACCGGTTTCCCCCATCCGATGTGTAAACGAGAGAGGGGGCGGGCTGGTCCACAGCGCTCGCCTTCGCCTGATCGGCCCTCCGATCAACAAATATGAACCCGAGGGTCTCGGACAAAAAGCGGACCCAAAACGCGGGTTCGGCGGCGATAGCCTGGACCACCAACCGGGCCCACGTCCTTCCGCCATCGACCGTAGCAAGCACGTAGGAACCACTGCCGTTCACACCCTCGCGCAAGGTATAGTCGACGATGAGCCAACCCCGTCTAGGATTGATGAAGAAGAGATCTTCCAATTGCGTGGCTTTGCTCGGCGTGCGCGTGCGCGATTCGTCCCATGTCCTGCCGCCGTCCGTCGTCCGAAACACTGCGAGCCCGCCGCTGGTAACGCCGCCGGCCCAGCCGACGCTCGGCGAAAGCATCCTTACGATGGGGAAATCACCCGCGCCGCCCGGGACGGGCGATCTGGTCCAATGGCGTCCCGCATCCACAGTTCGCATGAGTGCATGACTCCACGCCTCCCCGTGAGCTGTCTGGACCGGCGTCGAGGTAATGCCCCACCAGTCATCGGCGTCGAGGATATGCGGAAACACCGGCAGCGCTCCTGTGACGTCTCGCCATGTGGCGCCACCGTCCACGGTGCGGAGCATGACCGGGTCCAGTGCCGGGTCGCTTTGCGCCTCGATCCAGCCCCGCTTGGCGTCCTGAAAAGCCACCCGGGGAGAAACCCCGTAGCATTTCGTTCCTGGCACCTCCCTCCAAGTCTGCCCGTTATCGCTGGTATGGAGGAGTACTCTGGCCCCAATACCCTCCCCGCTCATCCCCGGCCCCGTCTCGCCCACCCCCCACGCCTCCGTTCGGGATGTGAACAGGGTTTCGCCGAGTCGCCATGCCGCGGAGCAGCTGCTACAAGCGCCTTCGACCCAGTGCACTTCAAAGGGTGGGCGAGCAGTTGACTGGGCTGCGGCACCCGCCGAAACCGCGACAGCGGCGACGAACGCCGACCCGATCCGAAAAGCCACAGACGCCGCGCCAATCATTCCGGCGTAACCTCCACTCATTGGACTAATCCCAGCGTTTTCAGGCAGTTCTCAACCCATTGCCATGACTTATCCATCGACGTAGCGTAATCGGCGGCAGTGCTGTATGTGCCCACGCCGAATTTCCCAATTGTGTACAAATTCGTAAAGAAGCTTGTAGGGTCCGAGACACCGCTCACAGCCTTTGCCTCGTTTGATGCAAAGACCGCGGCGGCGGCGGCGAAACTGGAAAACTCCATCTCGCAGAACTTCTTCTGCCCTTTGATCTGGGCGCATGCGGTCTCCCCGGCGTAAAACTTGCGGCCGACCACACCCATCATGCCGAAGTAGGAGCCCTGGAACCCCCCTGTAAAGGTTCCCCACGCGGATTCGACCCCGGAAAGCGCAAGGATATCCGCGTCGCCCGCCGCTCCACCGATTCCTAGCTGCTTTGCTGTCTGGGCGGCCGCAGTAAAGTTCGCCTGCACAAACGCCTGTTTCGTTTGATTCCCGCAACTGGGTGTCGGCGGCGGCGAATCCGCGGCGGCGGCGACGGGTAGGGGGCAAAAGAGGGCCGGCATCGACGTGAAAAGGAAGGCGTTCACGGACGACAGCGAACACGGATCCTCAGCGGATCTGCCATTCGAGAGACCCTGCCCGCAATTCCCCATTATGTCGTCATCGTAGCCGCCATCATAGAGGCCCATGCTTTGCAGGTAATAGTAGTAGGCTGAGCAGGCGATTGGGGATGTTGATGTATCTCCATCATCATCTGTTCCCCCCGGATCGCGGCGATTGACCGGGTCGCCTCGGGTGTAGGCATACAGGTTCCAACTGTTTGGATCCCTGGGATTCGCCGCCCCGGCGCCTATCGGGTCCGGGCTGTAAAACCTCCCCGTGATGTTCGTGTAGTATCGCTGCATCGCGTAATCCTGGGCTGAGGCCGTTGAATCACGCTGGTACGTGGCGAACTGCTCGCGGCCGTCGATTCCGGTTCCGGTTTTCGGCTCTCCGTAGGGGAAGTAGGTCGGCGTGGACCAGCCGCCGCTCGTCTGCACGGCGCGCACGGTTCCCAGGCGGTCCGCCACCACGCCTCGCGCCACCATCGTGCCCGACTGCGATTCCATCCTCGCGATGAGTTGCCCGCCGAAGTAGACGTTCGACCGCTGCGCCGCGCAGGTGCTGCTGGTTTGGTTCGCATACAGGTTGCAACCGATTTGCCCCAGAAGCCGGCCGCCGGCGCCGTACACGTAGAACGTCCACTGGCCGTAGCCGGACATCTGCTGGAATTGCAGGATGCGCTGGCCGCTGGGGTCGTAGACCCAGGTGAGGGCTGCGCCGTCAAGGGTTTGCTGGACCAGATGGTTCTCGGCATCCCAAACTCCCCCAGGCACCGGCGCGTTGCCGTTGGCGTCGTAGCCGCCGGTGGCGGGCTGGTTGGTGGCCGCATTGTAGCTCACCGAAAGCGCCGGGGCCGAACCCAGCGTCGGGGTCTTGGCGGTGAGGTTGCCGAAGCCGTCGTAGGAGTAGGCTTCGCCCCACTGCGGGCCGGTCGTGGAAGCGCCGGTTAGGCGCAGGAGCGAATCGTAGGTGTAGTTGACTTGCTCGCCACTGACGCCGTCGGTGGTCTGCGCGATGCGGCCGTTATTCTGCCCCGCCGTTTGGGTGTACTGCATGTCCATCAGGGCTTGAAGCGTGTCCCGGGTCGATTATAGCTCCTTGTCATCGGGGTCTTCCCAGGTCTTCTCCTCCGCCTGGACCTCGCAGCCACCATCGCGAAGCGCGTCGACGTCCAGTTCGTCGCCCCCGGCTAGGCCCAACGCCTCCCCGGAAGACGAGTAGAGCCAATACAGGTAATAAGGGCGGCCCAAAACATCGACTTGCCTTTTCAGTGCGATGAGATCCCCTCGGTACTTGCGACAGGCGATGACATCGTACCCCACCACATGGTCCGATATTGATCTGACCTGACCATCCGCCAGTCGGATAGCGAGTAGCGTCCCTTCGGTTGCATATTCCTTCGAAAGAAGGAAAAGCGTCTTGCGGGGTGCATCTAGCTCGGGACGACCGAAATACGAGACCTCACTGGTCTGAGACTTGGCCGGGCCGCTGAAGAGCAACCTCTGCGCACGCGTCCGCATATCAATTTCATAAACCGAAGTGCAGAACATATCTTCTGCTGAGCGCCGGAGGAAGACCACGCTTTGCCCGTCGGGACTTAACCATGGATCCGAGTCGAGGCCGGTTTGAGTGAGTGCGATTCTGTGCCCCGATGAGTCTTCAAGGATGATCCGCCCGTTGTCCGTGCTGACTCGATTGGCTGCCCGACCGCCGCAGATTGCGAACATCAGCAGCAAGGCCGCGTTAAAGCAGGTTCGCATAGTTCTCCTGCAGGCAGTTCAGTTCGCCGCTGAGCGCGTTGATTGCACTCTGAACGCCGGCCCCGTAACCCGGAGTCTGGGAAAAGCGGACAGCCTGCGACATGGCCGTAAAGGCGCTGCCGGCGCCACCCTTGGTAGCGTTAGCGGGCTGCCGCGCTCCCCACTTCCGCAACAAATCTGCTGTCATCGGGCTGATCCACTGGGGACTTCGTCCGAGCGGCTCGATCAGTTGGATCGCCGAGAGGCCCGGCTTCCAGTAGGCTATGCCGACGCACTCGTCCACAGTTTCACCGGAGGATCCGGGAGCTCTTTGAGGACCAAAGTTATAGGTGTTCTTGTAATGACACTCCTTGCCAGCGCCTTTGGCGACGAGCACTTCCGCCGAATTACTTACGGACGGGGAGTCCAACAGTTCGCTGCCTTGCGGCTCTATACACTGCGCCGCACCCGTTGAGGAAGAAACGCAGAGCTGAGCGTCCCCGTAATAGACTACGTTCGACCCATCCCAACTGATGTTGAAATCGGCGGCGCCGAAACTCCCTGCCCCCGCAATCTTGCCTTGCGGAGGCACTCCCGCATACAGGTCCCCTCCGGGACTCTTCGAGGTCCCGATCACATGTTGGCGGTCTGAGCTGCAACGGAACAGTACGTACGGCGGAAAACCGAGAACCTCGTCCGTTGCGAGATCGTGCACGCCCCTTGCCTCCTTCGCGCTTGCGGAGAACAAGCCCCCGCACGTGCTCACTACGCCCGTTACACCTTCATAAGTCTTACTAATGCCCGAACGAAGGTTGACCAATGTAGTTACGCTTGTGCCCGTAGCGACGGGTCCTGTCTGCTTCAGAGTCCGGAGCGTCGTGTAGCCGAATTCTGATCGCTCGTCGCTCACGGCGAAGCCTCGCAGATCGCCGCGCCTGGTTATCTGGGTCTTCCAGCCATCACATGAGACCGTGATATCGCCCTTGAGCAGAAATGCGAAGCAGGGGCTCTCCTCTTGTGCGAAGCATGTCCCAAAGGCAAGGGAGCTTAACACGAGGGCGGGCAGAGCTCCGCGCCTTCCTGCACGACTGAAGCAATCGGCCACGCAGTTCCTAGAACTAGTGAATTTGGGATGCGACATTTGGATATATTTCATCGGGCTCGCCGCCACAGGAGTGCATACCAGTCCTATGTCCACCGTGCCGGAGGTCTGATCGGCGTTTTGGCCGGGCACTGTGCTTGGATTGTAGCTCCTGGTTCAGACGCCGGCAATCGGAGTGCCGGGGACAGGCAGCTCTGTCCACTCGGCGCTGAAATACGCGCCGGGGACAGAGTAGTCCTGTCCCCTACCAGTCCTAAAGACGGTGAGCGGCTGACGCGTCAGTCTTGCGAGTCAGGCATGGGGGCCGGCGGGTCAGGCCTTGGCCCGCCGCAGGGCCCGCTCGAAGCCCGGGAGCGACAGCTCGATCTGCCTCAGGGGCAGGGTGATGGAGAGCCGCATGTGGCCGGCTCTTCCAAAGCCGATGCCCGGAACGGCCAGAATGCCTTCCTCCAGCAGCATCGCGGTGAACGCCACGTCGTCCGCAATGGGCGTCTCGGGAAAGACGTAGTACGAGCCCTGCGGCCTTGGCGCCCGGTAGCCCATGTCCGTCAGGGCGCCGCAGAGCAAGTCGCGCTTGGCCTGGTACAACCGCACATCCACCACCGCATCGGGAACCGCCGCCACCACGCGCTGCCAGAGCGCCGGCGCGTTCACGTAACCCAGAATGCGATTGGCGAACGTACAGGCATTCCGCAGCGCCGCCGCCTCCGCGAGGCGCGGCGAAATGGCCAGATAGCCGATGCGCTCCCCGGCAATGGCCATGGCCTTGGACCAACTGAAGGCCACCACGGCGCGTTCCACGTGCGCCAGCGTCTCGGGAGCCTCGACCCCGTCATACGTCAGCGCGCGGTACGGCTCATCGGAAATCACCAGAACCGGCTGGCGCGCCAGCGCACTCAGCGCGCGTAGCGTCTCCGCCCGGTAGATCGCGCCTGTCGGGTTGTTGGGCGTGTTCAGCAGCACCGCCTTCGTGCGCGGCCCCATGGCCTGCGCTACTTTCTCCACCACCGGCTGGAACTGCTCGTCCGTTTCTACTTCCACCACCCGCCCGCCGTGGTTCTGAACGTAAAAGCGATATTCCGGGAAGTAGGGTTTTAGGACGATCACCTCATCGTCCGGATCCAGAATCGCCTTCAACGTGGTGTTGATGGCCCCCGCCGCGCCCACCGTCATGATTACATCGTCGCCAGTGAACGCCAGGCCGCTGCGCTCGGCCAGTCCGCGGGCAATCGTCGCGCGCACATCCGGGAATCCGGCGTTCGGCATGTAGCCGTGGCTCAACGGACGCGGCTCGGCCACCACGCGGCGCAGCGCCTCCAGCACTTCCTCCGGCGGCTCCACATCCGGGTTGCCCAGGCTGTAGTCGAAGACGTTCGCCGCTCCCCGTTCCTGGCGCAGGCGCACGCCCGCCTCAAACATACGGCGGATCCAGGACGAGCCTTCCATCTCATGCGCGATTGACCGCGAAATGCTCATGACCGTAGGGCGGAGCCGGGCAGGCTGCCGCCCAATCCCCCGCGCGAACGCCGATTTTACCCCGCCGCACGCCCGCTTCGTATTTCCTTGCACATATTGCGCGGGTTTCGCTTGCCGATTCGCCGGAGCGCGGATAGAATCAGAGTGCGATGTCCTCTCCCGCCGCCAAAACGATCCTGGTTGTGGACGACGAGCCCGAGGTTCGCAAGCTGGTCGCGGCCATGGTGGGCTCCTTCGGCTATACGGCCCTGACGGCCGACAGCGGCGAACACGCTCTCACCCTCTACAAGCACCACGGGCCCTTCGCCCTGCTGATCACCGACGTGGTGGCCCCCGGCATGAGCGGGCCCATGCTGGCCGACAAGCTCACTGCGCTGCAGAGCGACCTGAAAGTGCTCTTCATATCCGGCTACGACAATACGCACATGGTGCAGAAATACGTGGTGGAAAAGGGCCACGCGCTGCTGCCCAAGCCGTTCACCGTGCTGGACCTGAAGAGCAAGGTGAACGGCCTGCTGCCGTCCGGAGCCCGTTGACGGCTGCTTGCGGGCGGCGTGGGACGGACATCCGCGCGGCCAGCGACCGCTCCCTGCTGGTATCGCTCGGCGTCGAGGCAGGGGAACCCACTGCGGCCCGCGTGGCCTTTGTGACGCGCGCGCTTTCCGGGCGCCGCGGCATTCTGAATCTGCATCCCGCGTACGCCTCCGTGCTGGTGGAGTTCGATCCCCGGCGCCATAGCCATCCGGAAATGGAAGCTCTGATACGAGAGATTCTCTCGGCGGAGGCGCCGCCGGAGGCCGCCGCGCCGCGGACCATCGAGATACCCGTCCGCTATGGCGGCGATTTCGGACCGGACCTTGTAGACGTGGCGGCGCTCATCGGGATTTCTCCGGAGCGCGTGGTGGAGTTGCACTCTTCCGTCCTCTACCTGGTGCATTTCCTCGGGTTTTCTCCTGGCTTTCCGTATCTCGGCGGACTCCCACGGGAACTGGCAACACCCCGCTTGCAATCGCCCCGCAAGCTGGTCCCCGCGGGCAGTGTGGCAATCGGCGGAAGTCAGACCGGCGTTTACCCGATGGAATCTCCCGGCGGATGGCGCATCATTGGACGGACGCCCCTGCGCCTCTTCGATGCGATGGCTTCGCCGCCCGCGCTTCTCGCCACGGGCGACCGCGTGCGCTTCATCCCGATTTCCGAGTCGAGATTATGAGCCGCATACGCGTGCTGACGCCGGGTTTCCAGACCACCGTGCAGGACCTGGGCCGTTTCGGCTTCGCCCATCTGGGCGTTTCGGCCTCGGGCGCCGCGGATGCCTTCGCACTGCGCGCAGCGAACCGTCTGGTGGGCAATGCCGAGACCGCCGCCGGCCTGGAGATGACCCTCACAGGCGGCGAGTTCGAATTCGAATCCGAGGCAGTGGTAGCGTTGGCCGGCTCCGACTTCGGCGCGAATGCACCGATGTGGGCGCCGGTGAGGATGGCGGCCGGAAGCGTGCTCCGCTGCGGCGCCACGCGCGATGGCGCGCGCTGCTACCTGGCGGTGCGCGGAGGAATCGCCGTGCCGCGGACCATGGGCAGCGCTTCGGTGCATTTGACCACGGGTGTGGGCGGGAGCGCCCTGCGGCGGGGCGATGTTCTGGAGGTCGGCGCGGCGGCGGAGCGGGACGTTCCGCCCAGCCGCCAGGCAGCAACGCAAAACGCGGCGGCAACTCAAAGCCCGGCGGGCTACCTGCGGCCCGAAGTGTTGCGCGTAACAGCGGGTCCGCAGGCCGACTGGTTCTCGGGGGAACTCTACCGCGGGGAGTATCGGGTGGCCGAGGAATCCAACCGCATGGGCCTCCGGCTGGTGGGACCGGCGATTCCCAGCCCGCCCGGGCACATGCTCACCGAAGGGACGCCGCTGGGCGCGGTGCAGATCCCGCCCGGAGGCCAGCCCATCGTTCTCTTCGTGGAGCACCAGACCACGGGCGGCTATCCCAAACCCGCCAACGTAATCTCCGCGGATTTCCGCCGGCTCGGGCAATTGCGGCCGCGCGATGCGGTGCGGTTCGAACTGGTGACGCTGGACCGCGCGCTGGCGCTGCTGCGCGAACAGGAGCAATGGCTGGATTCGCTTTAGGCTCACGTCATGATCGATTTGAATTGCGATGCCGGTGAACTCGAAGATGCGGACTTGGAAGCGGAGCTCCTCGCCGTGGTGACCTCCGTGAGCATCGCCTGCGGCGCGCACGCGGGCGATGAAGCCGTCATGGAGCGCACGGCCCGGCTGGCGCTGGCGCGGCGCGTGCGCATCGGAGCGCACCCCAGCTATCCCGACCGCGAAAACTTCGGCCGGGTGAAAATGGATTTGACCCCGGCCGAGATCGAAAAGACCGTGAGCGAGCAGATTGCGCGGCTGGCGGCCGTGGTTGAGCGCCAGGGCGGCGAGTTGGCGCACGTGAAACCGCATGGCGCGCTCTACAATGTGGCCGCGCACGATGCCGGAACCGCGCGCGCCGTCGGCCGGGCGGTGGCCGCCTGGAATCCGCGAGGCATCATTTTGGGACTGGCCGGCTCTCCGGCGCTTGGCCTGTGGCGGGAGATGGGCCTGAGCGTAGCGGCCGAGGCGTTCGCGGACCGCCGGTATGAACCCGACGGCTCCCTGCGCTCCCGCAAGTTCGCGGACGCGCTGATCACGGACCCGCAAGAAGCCGCCGCCCAGGCCCGCCGCTTCGCAAAAGAGGGCAAGGCCCAGACCATCTGCATCCACAGCGACACGCCCGGAGCCCGCGAAATCGCCCGAGCCTGCCGCAAAGCGCTGGAGGCATGCTAGCGTAAAGAGAGTATCCCCGGAGGGCGGTTAGCTCAGCCGGTTAGAGCGCCTGCCTTACAAGCAGGAGGTCCGCGGTTCGAGCCCGCGACCGCCCACCAGAACATTCCGGCCTTCCGCCCCGCGAAGGCTGGAGGCCACTACGATTCTACCGGGAGTTCAGTGATTGACAGGACTCGGTACCCAAGACGGCCGCTGTTTGAGCATTTGATTCACAATGTGCTCGGCGACCTTTGCAGCCTCTCCACGGTCAGAGTCTCCGGCCCACACCACTGAATTATCGCTATTGCGAACGAGCTTGACAGCGGCCTGAACCTCATCACGAAGATGCAATCGGAGCCCGAAGATTGAGCGCGCGCTGAACGACTTCCCCTCCGGGACAACCGCGCCAGTCATCGTGTACAACGACTTCTGCGCGTCGCACGCCTCCGGCTTGGTGGGGTCCGCGCTTGGAACGGTCGCGATGATAGTCACAGGGACTTGCTGTTTCTGCATTTCACCGGTCAGGAATGTATCAAAAGCGCCCGCCATCGGTTGCAAGCAGAGTGTGATGCCCTGCGGGATTGGGGTTGGCTTGTGCGACTGGACCGTGGCAGACTGTGACGCCTTTGTCGTCCCAACATCCGAACCAACCGGCGCCAGTTGCTGCGCTGCCGGTGTCGGCGCCGGACTTGCTGTTTGCGTGGGAGGGACGTTCAGGACTTCGATCCTGACTTGGTGGGCCAAGTTGGGCACGTGGCGCGCCGTGGTTACGTTCCAGGTCAGCGTGCCTCCTGCTTCCCATTGCTCAGTATTCCACATTTCAAAGAGGCAACCCTTCAGTTCGGCCGAGACGCAGAGCTTAACATACGGGATTGCTTGGCCGGAGTCATTTACCGCGCTCGCAATCAAGCGCTCGCCCTTCCCTTCGTAGGTGAGCGCGGTGTGAACCGTTATCGGCCCGACGCCCTTCTCCGAAAGACTGAAATCCTCAGCACAGAGGAGCGTTGAGCCAAAGGCGGCTACCAATGCGATAGAGCGGGCCGTCATGCTCACCTTCCTGCGAGATGGTACTATACCCAGCTATCGAGTTCAAGACCCTAAAATGTTGATTATGCCTCGTCCTTTTCGAGTTGACGCTCTGCACGCCTCCGAAGGCAGGGCGCGATTTGCGCTGGCTCGCGCCGGGTCTTATTCTGGGGCGTGAAACTCCTTCGCGGGATATTCTGGGCGGCCATGGCGATGGCCGCGGCGTTTTGCCTGGGCGGCCTTGCCCTGCGGCACGGCGAGCGAGTCAATGGCGTTTGGCTTATTGTGGCGGCTGCGTGCGCTTTCTCGACGGGCTACCGCTTCTACGGGAAGTTCGTCGCGGCGCGGGTGCTCACGCTTGACGACGGACGCGCCACGCCCGCGGAGCGCCTGCGGAACGGCCAGGATTTCGAGCCGACCAACAAGTGGATTCTCTTCGGGCATCACTTCGCGGCTATCGCCGGGCCCGGCCCCTTGGTGGGCCCAGTGCTCGCGGCGCAATTCGGCTATCTGCCCGGCGCGCTCTGGATCATCATCGGCGCGGTGCTCGGCGGCGCGGTGCAGGACTTCATCATCCTGTTCGCCTCCATGCGGCGCGATGGGAAGTCGCTCGGCCAGATGGTGCGCGAGGAGATCGGCAAGGCGGCCGGGTTCACCGCGCTGATCACCGTGCTGATCATCATGGTCATCATGCTGGCGGTGATGGCTCTGGTGGTTGTGAATGCGCTCAAGGGCAGCCCGTGGGGGGCGTTCACGATCGCGGCTACCATGCCTATCGCGGTCTTCATGGGCCTGTACCTGCGCTACTGGCGGCCGGGGAAAGTGCTGGAGTGCTCCGCGATCGGTTTTGGGATGCTGCTGGCCGCCATCTTCGGGGGACGCGCCGTGGCGGACTCCGCCGTCTTGGCGCCGTGGTTCACGCTAAGCGCCCTGGCCCTGGCGGCGGCTCTGATTGTTTACGGCTTTCTGGCCAGCGCGCTGCCGGTGTGGCTGCTGCTGGCGCCGCGTGGATACCTGAGCACGTTCGTAAAGCTGGGCGTCATCCTGATGCTGGCCGCCGGTATCCTGTTCGTCAGGCCGCAGCTTCAGCTAGCGGCCTTCACGCGCTTTGTGGATGGCTCCGGGCCCATCTTCGCCGGCAGAATCTTCCCCTTCTGCTTCATCACGATTGCGTGCGGCGCCGTTTCGGGATTCCATTCGCTCATCGCCTCCGGTACTACTCCGAAGATGATTGCCCACGAGGGCCACGCGCTGCCGATCGGCTACGGGGCCATGCTGGCCGAGAGCTTTGTCGCAATCATGGCGCTGATTGCCGCCTGCACCCTGCAGCCGGGCGTCTATTTCGCGGTGAACTCGCCCGCGGGCGTGGTGGGCGCGGCGCCCGCGGCAGCCGCCGCCACCATTTCTTCCTGGGGTTTCCCGGTCACTGAGGCGCAAATGGCGGAACTCGCGCGCGATGCCGGCGAGCGCACGCTGTTCGCGCGCACGGGCGGAGCACCGTCGCTGGCCCTTGGCATGGCGCGCATCTTCGCCGGCGGCTTCGGAAGTGCGGGGCGCGCGCTCATCGGCTTCTGGTATCACTTCGCCATCATGTTTGAGGCGTTGTTCATCCTCACGCTAATCGATACGGGAACGCGGGTAGGGCGCTTCATGCTGCAGGATTTTCTGGGCCACATGTGGAGGCCGCTTGGCCGCACCAGTTGGATGCCGGGCGTGGTGGCGGCCAGCGCCGCCATTGTAGCGGCGTGGGGCTACCTGCTGATCCAGGGCGTTCGCGACCCGCTGGGAGGCATCAATTCGCTGTGGCCGCTCTTCGGCATCGCCAACCAATTGCTCGCCGCGATTGCGCTGTGCCTCGCGACTACCATTCTGCTGAAGACCCACGGCGCCAGGTACTTGTGGATCTCCGCCGTTCCGCTGGCGTGGCTGGTTACGGTGACGTTCACGGCCGCGCTGCAGAAGATCTTCTCGCCGTCTCCGGCCCTGGGGTTCCTCGCGCAGGCGTCGCAACTGGAGGCTTCGCTGCGGGCGGGCGCCGCGGGCGAGAAGGCCGCCACGGCGCGGACACTCCTCTTCAACGCGCGCCTGGACGCGGCAGTGTGCGGCGTCCTACTGCTGCTGGTAACGGTGATCCTGGCGGACTCTTTGCGGGTGTGGATTGAGATTTTGCGGGGAGCGGAGGAACCGCGCTTGAGCGAGACCCCCTTCGTGCCCACGCAATTGGGAACGGAGGGGCTATGAGGCGCTTGCGCCGCTTGGGAAGGCTGGCGTGGGAGGTGCTCCGCGAGCTGGCCGATGAGCGTCCCTATCAGCGCGGGCTGAAGGCTCAGGGCCGCCGGCATTCGGCCGAGGAGTGGCGGCGGTTCACCGAGCGCCGTTATGAAGCCCGCTTCAAGCAACCGAAGTGCTGTTGAGACCCGCGGCGGCGCGCATCGCGGGCTTGCCGTCCGGCAGCGCCGCTAGAATGGAGTTCGTGCAGACAGCGCGCGAGTGGATTGCGGCCGCCGGATCCGTGGCCGTGCTTACCGGCGCGGGTATTTCCGCGGAGAGCGGCGTTCCCACGTTTCGGGGGCCGGGCGGCCTCTGGCGCGAGTACCGGCCGGAAGACCTGGCCACGCCCGAGGCCTTCGTGCGGGACCCGCGCCTGGTATGGGAATGGTATGAATGGCGGCGTCAGGGCATGGCTAAGGCGCGGCCCAACGCCGGACACCGCGCCCTTGTGGAGTTGGAGCGTCGCAAGAACGGCTTCACGCTGATCACGCAGAACATCGACGGTCTCCACGATCTGGCCGGCAGCCGCAAACTTCTCAAGCTACACGGCGACATCTGGCGGATGAGGTGCACGAACTGCGGAAAGAAGTGGAAGGACCGGCAAGCGCCGCTGCCCGAACTCCCGCCGCTCTGCGTTTGCGGGGCCCTGGCGCGGCCGGACATCGTGTGGTTCGGAGAGCCGCTGCCGGAGGGCATCCTGCGGAGAGCGGCGCATGCGGTGGAAACGGCGGACGTGCTTCTCGTGGTCGGAACGTCGGCGGTGGTTTATCCGGCCGCCGGGTTGATTCCGCTGGCCAAGTCACGAGACCGGAAAGTGGTGGAGATCAACCCGGAAGCCACGCCTTTTTCGGAAATGGTGGATTACGCGCTGCGAGGCCCGGCGGGTGAGATCCTGCCCGGCCTCGTAGCATGACGCTTCAGGGGACGGTTACTTCGCAGCGGTGGCGACGGCGGCCTGCTCCTTCAGAGCCTCGGCTTTGTCGGTGGCTTCCCAGGAGAAAGTATCTTCGGTGCGGCCGAAGTGGCCGAACGCGGCGGTCTTGCGGTAGATAGGCCGACGCAAGCGGAGGGTGTCGATGATGCCGCGCGGCGTCAGGTTGAAATTCTCGCGCACCAGCTCGGTGAAGCGCTCATCCGGAATCACGCCGGTGCCGAAGGTATCCACCATAACGGAAACCGGCTCGGCCACGCCGATGGCGTAAGCGAGCTGCACTTCCGCGCGGGAAGCCAGCTTGGACGCCACGATGTTCTTGGCGATGTAACGCGCCATGTAGCAAGCGGAGCGGTCCACTTTGGTCGGGTCCTTGCCGGAGAACGCGCCGCCGCCGTGACGCCCCATGCCGCCGTAGGTGTCCACGATGATCTTGCGGCCGGTGAGGCCGGTGTCGCCGTGCGGCCCGCCGACCACGAAACGGCCGGTCGGGTTGATGTGGTACTTGGTCTGCGAATCGACCATGTTCGAAGGCACAACGGCGTCGATGATGTGCTTCTTCACTTCCTTGCGCAGGTCCTCGGTGGAGATTTCTTCGGCGTGCTGGGTGGAGATGACCACGGCGTCGATGCGCTTCGGCATGCCGCCCACGTATTCGACGCTCACCTGGCTCTTGCCATCGGGCCGCAGGAAGTTGAGCAGGCCTTCGCGGCGGGCAACCGAGAGCCGCTGCACCAGCTTGTGCGCCATCATAATCGGCAGGGGCATCAGTTCCGGCGTCTCATTGCAGGCATAGCCGAACATCATGCCCTGGTCGCCGGCCCCGCCGGTATCGACGCCCATGGAAATGTCGGGCGACTGCGATTGGATCAGGTTGTGCACGCCGCAGGTGTGGGCATCGAAGCCGAAGGTGGCGTCGTTATAGCCCACGTAGTCGATGGTGCCGCGCGCGATGCGCGGAACGTCCACGTAAGTCGTGGTGGTGATTTCGCCGGCTACGATGCAGGTGCCGGTGGTCACCAGAACTTCACAAGCCACCCGCCCCGTGGGGTCGTCCGCCAGTACCGCGTCGAGCACGGCGTCGGAAATCTGGTCCGCGATCTTATCGGGATGGCCTTCCGTAACGGATTCGGAAGTGAAAAGGCGTCGTCGAGAATCTGCCAAGGTGTTCCTCCAACAGGACTATGGGTTTCTTCAATTTATCACGCGGCGGCTGCCGGCTTTCCGCGGGCAGCCGCGAACCAAACCCGCTCGGATTGAGCCTCGCGGGTTAATACCTATAGAAATCCGGCTTATACGGCCCCTCGACCGGCACGCCCAGGTAGGCGGCCTGCTTGGGCGTGAGGCTGGTGAGCCTCACGCCGATCTTCTCGAGGTGCAGCCGCGCCACTTCCTCATCCAACTTCTTCGAAAGCGTGTAGACGCCGGGCTTGTACGCGTCGCGATTCCGCCAGAGGTCGATTTGCGCGAGGGTCTGGTTGGAAAAGCTGTTGCTCATCACGAAGCTCGGGTGGCCGGTGGCGCAGCCGAGATTGACCAGGCGGCCTTCGGCCAGAATGAAGATGGTGTTGCCGCCCGCGAAGGTGTAAGTGTCCACCTGGGGCTTGATGTTCTTCTTTTTGGCGGGCGAGGCGTTGAGGCGGTCCACCTGGATTTCGTTGTCGAAGTGGCCGATGTTGCAGACGATGGCCTGGTCCTTCATCTTCTCCATGTGCTCGAGCGTGATGACCTCGCAGTTGCCGGTGCAGGTGACGTAGATATCGCCGCGGCCGAGGGTGTCTTCCACGGTGGTGACTTCGAAGCCCTCCATGGCGGCCTGGAGCGCGTTGATGGGGTCGATTTCGGTGACCACCACGCGAGCGCCCATGCCGCGCAGCGAGTGCGCGCAGCCCTTGCCGACGTCGCCATAACCACACACGACGGCGACTTTGCCGGCCACCATCACGTCCGTGGCGCGCTTAATGCCGTCGGCCAGGGATTCGCGGCAGCCGTAGAGATTGTCGAACTTCGACTTGGTCACCGAGTCGTTGACGTTGATGGCCGGAACCAGCAGCGTGCCGGTCTCCTGCATCTTGTAGAGGCGGTGCACGCCGGTGGTGGTCTCTTCGGAGACGCCGCGCCAGCCCTTCACGACTTGATGCCAGCGGTTCGGGTCCTCGGCGTGGATCCGCTGCAGGAGCTTCTTGATGACATCCTCTTCATGGCTGGAGGAGGGCGTCTTCACCCAACCGTCGCCGTTCTCGAGCTCGTAGCCTTTGTGGATGAGGAGCGTGGC
The DNA here is from genome assembly GCA_035524535.1 of Bryobacteraceae bacterium. Lineage (GTDB taxonomy): Bacteria > Acidobacteriota > Terriglobia > Bryobacterales > Bryobacteraceae > BOG-224. Next base: position 25,394 of record DATKOS010000217.1, read on the forward strand.
GTCGCCGCCATCGTCCACCACGAGCTGGGGCCCGAGGCCGTCGGCGTGGCAGAGCGCCTGGTACGTGCACCACCAGTAATCCTCCAGCGACTCACCCTTCCAGGCGAAAACCGGAACGCCGGCGGCGGCAATGGCCGCGGCCGCGTGATCCTGGGTGGAGAAGATGTTGCAGCTCGCCCAGCGCACCGTGGCGCCCAATTCCACCAGCGTCTCGATGAGCACGGCCGTCTGGATGGTCATGTGCAGCGAGCCGGTGACGCGCACGCCGGCGAGAGGCTTTTCCGCCGCGTATTTGCGGCGAATGGCCATAAGGCCCGGCATCTCGTGCTCGGCGATGGCGATTTCCTTGCGGCCGAATTCGGCCTGCGACAAGTCGGCTACTTTGAAGTCCGTCCGGATCAGCGTTTCAGAGCCCATTATTTATTTCCTCGCATCAAAGAATCTTGATACATTGATGTTAGCACTTTTGCCAATGGCGTCAATTCTCAAATCGCTGCGCCTGGCGGCCGATCCCAACCGGTTGCGGGTCCTGCTGCTGCTGGAACGGGAAGAGCTTTCCGTGGCGGAGCTTCAGGAGATTCTGGGAAAGGGCCAGAGCCAGGTTTCCACTTCGCTGGCGCTGCTGAAATCGGCGGGCCTGGTGGACGACCGGCGCACCGGCAAGAACGCGTTTTACCGGCTGAAGGCGCCGGCGCGGCTGATGGAGCTGCTGCACGAAGCGGCGGCCGAACTGCCCGAGGCGGAGCAGGACTTGCAGGCGCTCGGCATGGTTTTGCGCAAGCGCCGGGACAGCATGCGCCGCTATTTCGACGAGTTGGCGGGCAAGTTTGGACGCCAGTATGTGCCGGGGCGCTCGTGGAAGGGCATCGCGGAGGCGCTATTGAAGCTCATGCCGCCCATGGTGATCGCCGATCTCGGCGCGGGCGAGGGAACCATTTCGCAGCTCATGGCGCAGAAGGCCAAGCGCGTCATCGCCATCGACAACTCCGAAAAAATGGTGGAGTTCGGCGCGGAGCTGGCGCGCAAGCACGGCATCGCGAACTTGGAGTACCGGCTGGGCGATCTGGAAGACGTGCCGATTCGCACCGGCACGGTGGACCTGGCTTTTTTGAGCCAGGCGCTGCACCACGCCAGCCATCCGGAACGGGCGATGGCGGAAGCGCACCGCATTCTCAAGCCCGGCGGCCGCATTGCGGCGCTGGACCTGGTTCGCCACCACTTCGAGGAGG
>DATKOS010000218.1:0-4827 GCA_035524535.1 Bryobacteraceae bacterium
CTCGTTCTCTCTCCCTCCAAGCGGTTCAGTCTCTCCTCCAGGAACGTCTCTTATCGCACAGATGGCCGGTGTGCCCAAATCCGGCTTTGTGACAAACTGGGAGGAAACTCTCTTTCTGGGTACTCATTTAGTAGCAGCGGCTCTCCGGCGAAGGCCACCGGGTCGCCCATCGTCGCGCGGAACTGCCCATGCTTACTGTTGTCCAGGCTGCCAGGAGCAGGGCGCGAGCCTCGCGGCGCGCGCTTGAATTCCGCGCTCGCCTCGTCTTGCCGCGCTGGGGCTGTGAGGTTGCCGCGCCGCTCGCCGGCGGCGCCCGCAGAAGGGCCGGAAGCGCACCGGCGGCCGCATGACGATCACAGTCATTGTGCCCACCAGGAATCGGGCAGTCGGGCTGGCGGCGGCGCTCGAATCCTATTCGCGCCTTGAGGCGCCGCCCGGCGGCTGGGACTTGCTGGTGGTGGATAACGGAAGTACGGACTCAACGCCGGAAGTCATCCGGCGATTCTCCGCGAAGCTGCCCTTGAATGGCCTCGCGGAGTCTCGGCCCGGCTATGCGCTTGCCATGAATGCCGGCATCGAAAGCGCCCGCGGCGACCTGCTGCTATTCACGGATGACGATATCCAGCACCCCGCCAACTGGCTCATGCTTTACGCTCAGGCGGCGGAAGCCCATCCGGATTTCGATGTATTCTGCGGGCCCGTGAGTCCGAAGTGGCCTTCGGCGCCCCCGCCATGAGCTGTCAGTGACCACCGGATACGCGCCGTTTGTTTCATGGACACCGGCCCTCCGCCTCCCACCGGTCCCACGGACTCTTGGATTACTGCGCAGAATATGGCGGTCCGGCGGCGTGCGCTCGCGGGTGGCCTTCGCTTTGAAAGCGCCATGGAGTGGGTTGGCCCTGCCGGGGCGATGGGCAGCGACGACTTGCTCGCTCAGCGGCTGCGGGCGCGCGGCGCCAAGGTTTGGTGGATTGCCGAATCCTTGGTGGAGCACAAGATTCGGCCCGAGCAACTCACCCGCGCATGGATGTTACGCCGCGCCACCAGCTTTGGCCGGGGCCGCTACTGGCTGGACGAGGATTTCCGTCGCCCCGCTCCCGAACTGATGGGCGCTCCGCGCTGGCTCGCACGGCATATCATGGAACAGAGCGGGCGTGTGGCGTCCGCCTGGCTGCGTGGCGACGCGGCCGGGCTTTTCCGGGAGCGCTGGAATCTCAACGTCCTATGGGGCGCCATGGCGGAGTGCCGGCGCATGCGCGGCGCAGCTCGCCGAAATCCGTAAACCTCGGAGGAGAAGTGCTGACCGTGTTGCTGGCAACCCGCGGGCGCCCCGCAAGTCTGCGGCAGGTCCTCGAATCCTATACCCGGCTCACGCCGCCGCCTGGCGGGTGGGAGCTGATCGTCGCGGACGGGCCGCCCGATATGGCGTCCGGCGTGGTCCGCGGCTTCGCGGATCGTTTGCCCGCCGTCCACATGCCGGCGAAGGAAGTAGGCAAGAGCCGCGCGCTCAATCAGGCGTTGGAACTCGCCGCGGGAGATCTGATCCTCTTCACCGACGATGATATTCTGCCGGAGCGTTCCTGGCTCGCGGAATATGTGGCGGCGGCCGCCGCCCACCCGGACTTTGATATCTTCGGCGGGCCGGTGCGCCCGAAGTGGCCCTCGGAGCCGCCGCGTTGGGCCGTATGCGATCTCCGGGCTCGCACGGCGTGTTTCATGGATACCGGTCCGCCTCCGCCCAGCGGCCCGACGGAAACCTGGATGACGGGGCAAAACCTCGCCATCCGCCGGCGGGCGTTGTCCGCGGAAATCCGCTTCGACGCGCGGCTGGGGGCGGGGGACAATGAGCCCATGGGCGAGGAAGTCCATCTCACCGAACGGCTGCGCCGCCAGGGCTGCAAGACCTGGTGGGTGGCCGGCGCGCAGGTGGAGCACATCATCCGCCTGGAGCAGCTTAACAAGCGCTGGATGCTGCACCGCGCGTCGCGGTTCGGCCGCAGCGAATTTTGGCTGAATGCGGAGTTCCGCCGCGAAACGCCCCGGCTGGCGGGAATGCCGCGCTGGCTGGTTCGTCACGCATTAGAGCAGGCCGCGCGCGTCGCGGCCGCCTGCATTCGCGGAAGCGAGGAAGAGCTCTTCGTGGCGCGATGGAACCTGCGCGTGATGCTAGCGGAACTCGGAGAAGCCCGGCGCCTGCGCGGCTCGCGCGACCCCGCAGGCCTTGGCTCGTCCAGCCGTCGCGCCTCGTCCTAGGCGATCCGAGGCGCGGTTCGCCCCAGCGCTCGATCCTGGCGATCTGGAGCTGCAATCCTGACGGGAGTGATCACGGAGGAGTGATCTTCACGGACGAGAAGACCGTTCCGCCGTCTGGCTTGGGGGGCTTGGTCAGGGCCTTAGCCAGCCTCGCGGTCGAGCCGGCGGATTGGGACTGAACCGGCCGCGTCTGCTTTCCGCGGCGCTAGGGGCGCCTGCCTATGCCGCGGCCCGGACCGGTAGTTCCTTGACCATTTCGGAAACGAAGGCCTTGGCGTCTCCGAAGAGCATCAGCGTCTTGTCCATGTAGTAAAGCGGATTGTCGATGCCGGCGAAGCCCGGGTTCATGGAGCGCTTGATCACCATGACGGTGTGCGCCTTATCCACGTCCAGAATCGGCATGCCGTAGATCGGGCTGGACTTGTCGGTGCGCGCGGCGGGGTTGGTGACGTCGTTCGCGCCTATGACCAGCGCCACATCGCATTGCGGGAACTCGCCGTTGATTTCATCCATCTCTACTAGCCGGTCATAGGGAATATCGGCCTCGGCCAGCAGCACGTTCATGTGGCCGGGCATGCGGCCCGCCACCGGGTGGATGCCGAACTTCACATTCACGCCGCGCCGCGTCAGAGCATCGTACAACTCGCGGATCTTGTGCTGCGCCTGCGCCACCGCCAAGCCGTATCCCGGTACGATGATCACGGATTGCGCGGCTTCCAGAATCGACGCGGCCTCCTCTGGGCTGGCGCTGCGCACGGGCTTCTGCTCGGTGTGCCCCACCTTCATCTGCATCTGTCCGAATGCCCCGAACAGCACGTTGGTGAAGGAGCGATTCATCGCCTTGCACATGATGATGGAGAGTATCAGCCCCGAGGAGCCGTCCAGCGCTCCGGCTACCACCAGCAAGTTATTGCCGAGCGCGAATCCCATGGCGCACGCCGAAAGACCCGCGTAGGAGTTCAGGATGGCGATCACCGTGGGCATATCCGCGCCCCCGATGGGGATGATAAGCAACACGCCGAAGAGTAGCGCCAGGCCGCTGAAAATCGGAAACAGGAAGGTGTCGCTTGGGACCATCACCAGACGAACAGCCAGCACGCCCGCGATGCTGAAAAGGGTGAAGTTGACGAAATTCTGGCCCCGGTACGTGATGGGGCGCTGCGGCAGCACTTCCTGCAACTTGCCCATGGCCATCAAACTGCCGGTGAAGGTCAGGAAGCCGAGCAGCGTTTCAATCACCAGGGCGATCATCTTGAACATCGCCAGCGGCTCGTGCATCTGGTTCGACTGGTAGAACTCCGCCGCGCCCACCAGCGCCGCCGCCAGCGCCCCGCACGCGTGGGAGAGCGCCGTCCGCTGCGGCACGGCTGTCATCGGCATGATGTAGGCGATGGGCACGCCGATCACCGTACCGATTACCATCGCCGTGACAATCCACGTCCAATTGTGGACGGAGAGGCCGCCCATCAACTCGGGGAAGCCCGCCAGCGTGCCCGCCACCGCCAGCAACATGCCGAGCGATCCGATCGCCACGCCGCGCCGCGAGGAAGCCGGTGAGTTCATCCACTTGAGCGACAGGATGAACATCGCGGCCGAGATGATGTAAACGTACTGGACGAAGTGAGGCATCTACTTGTGAACCTCCGCTCCGGCGGCCTGCGGCTTCTTCTTGAACATTTTCACCATGCGGTCCGTGATGAGGAAGCCGCTGACGATGTTGGTGAACACCGCGACGATGGCCACGAAGCCCAGGATTTTGGTCAGATCCGTGGCGCGCTCGTTACCGGTAATCAGGATGGCGCCCACCACGGAAATCGCCGAAATCGCGTTGGTGAGCGACATCAGCGGCGTGTGCAGGAGCGGAGAGACTTTGCGGATGATCTCCAGGCCGACGAAGGTCGCCAGCATGAAAACGAACAGAGCCTTTTCCAGATTCGAAGGCATCGGATTCCCCTCTCTAACCCATGAGCTCGCGGACTTTGGCGTGGACGATTTCGCCGCCGTAAGTGACGAGCGTTTCGCGCACGATTTCGTCCTCGCGGTCGAGGTTCAGCTTGCCGTCCTTGATCAGATATTTCAGAAATGTAGCGATGTTCCGGGCGTACATCTGGCTGGCGTGGTACGGAATGGCGGAAGGCAGATTCACCGGCCCCATGATGCGGACGCCATTCGCTTCCACCGTTTCGCCCGCGCGCGTTAGCTCACAATTGCCGCCGCGCTCAGCGGCGATATCCACGATCACCGAGCCCGGCGACATGCGAGCTACCATGTCCGCTGTGACCAGCACCGGCGCCTTCTTGCCGGGAACGGCGGCCGTCGTGATCACCACGCTCTGCTCAGCCAGGACGTCGCCCAGCAGTTCCCGCTGGCGGCGGTAGAAATCCTCGCCCATGGCCTTGGCGTATCCGCCGCTTCCCTCGGCGCCGCCGGCTTCCATGTCCAGAATCACGAACCGGGCGCCCAGGCTTTCGATCTGTTCCTTCACCGCCGCGCGGATATCGTACCCGCTGACCACGGCGCCCAAGCGGCGCGCGGTGGCGATGGCCTGCAGTCCCGCGACGCCCGCGCCAATTA
>DATKOS010000219.1:0-2037 GCA_035524535.1 Bryobacteraceae bacterium
GCTCCCCCTCCAGCGTGCCGGCTACGTCCGGCGCCGCCAGCGCCACCACGGGATTCGCGCCCGCGGCCGTGTTCAGCATCTATCTGGGCCAGGACGTGACGCGCTACATCGGCGGGGAACTCCGCTACAGCTACATCCTGGGCGATGCGCGCATTCAAAGCGCGGGGACGACGGCGACTTTCGGCGCGATCTCGCATGAAGTGCATTACGACGTTACCGTGCACACGTCCAACAAGAACCGCGTGCAGCTCTTCGCCGCGGCCGGCGCGGGGATACGGCTTTTTATCGGCAACGGGCAGGAGGAGGCGTACCAGCCTCTGATGCAGTTCGCGTACTTGACCAAGACGCGCGCCGTGAAGCCGATGGGCAGCGTGGGCGGCGGCCTCAAGTTCCGTCTGGCGAAGGCCGTGTCCTTCCGCGTGGAAGTGCGCGACTACATCTCGCCATTCCCCACGGAGGTGATCACGCCGGCGATGGGCGCGACGTTCGGCAAGAGCCTGATGCATGACCTTGTGCCGATGGCGGGCCTGGCTTTCCGGCTGTAGTCCGAGGGGCGGAGGCGGCGCGGAGTTTGCAGGGGCGGGAGTGCGCCTCCTCGTGGTTCTCCCCGATATCAGATGGCTTCTGGATTGTGGCAGTATAGAGCCATGCATTGGAGAGGGATACTGTCTGTGTCACTTGTGTCACTTGCGGGCGGCGCGCCGCGCTGAGTGAGGGCCGCTCCGGCCGCCTTGCCGCGTTTCCCCCTTTTTGGTGGAGTAATTTTTGACCGCCGGGCAGGCGTTGCTTGCCGAATGGTGTATCTTCTGCACGCACGCCGCCGGGCGGAGCCGTGCGTGCACGGACTATATGTTCGCCGTAACAAGCGTTTCGTGCCGCACCGGCGCACTTCGCACGGAGATGCGGCTTGTGAAACCGTCACTGCCTAAATCGCGTCATGCTGTGGCCTTGGCCGCACCCTTTGTGCCGCTGCGCCACGGTTAGCGAACGTACGTTCCTGGAATATCACGGATCTTGCCGTGGCAGCCGAATTGCTAGATTCCACCGCGGAGGAAAAGCCCATGCCCATCGCCAAGATCACCACCCCCGGGCTCATCGCCATCGGCTTCGCGGTCGTGCTGCTGTGGGCTTGCGTGCTCGGAGAGCGAATCACCCTCCGTCGCGTGTACGCGGAACGCGCCGCCGTCATGCGCAGCCTGCCGCATCCCGGCGCCAGGCGCGCCGAGCCCGTGGGCGACCGCGCTCCTGCGGGCAGGGTACGCCGGCGCTTTCTGGCAAGCTGATCCGCGCCTCGGCATCTTGTAGAATTGCAGGTGATGACGAAGATCCTTGCCGTTCTGCCGTTTCTCCTTGTTGCCGCAGCCTGCGGCCCCAGCGCTACTGAGAAGTTCTCCAAACTTTCCGACGAGTTCGTCTATACCACCATCGCCTTTTCGCCGGCCGGCGCCACCAGCGCAGGGCTACACCAGTACAACAACCAGAACCTGGACGACATGCTCGACGACGTCAGCCCCGCGGCGCTGGAAAAGCAGCGCCAGTTTTTCCATGGCATGCGCGACCGCCTGGCGGCGCTGAGCCCAGACGACCTTACGCCCGAGGATCGCGCGGATTTGCGCATGATCCAGGACCAGATTGCGCTCCAGTTGCTGGACCTGGAGCAGGCGCACAGCGCGCAGCACAACCCCACCACTTACGTGGAGACGCTGGGGAATGCGCTGTTCAATCCCTACGTGCTCAACTACGCACCCCTGCCGGACCGCTACAAGCACATCATCGCCCGCCTGCGCGCCGTGCCCGCGTTCCTGAAGCAGGCGCAGGCGAACCTGACGTCGTCTCCGGAGATTTGGACCAAGGTGGCCATTGAGGAGAACGACGGCAACGCCACGCTGGTAAGCGACACGCTGCGCCAAGCGGCGCCGGCGGCACAGCGCACGGATTACGACGCCGCGGCCGCGCCGGCGCTGGCGGCCATCGCCGACTTCCAGTCCTTCCTGGTGAACACGCTCTCCAAGCGGACCGGCGCGGACTGGCGCCTGG
>DATKOS010000220.1:0-17089 GCA_035524535.1 Bryobacteraceae bacterium
CGCGCTGTGGGGGTTCGGATTCACCTTCAGGTACACCTTGCGGATCACGCCCTTCGGGTCGATCAGGAACGTATTGCGCGCCGCCACTGCGCCGCCCAATGATCCGTACTTCGACACCACTTCCTTCTTCTCATCGGAGAGCAGCTTAAAGCTGAGATTCTCCTTGGTGCAAAACTGAACGTGGGAATCCACGGAATCCACGCTGACGCCCAGGATCACGGCGTGCGCCTTATCGTACTGCGCCTGGTCGCGCTGGAAGTTGTGCGCTTCAATGGTGCATCCCGGCGTCATGTCCTTCGGGTAGAAGTAGAGCACCACCCATTTGCCGCGATAGTCCGAGAGCTTCACGGACTTGCCTTCCTGCGAATTCAGCGTGAAGTTCGGCGCCATCTGGCCCACGGCCGGCACGTCCTCCGCGCGGCTCATGGGAGCTGTGAACGACATGGCCGAAACAAATAGCGCCGCCGGAATAGCCGCGCTAAGAATGTGTGAAATCTTCATCTTTCCCCTTCCCTCCATTAAGTGCGATTGGCCCTGAAGATATAATACATGGTCGAAAAGCCTTAATTCGAAAAGGATGGAACCATGATGCGGAATGCCTGCGTCCTGGCGCTCGTGGCGGCGCTCGGCGCCACCGCCGCCGGCCGGCGCTCTTCCTTCGATGATGATTGGAAGTTCCTCAAGGGGGAAGCCCCCGGCGCCGAACAGCCCTCTTTCAACGATTCTTCCTGGCGCTCCCTTACCTTGCCCCACGATTGGGCCATTGAAGGACCTTTCGACGTCTCGTACGGCCCCTCTACCGGCGGCCTTCCCATTTCCGGCACGGGATGGTACCGCAAGCATTTCACCGTGCCCGCCTCGGAGCGCGGCAGGTATTTCTCCATCGAGTTCGATGGCGCCATGTCCAATTCCACCGTCTGGATCAACGGCCACGAATTGGGTGAACGCCCCTACGGCTACTCCAGCTTCGCCTACGACCTGACCGCGAATCTCAATTTCGGCGGCGACAATGTCATCGCCGTGCGCCTGATGCCGGAGGAGCGCTCCTCGCGCTGGTATCCGGGCGCGGGCCTCTACCGAAATGTCTGGATGGTGGTCACCGGCGCCGTCCACGTGGCCCATTGGGGGACGTACGTCACTACGCCGGATGTTTCCCCGGAAAGTGCAGGCGTCTCCGTCAAGAGCGAGGTGCAGAACCGCGGCGGCGCGCCCGCTTCCGTCATCGTGGAAACGGCCATTCTGGACCCTTCGGGCAAACAGGTGGGGCGCCAGTCTTCGAATGTCACCATCGCGCCGGATGCGATCTCCACGGTAGCGGCCAGCATCAAGGTGTCCTCACCAAAACGGTGGGATCTGAAAACGCCCTACCTCTACCAGGCCGTCACCACGGTGCTCTCCGGCAAGCAGGAACTGGACCGCTACGTCACGCCATTCGGCATACGCAGCATCGAGTTCAACCATGACAAGGGACTGCTGCTGAACGGGCGCGCCATCAAGATCAACGGCGTGTGCGACCATTCCGACCTGGGCGCGCTGGGCGCGGCCATCAACACGCGCGCCATCGAGCGCCAGTTGCAGATCCTCAAGGATATGGGCATCAATGCCCTCCGCACCAGCCATAACCCTCCCGCGCCCGAAGTGCTCGAAGCCTGTGACCGTATGGGCATCATGGTCATGGACGAAGCCTTCGATATGTGGAACATCCCCAAAGTTCCCAACGGCTACGCCAAGTATTTCGCCAAGTGGGGTGAGCAGGACATGCGCGACTTTCTGCGGCGCGACCGGAACCACCCCAGCGTGATTCTGTGGAGCATCGGCAACGAAGTCCCGGAGCAAAACCATGCCGATGGCTGGCAAACCGCCAAGATGCTCACCGGCATCGCCCACGAAGTGGACCCCACCCGCCCCACCACTTCCGCCTTCAATAGCTGGCAGGACGCCATCAAGAACGGACTGGCCGACCAAGTGGATATCCCGGGTTTCAACTATGCGCCCACGCACTACGAGCAGATCCAGAAGGACCACCCCAAGTGGGTGATCTTCGGTTCGGAAACCGAATCCTGCGTCAGTTCGCGCGGCGTTTATGACCTGCCGGTGGCGGCCAACGCAGTTCTCTCCACGCTTCAGGTATCCAGTTTCGACACGGTGGCGCCCTCCTGGGCCTATTGCCCCGATGTGGAATTCACCTACCAGGACCGCCTGCCCAACGTGCTCGGCGAGTTTGTCTGGACCGGGTTCGATTACCTGGGCGAGCCCACCCCTTACGGCCGCCCCAGCCAGTGGCCCTCGCGCAGTTCCTACTTCGGCATTGTGGATCTCGCCGGCTTCCCCAAGGACCGCTACTATCTCTACCAGAGCAAGTGGACCGAGAAACCCGTCCTCCATCTCCTGCCGCACTGGAATTGGGCCGGCAAGGAAGGCCAGGTAATCCCGGTAATGGCCTACACCAACGCCGATGAGGTCGAACTGTTCGTCAACGGCAAGTCGGCCGGACGCAAGAAACTCGGCATCGACACGGTCACCATCCCCGTGAACCCCGTTGTCAGCCCGACGCGCCAGTTCACCTCCAAGTACCGTCTCGAGTGGGACGTGCCCTATCAGCCCGGTTCCATTCGCGCCGTGGGCTTCAAGAACGGAAAGCAAGTCGCCGTCGATGAGATCAAGACCGCCGGGCAGCCCGCGCGCATCCGCCTCATCCCGGACCGCTCCAAGATCGCCGCCGATGGCAAGGACCTGTCCTTCATCACCGTCCGCATCGAGGATAAGGACGGCAATCTCTGCCCGCTGGCCGATAATCTGGTCCAGTTCCACGTGGAAGGCGCCGGGGTGCGGGAAGCAGTGGATAACGGCAACGCCGCCACCACGGAGCCCTTCCAAGCGGACCAGCGCAAGGCATTCAACGGCTTGGCGCTGCTGATTGTGCGCTCGAAAGACGGCCAGCCCGGGCGCATTCAGGTGACGGCGACGTCCGAGGGGCTGGCGAAGGCCACCGCGGACCTGAGCGCAACGAAGTGAGGGGTTGAGCGGGCCGCCGTGCTGCCCGCAAGCCACTCTCCTGGCGAGCCTATGCTCAAGCTGTATTTCTCTACTTTCGTTCTGCTGCTCCTGCTCGGCGGGAGCGTTCTGGCCCAATCCGGCACGCAAGAACCCGCCGCCGTGGTCGAAGTCGGAGGCGCCGCCAGCAGGGCGCTCAACCAAAAGGAATCCAGCTATGGCCCCTCAGCCGCCATCGAGGTGACGCCCATTGAGGACTGGTTGGAACTCGAAGCCGGAGTGACTCCGCTCTTTACTCGTCACTCCACCGAATGGGATACCGACTTTCTCTTCAAGAAGCCCTGGACCCTCTCGTCCCAAGCAGAGTTCATGTTCGGCGTGGGGCCGGAATGGATGCGCACTCGGTCGTCCGGCGCAACCTCCAACGCGCTTGCGGGAGAGGCTGTTCTGGATTTCATGTTCTGGCCCTCGGCGCGCCACAAGCTGGGTTGGTACCTGGAACCGAGCTACGACTACGCCTTCGCCCCGGGCCACGACCGTTCCCTGGGAATCACGGCCGGCCTCCTGATCGCCATCCCCAAGAGACACCGGCGCTAGCCGCAGTAGCGCCGGCCGGGCGCCAGCGCCTCCCGGTATTTCCGCAAGAGCTCGTAAACCACCACGCCCGCCGCGGTCGCCACGTTGAGCGAATGTTTCATCCCGAGCATGGGAATGCGCACATGCGCGTCGGCTAGCGCCGATAGCTCCGCCTGGATGCCGTCCACTTCGTGTCCGAAGATCAGGCAGACGGGAAACCGCGGCGCCCAGTCGAACAAGTCCACGGCGTGCAGGGAGGTTTCCACCGCGGCGATTTCACACCCCCGTTCGCGGAGAGCGCAAAGGGACGAAGCCGGGTCCGGCGTCCACTCCCAAGGCACGGAGTCCTCGGCGCCGAGGGCGGTCTTGGAGATGGCGCGGTGCGGCGGACGCCCGGTGATGCCGGCCAGATAGAGCTTTTCCGCCCCCGCCGCGTCACAGGTTCGAAAAAACGAGCCGACGTTGTAAAGGCTGCGCACATTGTCCAGCAGGATGGAAACCGGCAGCCGCCCGATGCCCTCGTAAACTGCTCCGGCGCTGGTGGCCTGAAAAGGAATGCGCTCCATGGAAGAAACGGAACCCGGCAAGAAATCCGGCCCGCGTTATCCATCATCCCGCCGCTGCCATCGGGAAGTCCACTTGCGAGATACCCGCGTCGGCGCCCGCCGCGAAATGCCGAAGCCGCGCCTCGCGATCCGCCCTATCCTATTACCATGCACGTATCCGAAATCGATACGCCGGCTCTCGTGGTCGATCTTGACATCGTGGAGCGCAATCTGGCGCGCGTCGCTTCGTATTGCTTTGAGCACGGTCTGCGCCTGCGCCCGCATACCAAGACGCACAAATCGATTCTCCTGGCGGGCTGGCAACTGGAGTCCGCCGTCGGGCTCACCGTGGCCAAGGTCTCCGAGGCGGAAATCATGCTGGACGCACACCCGGGCGAGCTGCTGGTGGCTTTCCCCGTTATTGGCGGAACCAAGGTGGATCGTCTGATGCGCGTCGCTCGGCGCACGGGAGTGACGGTCGCCCTGGATAGTATGGTTGCCGCCACCCATCTTTCTGCCGCCGCCCGCGCCGCTCGCGTGCGGGTAGGCGTGCTCGCCGAAATGGATGTGGGCCTCAACCGCGTGGGCGTGGATCCGGGCGAGCCGGTGCTCGAACTGGCTCGCGGCATCCGCGGCCTTTCCAACCTCTCGTTCGAAGGCATCGCTTTCTACCCGGGGCATATCCGAACCTGGGACGACGCCGGCCGCGCCGCCTTCGCCCGCGTCGCCGGTCTGCTGCGGGAGACGATCGATCTTTTCCGCCGCGAAGGCATCGCCGTCCGCATCGTCAGCGGCGGCTCCACGCCCACGTTGTTCCATTCGCATGAAATGCCGGGCCTCAACGAAATCCGGCCCGGGACCTACATCTTCAACGACCGGAATACCGTGCGGAGCGGCGCCTGCCGCCCGGAGGACTGCGCGGCGTCGATTCTCGCCACCGTGGTCTCCACTGCAAGGCCCCAACAGGTCGTCATTGACGGCGGCTCGAAGACCTTCTCGTCGGACCGCTTGGCCGGCGCCGACGACGGCGCGTTCGGCTACGTGGCGGAGGCGCCTCACGCCCGCTTTCACAAGATGAACGAGGAGCACGGCTTCCTGGATGTAGCCGGCGCGGAGCGGTCCTTCGAGGTGGGCGACCGGGTGCGGATTGTTCCCAACCACATTTGCACCGCCGTGAACCTGCACGACCGTGTCTACGGCCTGCGCGGCGACGCGGTGGAACAAACCTGGACGGTCGACGCCCGTGGCAAGCTGACCTGAACCGCGAAGCTGGTACACTCGGAATAGCGTTTATGGCGAAAGAAAGCGAAGAGAAGAAGGGTCCTGCCATGCCGCCCGTCAGCGTGTGGGCTCCGGCCGTCGCATTGGGGTGGCTGATTCCGGGAGGCGGACACTTCCTGCTGAAGCGCGCCGGCCGCGGCGCCCTGCTGGGGCTCTCCATCAGCCTCATGTTTATCTGCGGCCTCCTGATGCGCGGCGCTATGTTCCAGCCGCAATCGGGCGACCTCCTCACCACCCTCATCAACACCGGCGGCTTTATCGGCGACGTTTGCTCCGGCATCCTCTATCTGCTCACCTCCTGGCTGGGCTACACCCAGCCGGATATGGCCGGCGCGGTGCACGACTACGGAACCAAGTTCCTGGTCACGGCCGGCCTGCTAAACGTGCTGGCCATGGTGGACGCTTTCGAAATCGCCGCGGGGAGGAAGAGCTGAATGAGCATGAACCTGTCGCATTTTGAAGCGGCGTTTCTCTTCGCCCTCTTCACGTCCGTTGTGATGGGTATCGTCACCAAGAATACGGACCGCGAGCGCTTTCAGTACGGCGCGTACGTGTTCGTCTGCTTCCTGGCGGCTCTCTACGGAATCGGCTGGCTGATGCAGTTAGGACACGGTTAGAACCGGCGGCGGCGCGGATTTGCCTGTTGTACGCGCGCCCAACGCCTGTTAGCCTTATCGTTTGCCTGAAATTCCTATGTGCGTTTTGCGGCGGCTGGGCGCTCTCTGTCTTTTGTGCGCCTGGACGGCGGCGTCCGCCCTGGCGCAGTCCGCGGCGCCGGCGGGGCAAATTCCGGCGCAATCCGCCGCTCCGGCCCAGCCCGCGGCCGCTGCGCAGCCTTCTCCGCCGGCGCCGGACATGGTGGCGGACTACACGCAATACCACCAAGGCCTGGCGGCGTTGGACGACCTGCAATGGGGCAAGGCTCTGGCCGCCTTCCAGGCCATGTCCGCATCCAGCGCCCAGGCCGAGGGCGCGCTCTATTGGAAGGCCTTTGCCCTCTACCGCGCGGGGAAGGGAACCGACGCGGCGGCGCCGCTTGCGGAGCTGAGGAAATCGTTCCCCAATAGCGGTTGGCTGCATGACGCTGGAGCTCTGGGTTCCGTGATCGCCGCGAATCCGCAGTCGGTGGATGGCGGCAAGGAGCAGTCCGCCGCGGTGCGCCAGCAAGCTCTGGAGGACCGCATGAACGCGGACGCCGCACATGCCCCGGCCCTGCTGCGCGAAGCGGTCCTGGACATCGGACTCCCGGGTTTCCGCCAGAAGGCGCTATATTTTCTGAGCAAGCAGGCATCGAAGGAATCGAGGGACATCGTCCTTCAGGTGGCGCACGGCGCCGCCAATCCGGACCTTCAGGCCTACGCCATCAGCCAACTTGGGAAGACGGACTCGCAGGCGGTCTTCGATCTCTATCCGGCGGTCGACGCCGGCATGAAAGCGCTGGTGCTTTCGGTGCTCGCCGCCAACCGGGAGAGCGCCCGGCTCCTGAGGATTGCGGGCGAGGAGAAGGACGACGATTTGCGTTATGAAGCGCTCAGCAATCTGGTGGACGTTGGCACGGATGCGCAGGTGACGCAGGCGCTTGCGGGCGAGAAGGCCGAAGACGTAAAAATGCTCATCCAGGCCAAGCTCAATAACGTGCACAACTGGGTGGCCGCACATCTGAACGACCTGCAGCACGGCAAGGACTCCCTGGACCGCCGCATGGGCGCGGTGGGACTGATGCGGGGCGGAGAGCCTTCCACGGACCGCGCGCTGGTGGCGGCCTATTCATCGGAGAAGGACGAGGAAGTGAAGGGCGCGATTATTTTCGCCCTGGGGGAGCGCCGGAACTACGCGGCCCTTCAGAACATGGACAAGACCGAGACGAACGCGGGGCTCAAGCTCAGGATCGAGATCGCGCTTCAGGGAACTCAGGCCAAGTAAGTGCGCGGCGATCCGCAGAAACGCGCTTCATTCGGCCGGCGGCGGCTCTGGCGCGCGGGCGCGCGGCAGGTAGCGCGGATACCGCGCCAACACGGCCCCGTAGAGCATGTGGCCCCACACGGTGGGCCGCTCCGCGTGCAGCAGCGGGATCAGGGGCGCGGCGTATTTCCAGAGCATGCCGAAGGATATCCAGTACCAGCCGAGGCCGAAAAGAATGCCGCAAAGCGCGAGCCGCGGGCGCGGCATGCGGTCCTGGAAAGCTGCGGCGAAACCAGCCCCCAGCAAGCTATAGAGAAGAAGATAGAGCGCCAGGCCGGACAATGTGGAGGACGTAAACCGGCCGCGGATGGCGTCTCCTCCGTAAAAGACGCTGGCCATCAGGTTCTCCGAAGTCCAGAAGCTGCTTTGTTCGTATTTCGACGCCGCTCCCATCCACGCCAGGTAGCAGAGCGCGCCGGCCATGCCCGATTGGAGGCCAGCCAGGGACATGGAAGAAGTTCGGGGAACTCGGTTCCCGGTGGCAGGCTCCATCCATTTCAGCCTATACTGGCGACTAGACTAAAGGCAAAGATAAATTCATGCGACGTGTCGCGATAACGGGAATCGGCGCCATCAGCCCCAACGGAATTGGGCGTGAGCGCTTTTGGAAGGCCACGAGGGAGGGCGCCAGCGGCGTGCGGCGTATCACGCGCTTCGATCCTTCGGGCTTCCTGGTGCAGGTAGCGGGCGAAGTCCCCGAGGAGTTCGACGAGACGGCTTATGTCAACGTCAAGGACCGGCCGCACGTTTCGCGCGCGGCTCCGCTGGCGGTAGCCAGCGTAACCGAGGCCCTGGCCGACGCCGGACTGGATCACGCTGCGATGACGCGCGACCAACTTCGCGAGATCGGCGTGATCGTCGGCTCCGGCGGCGGCAGTCAGGATTTCACCGAGGAGCAGTACCGCCTGTTTTACACCGGCAAGCAGAAGCAGTGCAGCGTCTACACCATTCCCACCAGCACCATCGGCACGCTGGCCAGCGAAGTCTCCATGCGCTTCGGGTTCCGCGGCCTGAGCCACATCGTCTCCACCGGCTGCACCTCTTCCACCGATGCCCTCGGCTATGCCTTCCATCACATCAAGTACGGCTCCATGGATACCATGGTGGCCGGCGGTGTGGATTCGCCGCTCGCGCCGCTCATCCTGCGCGGCTTCCAACTCATGCGCATTATGAGCACGCGCTGGAACAACGAGCCTTCGCGCGCCTCGCGACCCTTTTCCCGCGACCGCGACGGCTTCGTGATCGCCGAGGGCGCGTGGTTCTTCGTGCTGGAGGAAATGGAAAAGGCCCGCGCGCGCGGCGCCCACGTTTACGGGGAGATCGCCGGCTACGGATCCACATGCGAGGCGTATCATCGCGTGCGCCTGGAGGAGTGTGGCGAGGAACCCGCGCGCGCCATGTGCCTGGCGATGGGCGAGGCCAAGATCCCACCCTCGGCCGTGCAATACATCAGCTATCACGGCACTTCCACCGAGCTTAACGACCGCATTGAGACGCGCGCGGTGAAGCTGGCCTTCGACGGCTACGCGAGCAAGCTGCCCGGCTCCGCGCTCAAGAGCCTGATTGGCCATCCGCAGGGAGCGTGCGGCGCAGCCGGGGTGGCGGCCACGCTGCTCGGCATGCGCGACAACTTCTTCCATCCCACCATCAACGTGGACGAGTTCGATCCGGAGTGCGACCTGGATTACATCCAGGGCCAGGGCCGCAAGCTGGACATCGAGTACGCCGTAGCGAACTGCATCGCCTTTGGGAGCAAGAACTCGGCGCTGGTGCTCAAGCGCGCCTAGGGCGTCCGGCGGCGCTTTGGGAAACCGGCGGACGCTCGGAGGATAACGCCCGCCGGCCTGGTCCGCGGGAAAAACGGAGTCCTCCCGCGGGACCACTCGTGGGACCCTTGCACTATATAGGACGTTTGGGAAGGCCCAATCGGTTGCAAAAGGGCCTCGGGTGGATTCCGCTATTCGCCCAGTTCCTTGCGGATGGCCTCGGCGATGCTGGCGCTAAAGCGTTCCACGCTATCGGCGTCCGCGGCCTCCACCATGACGCGCGCTAGCGGCTCGGTGCCTGAATAGCGCACCAGCACCCGGCCGGCCCCGGCCAGCGAATCTTCCGCGCGGCGGATCTCCGCGGCCACCGTGGGCGCCTGCGCCAGGTCCTTCCGCTCCCGCACGCGCACGTTCACCAGGCGCTGGGGGTACACCAGCAGGTCTGCGGTCAGCTCGTCCAATCCCACGCCGGCGCGCAGTGAAATCTCGAAGAGACGAAGCGCGGTCAGGATGCCATCCCCGGTCGTGGCGTAGTCGCGGAAGATGATGTGGCCGGATTGTTCGCCGCCAAGCGAAGCTCCGGTGCGCACCATCTCTTCGAGCACGTACTTGTCCCCCACGGGCGTGCGTAGCATCCGAATGCCGGCGCGTTCCAGGGCCTTTTCCAGCCCCAGATTGGACATCACGGTGGAGACCACAGTATCGCCGCGCAGCGTGCCGTCTGTCTTCATGGCGCGCGCGCAGGCCAGCAAGACGCCATCGCCGTTTACGGTCTTGCCGGCGCGTGAGACGAAGATGGCGCGGTCGGCGTCGCCATCGAAAGCCACTCCGAAATCCGCCTCGTGGCGCAGCACCGCTTCGCTCAGCTTCTCCACGTGAAGGGACCCGCAGCCCAGGTTGATGTTGCGGCCATCCGGCGAGACGCCGATGGCGATGGTTTCAGCGCCCAATTGTTCGAAGAGCGCGGGCGCCAGGCGGTACGCCGAGCCGTTGCCGCAATCGAGCGCAATCTTCCATCCGTCGAAGCGCGCGGAAACCGTGGAGGCCAGGAACTCCAGGTACGCGCCGTCCAGGCTTTCGTCCACCGCGAGGGAATGCGGCTGCGGCGCGCCGCCGCTCTCGCGGATTTCGAAGATACGCCGCTCGATGCCGGCCTCCTCCGCGTCGGGAAGCTTGAAGCCGTCATGGGCAAAGACTTTGAGCCCGTTGTCGAGGTAGGGATTGTGCGAAGCCGAGATCATCAGGCCCGCGGCGAAAGGGCCCGTCCGGGTCAGATACGCCACGCCCGGCGTCGTGACCACTCCCGCGAAGCGCACGCGCGCGCCCGCCCTAACCATGCCGCCCGCCGCCGCTTCAGCGATCCACTGGCCGGATTCGCGCGTATCGGAGCCGATCAGGATCTCCGGCGACGGCTTGGCCCGCGCCGCATCCTCGGCCAGCGCCACGCCGAAGGCGTAAACCGTCTTCGGGTCGAGCGGACGCTGCCCCGCCACCCCGCGAATTCCGTCCGTTCCGAAAAGCTGTTTCCCCAATCCCATGTCCTCCGATACCCAGGCGCCTTTTACTTCTTCTTTTTCTTCATCGTTACCGTGACCACCGCTTGCGTTGGCGATTCAAAGCGCACAAAATCGTCGTCCACAAACAGGTTGACGCGCGTCTCGTTGGTTTCCGTGAGCGACGCCACGTCCACCGGGTCCGTGATGGCGGCGGCCACGCGCTTCACGTGACTGCTCGGCCCGATGATTTCCACCACCTCCGGGGAAACCGAGTAGTGGTCCACCACCCAGCCGTTCTCCCCCTGCCCAGTGAATCGCACCGTTACGGGGACGCTGCGCTCCAGGCGCGTATCGAAATCGAAACGCACCTCCGAGGGGATGGCGCGTACCAGCCGTACGCCGCGCGGCAGCTTCACCGCGCCGTCGTCAATGGGAAAAGTGCGCTGTCCCGGTTCCACGCCACTCATATCCAGCACAATGCTGGGGCGCGCCTCGCCCACGGCGCCCATGTCCCGCAGCGCGCCGGATGGGCCGCGCAGTTCCAGCCGCACGGTGGTCACCGGGCTCGAACTCATCTCCAGGCTGTCCGGGAGATTGCGGAATTCAAGCTGCGCCGTGGTGAGGGTGTTCATCTCCGGCTCCGTGGCCACCAACGCCCAGATGGTGAACGCCGCCGCCAGGGAAAGCACCTTCCACCAGAAGTTGCCCAGTACAAAGCCCGCCGCGTTCTTGATTCCGCGCATCATGGCCGGCTGTCCTTCGTCGCCGCGTCGGCGTGTTCGGGTTCCGCGCGCGGCCCCCCTTCCTGCGCTTCGATGGGCGTATCGGCCGGGAAATCCTCGGGGCGCGCCGCGGTCCGTTCCGGCGATCCGAAGTGCTGGTTAATGAGCTGTTCGAGCTCGGAAACCTTCAAGCCTGGCTTCAAATCGCCCGCGACGCCGAGCGAAATCCGGCCGGTCTCCTCGGACACGACGATAGACAGGCAGTCGGTCTCCTCCGTGATGCCGATCGAGGCCCGGTGGCGCGTCCCCAGCTCGGTGCGGAAGGCCGGATTGGTGGTGAGCGGCAGGAAGCAAGCCGCCGCGGAGATCCGGTCGTTCTGGATAATCACGGCGCCATCGTGCAGCGGGAGGCCCGGGTTGAAGATGGAGAGCAGAAGGTCGCGCGAAATCCGCGCGTCCAGACGCACGCCGCTTTCCACGAACGTCCGCAGCCCGATATCGCGCTCCAGGACAATCAGGGCCCCGGTCCTGTGCGCGGCCAGTTCCTCCACCGCCATCATGATTTCATCCACCGAGGCCAGCGGCCGGTAGCCTTTGCCCAACCCGAACCAGCGCTTGCGCCCAAGGCGCGCCAAAGTGCGGCGGATCTCCGACTGAAATAGGATGATGATCGCGATGCCCAAATAGGGCACGATGAAGGCCAGGATGGAGCGCAGCGCCGCCAGCCCCGCCCACACCGCCGCCACGTATAGCAAGACCATGAACAGGATGCCCACCAGAATGTGGCCCGCGCGCGTGCCGCGCACCACCATGAGCGTCTCGTAGACCAGAATCGCGACTACGAGAATATCCACCGCGGCCGTCAAATCCAGGTTCGGCAAGGAGGCGAAAATGGAGCGGATCAAGGGCATCGGCTCAAAGACCATCTTAACGTAGGGCGCCCGGATACAATAAGTTATGCCCTATATCCCGGTTCCGGAAGCGCTTGAGGAAATCGCCGCCGGGCGCATTCTGGTAGTCGTGGACGACGAGGACCGGGAGAACGAAGGCGACCTGACCATCGCGGCCGAAAAGACCACCCCCGAGATCATCAATTTCATGGCCACGCATGGGCGGGGCCTGATCTGCCTTGCGCTCACCGAAGAACGTTGCGATCACCTGGCCCTGCCCCTGATGTCCTCGCATAACACCTCCAATTTCGGGACGGCGTTTTGCGAGTCGATCGATGCGCGTTACGGCACGACGACCGGCATTTCCGCGGCGGACCGCGCGCGGACCATCCTAACGGCCGTGGATCCGAACTGCCGCCCGGGCGATCTCGCCCGGCCGGGGCATATCTTTCCGCTGCGCGCGCGGCGCGGAGGCGTGCTGGTGCGGGCGGGGCAGACCGAAGCCTCGGTGGATCTGGCGCGGTTGGCGGGGCTGACGCCCGCGGCCGTCATCTGCGAAATCATGAACGACGATGGCGGCATGGCGCGCGTGCCCGAACTGGAACGATTCTGCGAACGCCACGGCGTGAAGATGATCTCCGTCGCGGAATTGATCCGCCACCGCATCAAGCACGAGACCGTTATCCGGCGGGTGGCGGAAGGCACGGTAGAGACCGAATTCGGGCCGTTTCAAGCGATCGCTTATTCAAGCGACTTCGATCCGGAGTACCACGTGGCGCTGGTGCGCGGCGACCCGCGCGGCAAGGAGCGCGTGCTGGTGCGCATGCACGCGCGCTGCATGTACGGGGACGTGTTCGGGGCCACGACTTGCGATTGCGCCCTGCTCGTGCGGCATTCGCTGCGCGCCATCGCCGCCGAGGATCTGGGCGTGCTCGTCTACCTGCACGAAACCGGCCCGGGCTTCCGCACGGAGCGGACGCCGCACGGCGAAACCCGGATGACCACGCACGGGCGCGAATTCCTGCACTATCAGGGCGCGGCGGGCCAGCGGCAGCTTCAGCACGAGCACGGCATCGGCGCCCAGATCCTCTCGGATCTCGGCCTTCACACCATCCGTCTGCTCACAAACCACCCGCGCAAGGTGGTGGCCCTGGAAGGATTCGGCATAGAGGTGTTGGAGCAGACCCCCGTGCAATGGTAGGGATTGCGGCCATGCGCGCGCGGCATCCATGGCGTCTGGCGGCGCTGCTGCTGGCGTTGGCGCTGGCGGCTGCGGCGGCGGAACCCGTTCCGTTCCGCTTCGTGATTCTTGGCGACCGCACCGGAGAAGCGGCGCCCGGCGTTTTCGAGCAGGTCTCTCGCGAAGCCTCGCTGGAGAATCCCGCGTTCGTCCTTTCCACCGGCGACTTGATCGAAGGGATGCGGGATGGCTCGGTGCAGGCGGAATGGCGCGAGTTCGACCGCTTGATGGAGCCCTTTCGCGGCGTTCCGTTCTACGCCGCGCCGGGGAATCACGACGTCTGGTCTGAAGCATCGGCCGCCGCGGCGCAGCGGCATTCCGGACGAGCTCTGCACTTCAGCTTCGATTACCAGGGGGCGCATTTCACGGTCCTGGACAACAGCCGTTCGGATGACTTGCCCGCGGCCGAACTGGCCTTCCTCGAAACCGATCTGCAAGCCCATGCGGCCCAGCCGCTGAAGTTCGTGGTCATGCACCGGCCGTCATGGCTCACTAATGTGGCCGTGCGAAACACGGAGTTCGCCCTGCATCGCATCGCCCGGAAATACGGCGTGCGGTACGTCATTGCCGGACACTTGCATCAGCTCCTGCGCTTCGATCTGGAGGGCGTGACGTATGTCTCGATGGTGAGCTCCGGGGGGCATTTACGGGCGTCGGCGAAGTACGAGGACGGCTGGTTCTTCGGCTACGGAGTGGTGGAAGTGGCGGGCGATAAGGCGGCGGTTGAAATCCGCGAGCTGAAGGCGCCTCACGGCGAGGGGCGGACGACCAACCTGGGCGATTGGGGAATGCTGGGGCTGGTGAAGGGGCGCTAGCCGATTTCCAGCGCCTTTCGCAGGGCGGCGAGCATTACGCGCTCCGGAGGCGTTTGGCCGGTCCACAACTCGAAGCCGATGACGCCCTGGTAAACCAGCATGGAAAGCCCATCCAGAGCTTTCAGGCCGCGGGCGCGCGCGGCCCGGAGAAGGCGGGTATCGGGCGGATTGATGACCACGTCGCAGACCAGGAGGTTGGGCTGCGCGGCGCTCAGGTCCACCGGCGGTATTGCGTCCCCGTCTGGGTGCATGCCGATGGATGTAGCGTTGACCAGGACGTCGAAGCCCGGGGGAACCGCGTATACGCCCCGCCAGGGTTCGAAGAGAATGCGCGCGCCGGTCTTGGCGGCGAGATCGGCCACCATCCTCTCGCCGCGCTCCGTGGAGCGATTCAGCACGAGCACTTCGGCGGCGCCCGCTAGCGCCAATTCGGCAACCGCGGCGCGCGCGGCGCCGCCCGCGCCGAGAACCACGAAGCGTTTCCCCGCGGGGTCCATGCGGCCATCGGTGCGCAGAGCGCGCAGGAAACCCTTGCCGTCGGTGTTTTCTCCAATCAGGCGGTCGCCCTCGCGGCGGACGGTATTGACGGCGCCGATGATGGAGGCGTCCGGCGAGATCTCATCCAGGTGCTGCATCACAGCGACCTTGTGGGGAATGGTGAAATTACCGCCACGCATTCCGAAGGCGCGCAAGCCGCGGATGGCGTCGCCCAGGCGTTCGGGCGCAACCTCGACGGTGAGATAGCGCCAGTTCAGGCCGAGAGCCTGGAAGGCCGCCTCCTGCATGGGAGCGGTGGGATTCTCGGCAACGGGTTGGCCGAAGCACGCCACCAGCTCGGCCTTAAAATTCGCGGGCATAAGCGCCAAAATAGCACGCGTCCAGGCGCGAAAGCGCGTGAGGCCGGCGCGCGGTCACCGAAGAGGGGATGTTCGACGTGGATGGATGCTCGGCGTTGGATGGCAGGAGAGGGGATGGAGCGGGAGACGGGGATCGAACCCGCGACCAACAGCTTGGAAGGCTGTGACTCTACCACTGAGTTACTCCCGCCCGCCAATTCTATTCTAACAGCGGTTGCCGATGCGCGCGCAATGCCCTTACAGTATGGTTTGCACGAGATGAGCATTGCCGCCGCGGTATTGGACGCCGTTCGGACCGAGAGCGCGCTGCACGGCGGCGCGCACGTTTCGCGCGCGGGGCTGCGGATTGGCGAGCTTTCGGGCGTGGAGCCGGAGTCGCTGCGCTTCTGCCTGGAAACGCTGGTGACGGGCGACGCCCTGGCTCCGCTCGCCTTCGAATTGGAGATCCGGCCATGGATGCGGCGCTGCCGCGATTGCGGCGCGGAATTCCGCGTGGTGGACTACAGCCCCGCCTGCCCGGCGTGCAGGTCCGCCAACACGGAAGCCGCCGGCGGTGATGAAATGGAATTGTCCTATGTGGAGATTGAGGAGCCCGCGTGCGAGTCCCGCTTGAACGAAAAGTCCTGAACGAGAACGACCGCATCGCGGCCGGCCTGCGCGAACGTTATGCGCGCGGCGGCGTGTTTTGCCTGAACCTGATCAGCTCGCCGGGCTCCGGCAAGACGGCGCTGCTGGAACGGACGCTGGAAGGCTTCGACCCCGCGCGGCGCGTCGCCGTGCTGACCGGCGATATCCAGACGGATAACGACGCGCGGCGGCTGCAGCGCTACGGTTTTCCGGTGCGGCAGATCACCACCGCGGGCGCGTGCCACCTGGACGCGCGCATGGTGGAGCGCGGCCTGGAAGGCTGGGACGTGGAGAACCTGGAAATTCTCTTCGTGGAGAACGTGGGCAATCTGGTTTGCCCCACGAGCTACGATCTCGGAGAGGAGGCGCGCGCGGTGCTGCTGAGCGTCACCGAAGGCGAGGACAAGCCGCTCAAGTATCCGGCGACCTTTCACCACGCGGACCTGATGGTGCTGAACAAGATCGATCTGCTGCCGCACGTTCCGTTCCAGGCGGAACTGGCGCGCGAGAACGCGCGGCGCGTGCAGCCGGAGATTGAGATCGTGGAGGTCTCCTGCACCAGCGGCGAAGGTCTCGACAAGTGGCGCGCCTGGCTGGAGGCGCATCTGTGACCGGTTCCCCCATCCTCAACGCGCTGCTCTTTACGTTCCTGGGGCTGCTGGCCTTCGCGGTGGCCGTGTCCGCAGCGGCCCGAGCGTCCGGATTCGACGCGCGGAAGACGATTGTCGAGGAACGCAATGTGGCGGCTGCGATTGTGGCCGCGGCGATTGCGCTGGGCGTGGCTTGGATCGTCGCGGCGGCCATGCATTAGCCAAGCGCCGGGCTGAAGGGGGCCATTTCCCACACGCGGGGCGACATCGCGCTTCCTGCGCGCGAATACGAAGTTCCTGGGCCGGTGGACGTTCGAGCCATTCGCGCCCGTTCCGGCTTGTCGCAATGCGAGTTCGCGCGAGAGTTTTGTTTGAGCGTCCGAACGTTGCAGAAATGGAATCAGGCGGCGCAAAGCCGCCTCGTGCGGTGCGCGCATACCTCACCGCGATTGACCAGAATCCGAGCAGCCCTTGGGGGCAAGAGGGCGGGTTGAGGTTGAAGGGCGAGGCGGGCGGTACGTCGAATGAATCCCGTTTCATGTCCCCGAGCTGGTATCCGAAATCGCGACCGGCCGTCAAGTGGGGCTCCCTGATGAGGTGTCTTCCTGAAATGGAAGGCACCGACCACCATGCTCGACAACGGGGCGGGCTGCAGCAGACGCGGGTGTTTTGGCGGTTCTATGCAAATGCGTCGGGCTGGCTCACCCTGGGTTTGTCCGCGAAGTCGG
>DATKOS010000221.1:0-2418 GCA_035524535.1 Bryobacteraceae bacterium
CCAGTCCCAACCGTGGCGCACGCCTCGGCGTGCCGCGTCGAGACTCCTCTCGACGCCTTCCCGCACCACCCACAAACCCCGAATGTGAGAAGCTGTGAAAAATTGCGTATTCTCTACCGGGCGAAGAACACTTTGGGGACGCGGGAAAGCCGGGGACCATGGGCCGCTGGCCGGGCCGAACGCGGGGGAGAAGGCGGGTGGAGGGGCGGGAGAAGGCTTCCTGGTGTGAACTCGGCCGCTCAGGCGGCGCGCAGGCGCGGTTTCCAGATCAAACGGAACCACTGCTGAATGTTGTAAGCCAGCGCGGCCCATTTCATCTCCCTGCGCACCTTTTCGAGACCGCGCACATGGAACTTACGCAGGCGGAATTTCTCCTTCCACCAGGCGTGCGGAAACTCGGCCACTTCGCCGCGGCGTTGATACAGCTCTTTGGCAGCCGGCTGGCGCATGCGTTGATAAAACGATTCCACCACCTCGCTCACGCGTTTGATTTTGACGCTGCGCCGGCCGCTTGTGGGGCAGCACTGCTCACGATCCGGGCACGCGGCGCAATCGGCTTTCTCCGCGCGATACTGATGGTGACCCGCCGCTTTCGACCGCAGCTTCAAACGCTTTCCCCGAGGACATTGCAAGGCCCCGCCGTTTTCCAAAATAGAAAATGCCTGCGCGCCGAACGCCGCGTCAATGCCCGCCTGCTGAAGCGATTGCCGCTGATTGCGCGCCCGCTGCTGGTCACGTTCGAGCGCCGGTCCGATCAACTCCACGTGCGTATTTACGGCCTCTTCAATGCTCTGTTCGGAAAGATAGCCGCCGTCGACAAGCACCCGCGCGGTGTCCGGCAACGGGCCCACGCGCGCGAGCGCCGGCGTGAGTTGGCCTTGATCATTGGCCTCGCAGACGACCTCCACATCGACCACGATTTTGTGCGCCGCATCGGTGACCGACTGCACGTTGTAGGCCGGCCGGAAGCCGCCTTCGCCCTGCTTCATCACGCGTGCTTCCGGTTCGCTGAAACTGGCGCGAGCCTGTTCGCGCTCGGCGGCGGGCTTGCTCGCGGCGATCTTTTGCACCTGCTGCAAAGCTTCGCGCAGGCGCGTGGCGCGCTCCCTTGCGGCGCGCTGCCGTGCGGCCTCGCGCTTCCTGCGCGCGGGCTCGTCGCCGGCTTCCTTGCTCAGTTGCCGCACCGCCGCTTCGGCTTGCTCCAAGCGTTCGCGCAACGTCGGCTCGCGGCGAAACGAGGCCCCGCTGGCCTGCGCTCCGATCTTGGTGCCATCCACGGTCAGCTGTTCCAGCTTCACCAATCCCGCCTCGCTCAACGCCGCCAGAACCTGACTGAACAAGCCGTCCAGCGCCGCGCCCTGTGCCGTGCGAAAGTCCGACAGCGTGTGATAGTTGATCGCTTCGTCGCCGGTGAGCCAGCGCAAGCCGGGCTCTTGCGTGAGCCGCCGCGCCAACTCCCGGGCCGCTCCCATGCCCAACGTGAACCCGTACACCCACACGCTCACCAGCAGCCGGGGGTCCGTGCGCTCGGCCCCGGCACGGCCTTCCACACTCTTGTTGTGTTCGAGAAATCCCGCCAGATCGAGCCGTCCACTCAGCTCCCAAATCGCCCGCGCCACGTGCTCGGCCCCGATCAGATTTTCGATGTCCACCGGCCCAAAGTAGCTCTGGCTCCGGTCAATCCGTCTCAGCCGCGCTTCCGCCATGCCCTAGTTTGCACCAGCTCGCCCGAGCTTGTGCCGATTTTTTCACAGCTTCTGAGTGAGGGGATGCGTTCCGTAGGGCGGACCGCCCGGTCCGCGCGGGGCCGCCGGGCCCCGCTTCCGAAAACTCCCCAATGGCGAACAAACAGAGTGCCTCTTCCGCCGAGCGTTCCCCTCTCGCACTCCGCCCGCCCGCGCCACCCACAAACCTCGCTCACCCCTTCCTCTGGAACCGGCCACCGGGATGGGCGTATACTAAACCCCTGAAGATGCAAAATAGGTTGATTTGGAACTTCGCCGTGTTTGCCCTCGTCGGCGTGGCCGCGTCCGCCCAGGCCGTGGCGCGGATCGGCGGGAAGCCCGACTTCAGCGGGATCTGGCAAGCCAACAACACCGCTTACTGGGACCTGCAAAACCATCAGGCCCGGCCGCTGGTGGCGCAGCCCGGCTTGACGCCCGGCTCACAGGTTTCCGCCGCGCCGGTCGTAGCCCTGGGAGCTCTGGGATGGATGCCCGGTGGCACCGGCATCGTCGAGGGCGACGTGATTCCCTATCTCCCCTGGGCCGCGCAGCGCAAAAAGGAAAACCAGGAACACTGGATCGATCGCGACCCGGAGATCAAGTGCTTCCAGCCCGGCGTGCCGCGCGCGATGTACATGCCGTACCCGTTTCAGATCATTCAGAGCACCAGCAAAGTCCAGATGATCTTTGAATT
>DATKOS010000222.1:0-3379 GCA_035524535.1 Bryobacteraceae bacterium
GGTACGCTAAGGACATGAAGAAGATCGAAGCCGTCATCCAGCCGTTCAAACTCGATGAAGTAAAGGAAGCGCTCAAAGGCATCGGAATCGATGGCATGACCATCAGCGACGTGCGCGGTCACGGGCGCCAGAAGGGTCATAAGGAAGTCTACCGGGGACAGGAGTATAACGTCGACCTGTTGCCGAAGGTGAAGCTGGAGCTGGTTCTAGCGGACTCCCGCTGTCCGGAAGTAGTGCAAGTCCTCACCGCGGCGGCGCGTACCGGCAAGATCGGCGATGGGAAGATCTTCGTCTACGACGTCGCCGAGGCCATTCGCATTCGCAACGACGACCGGGGCGACGCAGCCCTCTAATCAACCCGATGTGGGGCGGGCCGGGATGGCCCGCCGCCGCCCTTGCAACCGGCCAGCTATGCCGCCGGGCGGCCCCAAAGGCGCAATCGCCGCCCCGCGTTCGGCTGCATCACCGTATATTTTGCGTGACCCCATACGCCAGTATTGATCCCGCCACTCTTCTTGCTGCCCGAACGGCTGACGTGGACCGCGCGGTGCTCGCCGCCGCCGGCGCCACGCTCTTCCCGGAGGCCGCGCCGGTTCCCGATCTCGCGCTGGTGGCGGTGGGCGGCTACGGACGGCGCGAGTTGTTCCCCCACTCGGACGTGGACTTGCTCCTGCTGTTCGCCAACGAACGCGCCGCTGAAGGCCGCAAGTCCGCCATCTCCTCGTTTCTCCAGATCCTCTGGGACTCCGGGCTGCGGGTGAGCCAGTCCGTGCGCACCCTTGAAGAGTGCCTGCAGGTGCACGAGCAGAACACCGAACTGAACATCAGCCTGCTGGACCACTTCTACCTGGCCGGCGACCAGGCGCTCTACGCCGCGCTGCGCGAGAAACTGCCTCGTTTTGTGCACGCCAACCGAGACGCCCTGGTGGCCAATTTAGCGGGCCTCACCCACGACCGCCACGGCAAATTCGCGGACACGTTCTACCACCTGGAACCGAACGTTAAGGAAACGCCCGGCGGATTGCGCGACTACCAGCTTCGGCGCTGGCTGGAGCAGTTACGCGGATCCACGGCCGAGCCCGCGGCCGAACTCGCTCCGGCCTTCGAGCATTTGGCGCGCGTGCGCTGGTGGCTGCACGAGCAATCGCGGCGCGACCAGAACGTTCTCACGTTCGATGCCCAGGACGCCATCGCCGAACAGTGGGGGCAAGGCGGCGTGGCGGTCTGGATGCGCGAGCATTACCGCCATTCCCGCGCCGTGTACCGCGCCGCCACGCGCGAGTTGGAAAGCCAGGAGGCGCAGACCAGCGGCCTGCTGGCGCAGTTCCGGGACTGGCGTTCGCGACTGGGAAACGCCGACATCGGCGTGCGCCGCGAACGCGCCCACTTCCGCGAGCCGCAACTGCTGGCGGCCGATCCGGAGCTGGCGCTGCGCCTCTTCGAGTTCGTGGCGCGGCACGGCATCCGGCCGTCGATCGAGACCATGCGACGCGTGGAGGCGCAGCTTCCCGTCATCGAGGAGCGCTTTGGCGGCGAGCGCCCCTGGTGGCCGGCGCTTGTGGCCCTTTTCTCCCTGCCGCACGCCATCGTGGCGCTGCGCTCCATGCACGATACGGGCGCGCTGTTCGCCTTCTTCCCCGAACTTAAGCCCATTGAGTTCGAGGTGATTCGCGATTTCTACCATCGCTATACGGTGGATGAGCACACGATTGTGGCCGTAGAGAACCTGCTCGAACCACGCCCGCCGTACGATAGCTTGCTTTCAGAATCCCGCCAGGTGGGCGTTCTGGTGTTCGCCACGCTGTTTCACGATGCAGGCAAGGGCGACCCCAGCCAGGGCCATGTGGACGGATCGCTGCAGCTCGTGGCCGCGGCCATGCGCCGCCTGGGCGCGCCCGAGGCCGACCGGGAGACGGTCAATTTCCTGATCGGCAAGCATCTGGTTCTGTCCGCCACCATGCAATCGCGCGACGTATTCGACCCCCAAACGGTGCAGGAAGCCGCCGCGCAGGTGCAGACCGTGGAGTGGCTGAAGGCTCTCACGCTGCTCACCTACGCCGATGTTTCGGCGGTCAATCCCACGGCCATGACGCCCTGGCGCGCCGAGCAGCTTTGGCAGCTCTACCTCTCTGTCTACAACGAGCTGACGCGCTCGCTGGAGGCGGACCGCATCGAAGTGGCGCCGGCGTTGGCCGCGGAACGCTCGGCATTCCTCGAAGGTTTCCCCAAGCGCTACCTGCGCACGCACTCGGAGGCCGAAATCACCGCGCATGAAGCGCTGGAAGCCAAGGCGCGCTCACGCGGCGCCGCCGTGGAGGTGCGCAAGGAGGAATCAGCCTGGCAACTGACGCTGGCCGCGCAGGATCGTCCCGGCTTGTTCGCTTCGGCCGCCGGAACGCTTTCCGGCTTCGGGCTGAACATCCTTCGCGCGGAAGCCTTCGCCAACCGGCGGGGCATGGTTCTCGACACCTTCACCTTCGCCGACCCCATGCGCAACCTGGAGCTTAACCCCAGCGAAGTGGATCGCCTCCGCTCCACCGCCGAGCGCGTGCTCACCGGCCGCATGGACGTCAAGACGCTCTTGCGCAACCGCCCCAAGTCCGCCCTGCCCAGCCGCAAGGCCAAGATCACCAGCCGCGTGAATTTCAATTCCGCGGCCAGCCGCGGGGCCACGCTCATCGAGATTGTGGCGCAGGACCGCCCGGGCCTGCTCTACGACTTGACCTCGGCCATTTCCGCCCAGGGAGCGAACATCGAGGTGGTCCTCATCGACACCGAGGCGCACAAGGCCATCGATGTCTTCTACGTGACTGCCGAAGGCAAGAAGCTCACCGAGGAGAAGCAGGAAGCCCTGGCCGGAGCGCTGCGAGAAGCCGCGCGCGGCCCGGCAGCTGCGGTCTAGGAACTTCCAATCAGGATTCCCGCCGCGAACACCAGCGCGCCGCCCAGAATCACCTGCAGCGCCGCCGTGAAGAACGGCGTATCCATGAACTTATTCCGCACGAGGCTGATGGCGCATAGCTCCGCCACCACGACGGCGATGGCCACGGCCATGGCCAGGCCGAAGTTGGCGATCAGAAACGGCAGCGTGTGACCGATGCCGCCCGCCGTGGTCATCAGCCCGCAGATCACGCCGCGCACCCACGGGTGCCCGCGGCCCGTAAGGGAGCCGTCATCGGACAGGGCCTCGGCGAAGCCCATGGAGATGCCCGCGCCCACGGAAGCCGCCATCCCCACCAGAAACGCATCCCAACTTGCCCTGGTGGCCAGCGCGGCGGCGAAGACCGGCGCCAGCGTGGAGACCGAACCATCCATCAGCCCCGCCAATCCCGGCTGCACGATCTGAAGCACGAAGAGACGGCGCTGCGCGGCGTCTTCT
>DATKOS010000223.1:0-16293 GCA_035524535.1 Bryobacteraceae bacterium
GAGTTTCCGGGCCGGCCGCGGCGTAGCTGGCCGCTCCCGATTGCGCGGCCCAACGGTCCAGGATGAAAGAGCACTCGCGGTGCAGCCAGTCCGCCGTCCAGTCCGGAGCCACGTAGCTGCCGTGTCCCCAAACAGTGCCCACCTCCTGGCCGCCGATCGATTGCCACACGCCTTGGCCATCCTGAATGTCCGAACCCGCGAATACCACGCGGCCATCGGTTGTCACTACCTCCGAAGGAATCGGAGGGGCGCTGTTCAAGACTCTAACCCCTACCCCTCCCAGCACGGCGAATGAAATCGCCATCACGAAACCCAACGCGATCCACAGTCTCTTGTAGGTCATATACCCTCCGATGCTTCCCACGCCGCTAGGCCTGCGCGCGCTCCAGTTCGATGGCGCGCGGGAATAGAATATTGTTCTCCAAGTGGATGTGCTGGTGCAGGTCCGCCTCCAGTCCCTCCAGCGCGCGATACAAAGTCTGGTAGCTGATGCAGGCGCCGCCGGGCGCGGCATACCCATCGCTTAGGCGGCGCATGGTGCGCAGGGCTTCGCCGGCCGAATCGTGCTCCTGCATCATCATCCGCACGGGATTCCCCACCGTGCCGAACGGCGCGGGCATGGCCGGGCGGTGTTCGAGTGCGGCTTCTTCCAGACGCTCGATATAGGGGAAGAGCATCATCTCCTCCTTCATCAAGTGCATGGCGAGTTCGTCCGCGAGCCCGTCGAACACGTCGCGGATTTGAGCCAGTTCGGCGTGGTTCTTGCCGTGCGCGGCAATCACTTTGCCGAAGAGCGGCTCCAGGCGGGCAATCTCCGAACGGGTGAACTCGTGATGGGTGCTCTTGATGTGATCGATGAGATCGGCGAGGGGCGCCGAGGACCAATCCCGGCCTTGGCGGGGTGTTCGGGCCGCCTCGGCCGCCGCGCCGACGGAGGCCGCAGCCGAATCCACCGGGACGCCGGCTGCCCGGCAGGCTTCCTCCAGACTCTTCCCGCCTCCGCAGCAGTAGTCGATTCCCAGGCGCTCAAATACCCGGGTCAACTCCGGGTTCTCTACCACTAACTCTCTGACTGTTCGTTCCGCTATTGCGCTCATCCTACTCTCCTTGCGGCAGAGTTGCCGCTTCTTGCGGCAGAGTTGCCGCTTCCAGAGACGAGAGTATCGCCAAGCGCTATTTAGAACTATGACTTAAGTCACCAGGACGGAGTGGCGATGCCTAACAGCGGCAGAGGAGCGCATTACTCGGCGGCGTCCAGTTCGGCTTCCAGGGCGGCCATCCTGGTGATGGTGACGCTGCGGCCATCCAACTTCAACAGGCCCTCGGCCTGGAGCCGGGAGAGATTGCGGGAAACCAGCTCGCGGACGGTGCCGATTTGAGCGGCGAGTTCCTGGTGGCCGGCCGGCAGTTGGACTTCCACACCGTCGCCCGCGGGCTTGCCCTCGGTTCGCGCCAGGCGGACGAGAAAGGATGCCAGCCGGCGCCGGACGGTGGTAAAGGAAAGCTCCTCGATGATCCCCACCAAACGGCGGAGGCGCGCGCCCACCACGCGAAGCACCTTCAGCGCCACATCGGGGTGCGCCATGCAGAGCGCCTGGAAATCCTGCTTGCGAACGAAGAGCAGGCGGGCCGGGCCCACGGCCATGCCGGAAGCCGGATAATTGCCGCCATCGAAGACCGGGACTTCGGCCACCGAACTGCCTGGTCCGTCGATGCTCAGGACCTGTTCCCGGCCGCCGCGCGAGCTCTTGAACAGGCGTATGTAGCCGGTTTCCACCACGAAGAGCCCGGCGCAAGGTTCGCCCTCGGTGAAAACCGTCTCTCCAGCAGCGAAGTCGCGAACCACCGCGCGCTGCGTCAAGAAGCCCAGCTCTGGTTCGGAAAGCCCGGAGAAAAGCAGGACCTTCGACAGGATACGCGCAATATCTTCACGACTTTCGGCCACGCGCCTATTTTATTCTCAAGACAGCGGGCATTTCATTCGCGGCGGCGGCAATTTTCGGCTTGGGGGCGTCCGGCGGGGCAGGCCGCTCGCGCGCCGGAACGAAAGGCCAGTCAGTGCGCCGCGTGCTATATTGGGGTTGCCATGCCGTCTGGCTATATTCCGATCTTAATATTCCTGCTGATTGCGATTTCCTTCCCCGTAGTCGCCATCATTTTCGCGAAGCTCCTTCGCCCCTCGGCCCCGTTTAAGGCCAAGCTCGAAGCTTACGAATGCGGCATTAAAGCCGCCTCGGACTCGCGCGGCCGCTACACCGTCCGCTTCTATGTGGTGGCCATCCTGTTCGTGGTTTTCGACGTGGAGACGATCTTCCTGTTCCCCTGGGCGGTGCGGTATAAGTCTTTGGGATGGTTCGGGGTAGCGGAAGTGGCCGTGTTCCTGGCCGTGTTGGCCGTCGGCTACATCTGGGCCTACAAGAAGGGCGCATTCGAGTGGGTGTAGGGCCAAGCGCCCCTTTCACCGCCCGCATTTGAGAAACTCCCTTCAGCCGACTACCATAGGATTTGACCAGCGTGAAACAGTCCCCCACCTATTGGCCACAGGTGTACCTATGCGTCGCCTTGACCACCATGGCGACGCTCCTGCTCGAGCTCTCCCTAACGCGAATCTTCTCGGTGGTGTTCTACTACCACTTCGCCTTCCTGGCCATCTCCATCGCTCTCTTCGGACTGGGCGCCGGCGGGGTATTTTCCTACGTGGTGGCGGGGTGGAAGGGGCCGCTATTCGCCAACATGGGGCGACTCAGTGCGCTCAACGGATTCCTGGTGGTTGGGTCCGTGGTCACGATCCTGGCGCAGGGTAACGATCCGAGCAACTGGGACCTGGCGCTGGTCTACTTCACCACGGCGATGCCGTTCTTCGTGGCCGGGACGGTGGTGTCGCTGGCGATCTCCGAGACGATTGACCGGGTGAACCGCGTCTATTTCTTCGACCTGCTGGGCGCAGCGGGCGGCTGTCTGCTGCTGATACCGCTTCTGGACAATTTTGGCGGGCCGAACACCGTGATCGCCGCCGCCGTGCTCTATGCGGTGGCCGGCGCCATTTGGCACAGCATGGCGGGGTCTGTGAAGGGGCGTGCCGCCTGCGTGGGCCTGGCCCTGGTGTTGGTAGCGCTGTTCGCCTACAACCGGCACGGCAACTCGATCATCGACGTGCGGCACGCCAAAGGCCAGACGCTGGCCAATGAGTTCTTCCAGAAGTGGAACAGCTTCTCGCGCGTGGGCGTGGCGCATATTGACTCCGAGAACCGCGATGACATTCGCATTGACGCCGACGCGGCCACCGGGATCGCCGATTTCGATTTCGATCACCTGACGGCCAAGCAGCGCGACGAACTCCTGGATCAAGGTCCTTCCCTGCCCTACAACATCCGGCCAGGGGCCAAGACGCTGGTGATTGGGGCGGGCGGCGGCTGGGATATTGCGCGCGCGCTGGCTTCCGGCAGCCATGACATCACCGGCGTGGAGATCAACCCCATAATCGCCACCACCATCATGCGGGAGCGTTTCCCGGAGCGCAGCAACTACCTGTACCTGCGGCCGGACGTTCACATCTTTGTGGAAGACGGGCGCAGCTTCGTCCGGCGCAGCGAGGACCGCTACCAGGTGATTCAGGCCACGCTGGTGGACACTTGGGCATCCACAGCCGCCGGAGCCTTTGCGCTTTCCGAAAACAGCCTTTACACCACGGACGCTTTTCGCGATTACCTTTCGCACCTGACCGACGACGGGATGGTGGTGTTCACGCGCTGGGGGTTCGACCCGCCGCGCGAATCGCTGCGGCTGGTCTCTCTGGCCATCGACGCGCTTGGACAACTTGGCGAGAAGGACCCGGAGCGGCACATCATCGTGGCGCGGGAAGGCTCGGTGGAGAACTGGGGCGCCAAGGACACCGTCCTCATTTCGCGCAAGCCGTTCAGCGATGCCGATCTTAGCCGCGCCCAGAGCGCGCTAGGCCATATGCAGACAGTGTACCTGCCGGGGGCCGGAATCCACAACCAGTTCACGGACCTGCTGACCAGTCCCGACCCGGAGAAATACGAGCACGATTACGTTTTCGACATTTCGCCGGTGAGCGACAACCGCCCGTTCTTCTTCTACACGGTGCAGCCGCGCGATCTGATGTCCTTCATGCAGCACGCCTCGCAGAAGACGGCCGATTACAAAGTGAACAAGGCGGTCCCGTTGCTCTTCGGCCTGATGGGCATCAGCCTGGTGGCCACGGCGCTGATTCTGGTCCTGCCTCCGGTGTTGCTAGGGACGCGTCTGCCGGCGCATCGCGGGGTGCGCGGCTTTTTGACGTACTTCCTGTTCATTGGCGCGGGCTATATTCTCATCGAAGTCACATTGATCCAGAAGTTCGTTCTCTTCCTCGGCCATCCGACTTATGCGCTGACGGTGGTGATCTTCTCCTTGCTGGTGTTCAGCGGCTTGGGCAGCGCGTACAGCAAGAAGGCTATTGGCGGGGGCGGCAGCGGACTGACGAAGGCCCTGGGCGGGGTGGCGCTGCTGGCCTCCTTGCTGGGCGTGATCGCTTCGTCGCTGCTGACCCAGCTTGTGGGGCTGCCGCTGGGAATCAAGATGGCGCTGACAGCGGGCTTGATTGCGCCGCTGGGCTTTGTGATGGGCATGCCGTTCCCCACCGCGCTGCGGCTGCTGGAGGAATGGCATGCGCCGTCGGTGCGCTGGGCCTGGAGCTTGAACGCCGCGGCCAGCGTGCTGGGTTCCGTGGGGGCGCTGGTGCTCTCCATCTACCTGGGGCTGATGCAGACGCTGGGGGTAGGAGGCATGCTGTATCTGGCCGCGCTGGTTGTGGCGGCCCGTTTCCGCGACGAGAACGGAAACGCCCAGCCCGCCGCCGGACACGTAGCGCTGGCCAAGTAGACCCTGCCGCGCCGCCCGGCAGGCGGGCTCGAATCGCTGCTTGGCAATCGTAAGGGCCGGGACAGCGTTAAAGGCTGCCGGCGCTCAGGCGCCGCGGCCCGATAGCGGACGGACCGCCTCAGTCGCGGAACGCCTCCAGCGCCGCCGCGCAATCTTCTCGATTTACGTCGTAATGGGTCACGGCGCGCATCAGATGGTCGTTCACTCCGTTCATCAGCACGCCGCGCGACTTCAGCTTCGCGCTGATTTGCGCGCTGGTGCAGCCGGTGTCCGCCACATCAAAGATGACGATGTTCGTCTCCACCCGCTCCGGCCAGGCCTGTATACCGGGAATGCGCGCCAGGCCTTCGGCCAGGAACTTCGCGTTGCGGTGATCCTCGGGCAAGCCCTTCGGCGACTCCTCGAGCGCCACCAACCCGGCAGCAGCCAAAATCCCCACCTGCCTCATGCCGCCGCCCAGGCGCTTCCGCAGCCTCCGGCCCTTGGCGATCAGATCCGCGGGTCCGGCCAGCATGGAGCCCACCGGCGCTCCGAGAGCCTTGGAAAGGCAGAACATCACCGTATCCACCGGCGCCACGATCTGCGCCGCGGATTTCCCGGTGGCCGCCGCGGCATTGAAGAGCCGCGCGCCATCCATGTGGACCTTCAATCCCCGCTCATGCGCGCCGTCGCAGATCTCGCGGATCGTATCGAGCGGGTACACCGTACCGCCCGCCATGTTGTGCGTGTCCTCGATTTCGATCAGTCCAGTGGGCGCCCAATTCGGCGCCAGCGGCCGTATCCGCTCGCGGACCGCGTCCCACGTGAGGATGCCATCCTCGGTGGGAATAGCGCGGATCACGCAGCCCGAGAACCAGGCCACCATGGCGAGCTCGTAATCGAGCACGTGCGCACGGGAATCGCAGATCACCTCCTGGCCCGGTTCCGTGTGCAGCTTCACCGCGATGGTGTTCCCCATCGTTCCGGTAGGGACGAACAACGCCGCCTCCTTCCCGGCAATCTCCGCCGCACGCTGCTCCAGCCGGTTCACGGTCGGGTCTTCGCCGTAAACGTCGTCGCCGACTTCGGCATCCATCATGGCGCGGCGCATGGCGGGCGTCGGCTTGGTTACCGTATCGCTACGAAGGTCGATCATAGGTCGAGAAATTCCTGGAAAACTTCATTGGAGAGCATGACGCCGCGCGGCGTGAGCCGCAGCACGCCGTCGTCGCACTCCAGCAAGCCGGCGTCAAGGAAGCGGCCGATGGGACGGGCGAAATGCAGCCACTCCTCGGGCTCGGGCCGGACACCGGACATAAGCCGCAGTCCCACGAAGAAACGCTCGTGGCGCGGGTCGGCTGGTTCACTATGGCGGGGGCTGGGCGCGGCGCGCCAAGCCAGATACTCGCTCAGGCTTTCCGGATTTGCGCGGCGCGCGCGCCCGTCAAAGGAATGCGCATCGGCGCCGAAGCCGGCGTACGGTTCTAGCCGCCAATACTTCAGATTGTGGCGCGATTCGCAGCCAGGCCGCGCGAAATTGCTGATCTCGTAACGCGCCAGGCCCATGGCGGCCAGGCGCTCCACCGCGACTTCATAAAACGCGGCAACCTGCTCCTCGCTGGGCGTCTCCGCGGCGCCGTAGCGTACGCCCCCGAGGCGCATCTCACGGCCCAGGCGGCTATCGTCGTCCACTTCCAGCATATAAACGGAAACGTGCGGCGGCCCCAGCCGCTCCACCCAATCGAGGGACGCGCGCCAGCTAGCCTCGCATTGCCCGGAGAGGCCGGCGATCAGGTCGATATTGAAATTGACGATCCCGGCGCGGCGCAGGATCTCCACTTCTTCGGCCACCCTCGCGGCCGAGTGTTTGCGGCCTGTGCGCCGTATCTCCGCCTCCACGAACGACTGCACACCGAGGCTCACGCGCGTGACGCCACAGGCGGCCCAGGCCTCCGCCAAATCCGCCGAGATGGAGCCCGGGGCGGCCTCCACCGTGGCTTCCCCCCACGGCCGGCCGGGGACCAGGTCCAGAATCCGCCGAAGGTCTTCGGGCGTGAGATTCCCGGGCGTTCCGCCGCCGAGATAAAGAGTATCGGGCAGCCATTGCCATTCGTGGCAGCGCAGCTCGCCGCACAACGCATCCACGTACTGCGCTTCAAGGCCGGCGGGGAACACGCCCGAGGCGAAGTTGCAGTAAGTGCACTTCTGGGCGCAAAACGGGTAGGAAATGTAAACGCCGGCCACTTCCCCGATTGTAGCTGGGGGCGCGGCTGACGGCCCGCGCCAGGCGTGCTTCAAACCGGCGCCCCTAATCCTGCACAACTTTGACCGGATTCCGCCGCAGCCGCCAGCACGGCTGGTAGCCCAAGTGGGGAAACAAGGACCGCAAACAGGTCTCCGTCTCCCAGTCTCCGAGCGTGTACTCCACCTTGCCACTCTTCAGTGTTACGGCGTATGACGTCCGCACCTGCACGCTGCCCAGCGTCTGCCGGTTGTTGGGGATGCGGAACCGCGCGGCGACGTAGTCGCCGCCGTATAGCGCGGCCAGGGAAAGGGCGACAAGGAACGCCAGGAGCCTAAAGAGTCTCACTACCCGCTATTCTAGTGCGGCGGCGGCCCGCCGCCCGCGCTTCAATCCCGAACGCCCAGGCTCTTGAGCGCCTCCTGCGCCGAGTGGTTCCCCGCCGCGGCGGCCTTCCGGTACCAGTCGATGGCCTGCTGCTTGTCCCGCGCCACGCCCAGGCCGTCCTCCCACAGCACGCCGATGTTGTAGAGCGCCGTGGCGTAGCCGGCATCCGCCGCGCGCCGGTACCAGCTCATGGCTTCCGCATAATTCACGGGCACGCCGTGGCCTTCCTGATACATGACGCCCATGGCGTTGGCGGAGACGCTATCGCCCACGGCGGCGCCCTTCTTGAACCAGCGCACGGCTTCGGCGTAGTTCTGCGCCATGCCGACGCCGTCGCGATACATGACGCCGATGTTAAACATGGCTTCGCCATTGCCGTAGGTGGACGCCTTCACGAACCAACTCAGCGCTTCGGCGTAGCTCTGCTTCACGCCACGGCCCTGGAAGTAGAAGAGAGCCATGTTGCACATGGCCTGACTGTTCCCTGCGTCGGCCGCGTGGCTGAACCAGGCGCGCGAGGTATCCAGATCCACGGGAACTCCCTGCCCCGTGCCGTACATCACGCCCAGGTACATCATGGCTTCCACTACGCCCATGGCGGCAGCTTGGTGGAAGGCGTCTAGAGCGGTCTTGTAGTTTGCGGCGGCATAGGCTTGCGCGCCGCGCACCAGTGTGGCTTTGGCCGTGGCGTCCTTGTCCGGAGGCTGGGGCGTGGGAGGCTGGGCGAAGCTTCCGGCGACCGGGAACAACGCCAGCGCCAGCAGCACACAGAGGCGAGCCTTACCCTTGCCGATTCCGCCAAAGGTCATGTCTATATGACGCCATAACGGGCGAACACGTTGCCATGGCCGCCCAAGACCGGCCGAGCCTTTGGGGTCCGTAATCCGCCTCAGACCAGGGCCTTGCCGTAGAGAACCAGCAAGCGGCCCCAAGCTTTTTCGGCGCCCTGCTCGTTGTAGACGCTTGAATCGGGCGGGCACCAGCCGTGCGCGCAGCCCGCGTAGACTTCGATTTCCGCTGGGAGCCCGGCCTTCGCGAAGGTATCCTTCATTGCGGTCTTGTCATTGGGAGAGCGCTGGTCGTCGTTCTCCGCGATGCAGATGAGGAACTGCGCCTTGCTCTTGGCAGCCTGGAGGTGCGGGCTGTTGGCGGTAGCGGTCACCAGGCCGCCGCCGTGGAACGTAGCGACGCCGCCTACGCGATCGGGCACGGCCGCCGCCGTGCGGAACGCCATGGGGCCGCCCATGCAGTAGCCCTGCGTGCCCATCTTGCGGTTCTTCGCCACGGCCGGTTGCGTATCCAGCCAGCCGATGAAGGCCTTGGCGTCGGTCATATGGGTGGTTTCATTCAAGCTCTGCGCCAACGGCATCAACTGCTGGATGGGGGTGGCCGCGCCCGCATCCGCCGTGGGCGCCTTCTTGGTCCGGTAGAAAGGATTCACCACAAGCACGGAATAGCCCGATTCCGCCAGGCGTTTGCCCATTTGGCGGAATGCCGGCCGCAGCCCGAAGATATCCGGCCACATCAGTACGCCAGGAGCCGTCCCGCTGGATGGATGGACGAAGTAGCAGTCCGCCGACCCGTCCGGCGTGGTTACGTTCACGTCCGACTCCGTCACCGAGACGGCATTCGCGACGCGCGGCAGCATCATGGCGATGCCCGCGCCCAGCATGGCGCCGAATTGCTTGCGCGTCACCAAGCCGCGCGCCTCGTAGAGCTGACGGTCCTCTTCAAAATGATCCTGATCGCACATATCCCCTCCTTGCCGGCATGCGCGCGGCCTCACCGCGCCGTTCGGAGCCATTATACATGCGCCGCCCCGGCCTGACGGCTCTCGCCTTGACTTTGCCGGAGCGCGATGTTTACTTGGAGATTCGAAATAGTTCAAGGGACCAACCAATGAAGATTTCTGTTCGCACGGCATCCCTCTTCCTCCTGGCCGCCACCCTCTGCAGCGCCTTAATAGCGCAAACCAGCGAGAAGAAAAGCGCCGCCAAGCCCGCCAAGGCAACCAAGGGCGCCTACTACACCGGAAAGTACCGCAACTTGTTCAAGGAAGCGGGCTATTCCCAGAAGGACATCGACGCCAAGATCAACGCGGCCTTCCAGCAGCTATTCCACGGCCAGAAGGAAGACCAGCCGGTCTACTACGAGGCCGGAAAGAACGATAACGGTCCGCTTGCGTATTTGACCGACTACCGCAACCACGACGTGCGCTCCGAAGGCATGTCCTACGGCATGATGATTTGCGTCCAGATGAACAAGAAGGCGGAGTTCGACGCCCTCTGGAACTGGGCCAAGACCTACATGTACCACTCCAAGCCCACCGAGCCGGGCTACAAGTTCTTCTCCTGGTCCATGAACACCGATGGCACGGCGCGCGACCATTCGCCCGCGCCCGACGGCGAGGAGTATTGGACCATGGCCCTCTACTTCGCCGCCAACCGCTGGGGCAGCGGCCAAGGCATCTACAACTACAAGGCGGAAGCCGATCAGTTGCTGGACGCGATGAAGAACCGCGAAGTGATTACCGGCCCCGTCCTCCGGGGACGCCAGGAAACCGACGGCGCGGAGTTCAACCCGCAATACAAGATGGTGCGCTTTACGCCCAATACGCAGCGCGGGGACAGCACGGACCCCTCCTATCACCTGCCCGCATTTTACGAGCTATGGGCGCTGTGGGGGCCGGAGAAGGACCGCCAGTTCTGGAAGGACGCCGCCCAGGCCAGCCGCGACTTCTTTCAAAAGACCACCAACCCGACCACCGGCCTGGCGCCGAACTACGCCAACTTCGACGGCACGCCCGGAGGTTTCGGCGGCCGTGGCAGCCCCTTCGCGGACGACGCGTGGCGAACGGAAGCGAACTGGTCTGTCGATTGGTCCTGGTGGCGCGCCGATCCGCGCGAACAGCAGTTAAGCGATAAGATTCAGGCATTCTTCGCCGCCAAGGACGATAACTACTCCACGCGCTACTCCCTGGATGGCGTCCCACAGGGCAACCCCTCGCACGACATCGCGCTGGTTGCCACAAACGCGGTGGCCGGTTTGGCCGCCACCGATCCGGCGCGCGAGAAGAAGTTCATCGACGCCCTTTGGAAAGCGCCTGTGCCGGAAGGCCTCTGGCGCTACTACGACGGCATGTGGTACATCATGGGATTCCTGCATTGCAGCGGCGAATTCCGCATCTGGATGCCGAAGAAGTAGAAGGACCGGCGCGGCGCTGCCGTTTGCCGCTAAGTCCTTGGGCGATTTGAATTGTCCGCTGGAGCGTAGTATACTTGTTACTTACTCCAGTAGTTCCAGCACATTCCGTGTGTCTGGGCTCCCCAAATCGAGGATGGCATGTACGCGATTGTTGAAACGGGCGGAAAGCAGTACCGGGTTGCTCCGGGAGACGTGATCCGCGTGGAAAAGCTGGCCGGCGAGACCGGCTCGGAAATCGAGCTGCCCATCAAGGCAGCCTTCCAGGACGGAGGCGAGCTGGTGGCGGGCGGCGGGACGGTGAAGGCCACCATCCTCGGCGAAGGCCGCGGCGACAAGGTGCTGGTTTTCAAGTTCAAGCGCAAGAAGCAGTACAAGAAGACCATTGGACACCGCCAGTCGTTCACGGAAGTGAAGGTTGGGGAGATCGGGGCATAAGTCATGGCGCACAAAAAAGGACAAGGAACATCCAGGAACGGTCGGGACTCCAACGCCCAGCGTCTCGGCGTGAAGGTTTTCGGCGGGCAGTTGGTCCCCGGCGGGTCTGTGATCGTGCGGCAGCGCGGCACCAAGTTGAAGCCCGGCCTTAACGTGGGCTGGGGCAAGGACGACACGCTCTTCGCCAAGGTCACCGGCGTGGTTCAATTCCGTGACCGCGGGCGGATGGGCAAGTTCGTGAACATCCAGGCAGCCGAGTAACAACTCAAGCATCGGGCGGAGTGAGATCCGCCGCACCGCCGCCGGTTTCGCCGTGAAGCCGGCGGCTTTTTTATGTTCATTGACGAAGCGCGAATTCTGGTGAAGGCCGGCGATGGCGGGAACGGTTGTCTGGCGTTCCGCCGCGAGAAGTATGTACCGCGCGGCGGTCCGAGCGGCGGCGACGGCGGGCGCGGCGGCGACGTGGTGATGGTGGCCGACGAACACGAGAACACCCTGCTCAAATTCCGCTTCAACCCCGAGCACAAGGCCGGCCGCGGCCGCCATGGCGAGGGCAGCAACAAGACCGGCGCGGATGGCTACGCCATTGAGATCGCCACGCCGGTGGGCACGGTGGTCTACGACGAGGCCACGGGCGAGCGCCTCTATGATTTCACCAAGTCCGGCGAACGCTTCACCGTGGCGCGAGGGGGCCGCGGCGGCAAGGGCAACGCGCGCTACGCCACCTCCACCCATCAGGCGCCCACTGAGCATCAACCCGGCTTCCCCGGCCAGGAGCGCCGCCTGCGTCTGGAGCTGAAGCTGCTGGCGGACGTGGGCCTGGTGGGCTTTCCGAACGCCGGAAAGTCCACGCTCATCTCCCGCATTTCGGCGGCGCGGCCGAAGATCGCGGATTACCCTTTCACCACCCTGGAGCCGAACCTCGGCGTGGCGCAGGTGGATGGGTACCGAAGCTTTGTGGTGGCGGACATCCCCGGGCTGATTGAAGGCGCGCACCTCGGGCACGGGCTCGGCATCCAGTTTCTGAAGCATGTGGAGCGCACGCGCCTGCTGGCGCATCTGGTGGATGTTTCCGAAGCGAGCGGCCGCGACCCCGTGCAGGATTTCGAAATCGTCATGGGCGAACTCCACAGCTTCAGCGAAGATCTGGCCGGGAAGCCGATGGTGGTGGTGGCCGCGAAGATGGACGCGGCGCAGGACCCCAGCCGCGTCGAAGCCCTGCGCCAGCTTGCCGCCAGCCGGGGCCTGGACTTCTTCGAGATTTCCAGCGTCACCGGGGCCGGTTTGGATGAATTGAAGCACGCCATCGCGGAGCGCGTCCTGCTTCCCGCCGAAGACCGCCCGTAGCCGCGCGGACTGGCGTTGGGCCGCTGGTATCCTGTGGTTAGCATGGCGCCGCGCACACGATTCGCATCTCCCGGCAGTTCAGGCGAACTCCCATGAAGATTGCGCTTCCGTTCGGCGTCAGCACACCCGCGGACAAACGAGAGCCGTACCGGAATGCCCTACGCGCGGTGGGCCTTGAGCCGGTTGAGGGCGTCAGCTCGCTCGATGGGCTTGCGGGCCTGTTCCTGGCCGGCGGCGCGGACGTGGACCCTTCCGTCTACGGCGCGGCACGTCTGCCTGAATGCGAGGAGTCCGATCCGGATCGCGACCGCTTGGAATCCGCGCTCCTGCGGGAGGCGTTGCGCCGCGACTTGCCCGTGCTGGCCATCTGCCGCGGATTGCAGTTGATGAACGCCGTGCTGGGCGGGACTCTGGAGCAGCATATCCACGGGCACAACCACCGGAAGCTGCGCGACGCGCATGAGGTTCGCCTGGAACCCGGCACGCTGGTGGAGCGCATCCTGGGCGGCGAACGGTACGTGGTGAACTCCCGGCACCACCAGTGCGCCGGGAGGATAGCGCCGGGGTATACGCTGAGCGCGATTGCGCCGGATGGCGTGGTGGAAGCCATTGAGGACCCGCGGCAGCGGTTCGCGCTGGCGGTTCAATGGCACCCCGAGGCCCGCATCGATGGCGCGGACCTGAAGTTGTTCCGGGCTTTTAGCGCGGCGGTGGAGGCCCGGTAACCAGGCTGGCGGCGCACCCTCGCCGATTTCCGCTAAGGAGAGCCGTGATTTCCTATTCGCCCGCGGTTATAATGCTTGGCCATGGCGTCCAATGACATCGGGCCAGCGGGTCCGGAGGGGCTTGCCTGGGAGAGCCGCGATCCGGCGGGGTCGCTCGACCGGATCTTGCGGTACGTGGAGACCTCGGCCCAGCAATCGATCGATTGGTATTGGAGCAAGAAGCGCTGGAAAGCGGTCTTCTCCCGGCTCATCCTCTTGAGCGTTGTGCTGCTTCTGTCCATAACCGCGGTCGGCCCGATTGTGGGGCAGATCTT
Organism: Bryobacteraceae bacterium; assembly: GCA_035524535.1. GTDB lineage: Bacteria > Acidobacteriota > Terriglobia > Bryobacterales > Bryobacteraceae > BOG-224. The sequence goes on from DATKOS010000223.1 coordinate 13,518, forward strand.
TCCGCCGTTGCGTTCCCTCACCAACGGTCTCTGGGCCACGTTCCTGGTGGGTCTGGCCGCCGCGCTCCTGGCGATTGACAAAACCTTCGATATTTCAAGCGGTTGGAAGCGCTACGCGATGGCCGCCACCAACATCCGAAAGGCGCTTGGAGAATTTCGGATGGAATGGATCTCAACGGTTGCGAAAGCCGGAGACGACCTTACCGCCGAGCGGCTGGATGCCCTGCTATTGCGCGCGCGTCAGTTTCACAGCGCCGTGGAAACCATGGTCCTTCAGGAAACCAAAGAGTGGGTGACGCAATTCGAGAGCAGTTTGGCCCGCCTGGACAAGGATGTGTCCGCCACGGGACGGAAGCACTAGCGGCTGGCTCGCTTCAGGCATGTGCGATCTCGAACTCCCCCTAGGCAGGTAATAGTACTGTAAGTCCTGGACCGAATACATACCTCACGGGATAATTGAAATGCTTGAGTTCCACCTCTGATATCAATACCCAACCGGGGAGCCGCCCATGAGGGGCCCCCAGAAGTTCTCCGACTGCATAGCCGGGGAGCGGCGCAGGTCCCGCCGTTATGTCCTGGAGCTGCCCCTACAGTGGAAGCTTGTCCACCGGCGCCGGGTCGTGGAGTCGGGCTCCGGGCGCACACGCGATCTTTCGAGCCAGGGCCTGCTGTTCGAAGCGGAAAAGAGCCTGGAGCCGGGTGGCCAACTGGACATCTCCGTGGCCTGGCCGGCCCTATTGGACGGCGTAGCGCCGTTGAAACTCTGCGTCACGGGGGCAATTATCCGTTCGGGCAACGGCCTCACCGCTATTCGGATCATGCAGCACGAGTTCCGCACCGCCGGCATCTCCGCCATGCGAGTGGCCAGCGCCTCCAACGGGGCCTCCACCTTCCACGGATGGAACCTGCATCTACCCGCCAGCGTCACTAAAATTCAGTAGAAAAATCGGCCTAATCACGCGAGAATCCGGCCACCGGCCTCTTTCCATGCCTATGGTAAGCTGTAGGCAGGTGTGGCGGGCGGAAGTTCCCGGGGGACATGTAACGACGTGCGCAAGAATATCGTCCCTTCGATGTAGCTAAAGATGGTTTTCTTCGGTTAGGGGACTGGTGGATTAAGATGGCTGATCTAGAACGACCCAAAGATCCGAACTCCTCAAGCGAGGACGACAACCTTTCACATCTTGGCGTACTGAACGAGCTGGAAGACCCCTGGTATAAGACCCTTATTTCCAGTATCAAGGAGCTCGTTCATCCGGCCAAACTGCCGCCCCTCGACGTAACGTCCAAGCCCGTCGATGTCGTGGATCTGGGCATCGAGACCAAGTGGTACGTATCTTTCTGGCAGAATCTCAAGGACCTCGTTAACCCGCCCAAGCTTCCGCCACTGGAAGTAACTTCCAAGCCTGTTCCGGTGAAGGATATTTGGGGGCTCTACGGCCGCCAGAAGAAGTCGTTCATGGTATCCACGGGCGTCAACGTGGCGCTGGTGGCGGTGGCATGCCTGCTGGGCATGACCAAGCAGGGCCAGAAGGCCGTGAAGACGGTAGCTACGCTTATCATGCCGGTGGATACGACTCCCCAGCCCGCCAAGCCTCTTCCCCCCAAGGAAGCGGGCGGCGGCGGCGACCGCTCTCCCCTGCCCGCAAGCTTCGGCAAACTGCCCAAGGCTTCGTTGCGGCAGTTCACACCGGCAGTAGCGGTTTATAACAACATGGCTCCGAAGCTAGCCATGGACCCCTCGATCATCGCCCCTCCCGACGCCAACCTGCCGCAGGTCAATTCGGACCACTACGGCGACCCGTTCAGCAAGAGCGGCATTCTTTCTAACGGACAGGGTTCCGGCGGCGGCATTGGGAACGGCAAGGGCGGCGGCATCGGAAATGGCAGCGGCGCGGGCTTTGGAGATGGCTTCGGAACCGGCGCGCTTCGCGTGGGCGGCGGCGTGACGGCGCCGCAACTTCAGCACAAGGTTGAGCCGGAGTACTCCGAGGAAGCTCGCAAAGCCAAGTTTCAGGGCACCGTGGTGCTCTACATCGAAGTTGACCCGAGCGGCAAGGCCACGAACATCCACGTACTCCGCAGCCTGGGCTTGGGCCTCGATGAAAAGGCCATAGAAGCGGTAAAGAAGTGGACCTTCATCCCCGGCAAGAAGAATGGCGTGCCGGTCACCGTGCAGGCCACGGTGGAAGTGAACTTCCGGCTCCTCTAGGACGCGATTTCAAAGCAGGCGGCGGGCGGATCGGGTTTCCGGGCCGCCCGTTTTGTCTTTCCAGCGGCGCCAGCGAACAACCGGCAGCCTCTCAGGCATCCTGCCGGGCAGCAGCCGCCCTGCATTCCGCGCAGGGGCAGATCTCGCGAAAGTGGTCGTAGGAATAGATCCCCGACTTGTGCCCGTCGCTCCACTCGATGGCAATCGCGTAATTGCCCACCGGCGAGACACGCAGCATTTTGAGCGCGGGCTGGAACATGGGAAACGGGCTATCGGCCGTCTTCGGACGCGGCGGCGTGCCGTGCGTGCCGGCGCACTCGGCGCAGGGGCACTCATCCCGCAAATAGGTAAGCCCGTATTCGCTACGATGGCCGTCCTTCCAATCGATGGTGATGCCCTTCGACTTGGAGATGGCGATATGTTCTGGTTCGGCTGCAAGAGTCATGTTCAACTGTAGCGGCGCTCCACGTCGCGCACGCCGGATATCCGCCGCATGGCCGCCACCAGCTTCTCGAGCTGCTTCTTGTCGCGGACATCCACCGTCATCTCCACCACACCGCCGTC
>DATKOS010000224.1:0-17810 GCA_035524535.1 Bryobacteraceae bacterium
CCAGGTCGCGAATGTCCAGGACGTCATCGCCGCCGCGAACGTTCGAAGCGTCGGCCGGATAGACGTCCATGGCGTCGAACCGGTCCGAACACGCGGCGGGGGTGTAGCCCGGAATCGAGTTGACCGCGAACAGCTCAACAACCAGGTCGGCGATGTTAAGAATGCCGTCGCCGAAGTTCGGAGCCGTGTCGGAGGCGTAAGGTGAGACATCCCCCACCAGGTAGGTCGCGGCGGCGCTGAAGTTGAGAGCCGCCCCGGTTACGAGGCTGGCGACGGTCTGGCTGGCCGGCGTGAACACGTAACCGGCCAGCGAGGGGGTCACCGTGTAAGGGCCGCCCAGCGCCTCGGTGAAGGAATAGCCCGAAGAGTTCGTCGTGGCGCTCCCGGTTTGAGCCCCGCTCAGAGTCATGGTGACTCCCGTGAGCGGCGCGCCGTTGGCTGTCACCGTTCCGGAAATCGTGGCGGTCGTGAGCGCCGGCTGCGTGATGGAGGTTGAGCCGCCGGTGGCCAGCGTGCCCGCGCTCAGTGTGAGCGTGGCGTTGCGGGAAGCGCCGCTGCTGTTCGCGGCGGCGTTGAGGGTGAGAACCGTCGAGCCGGTTCCGGACGTGGTCCCGGTAAGCCAGGAAGGCGCTCCGCCGATAGTCCAGGGACAGTTGGCTCCCGCGCCAATGGTCACCGCCACGCCGCCGGCCGCGGCCGCGATGGAAGATGGCGCGCTCACCGAATAGGCGCAGGCGGAGAGAATGGCGGACGGAGCCATGATGAGGCCCTTGCCGCCGTAGTTGTTCGGCGCGCTCCCTGAGATGGCGACCGCGCCGCTTCCGAGCGCGGTGCGCATGGCGGAAGCCGTGAGCGTGGGAACGGCCTGCAGCAGGAGAGCCGCTATGGCGGCGGCGTGCGGCGCGGCGGCCGACGTTCCCGTGAAGCTCGCGTAGCCATTGACGCCCGTGCCGACGTTATCGGCGGCGGCGAAATCCGGCTTGGAGAGCAAAGTTCCGCCGCTGGTTCCGAAGAGGACGTTTCCGGGCGTGATGGCGGCGCCGCCGGGGGTGTAGAACATGCGCCGCGGACCGTCGGAACTGTACTCTTCCACGCCGTTGTTGCAGGTGGAGGAGAAGCCGTTGCATCCGGCGTGGTACGCCGCGTCTCCGTACTGGCCGTTGCTGGCGGCGATTCCGAAAGCCGAAGCCGCGGCGGCGTGGCCGTAGGTAGCGCCGTTCGTCGCGATGGAGAGCACGCCTCGTTCGGTGCTCAGGAACAGGCCGCGCGTCGCGGCCGCGGCGTGCTTCACGATCAGGATATGGCACGTGCCCGAGTTGCAGGCGCTGGAGACGGCCGTGTTGCCGGTGATGTCCTCCTCGGGGCTCTGCGTGCCATTCTGCACGTTGGTGGAAGAGGCCACCACATTGCCGGAAGAATCGGTGATGAAGAGGTCGTAGTCGTTGCTCGAAGCGTGCAGCGGATCCGACCACATCAGCTCGTACACGCCCTGGCCGCCGCCGCTGATCTGCACCGTGCTCGGCAGCGATAGCGTGTCGTAATTCGCGGAGCCGAAACTGTGCACCGCCACGGAAACGGAATTGTCCGTGATGGTGGTTCCGCTATCGGCGAAATCGCCTTGCCAGGTGCCGCTGGAGAAGAGCTTGGTGTTGCCGTTGTTGCCCGCGGCCACGAAATAAAAAACGCCGCCGGCCGTTACGGTATTGATCGCCTGGGCGATGACGTCGTCCTGGAAAACTCCCTCGTTGAAATAGGTGATGTCGTCCACAATGATGTTGCAGCCGGCGTTGGCTAGCGACTGAATGTTGGCGGCCATCTGCTGCGAGCCGGTGTTTCCGGTGGCGAAGTAGAGCGACGCGCCGGGGGCGAGGGTGTAGACGATTTCGAGCATGGCCGTGCCTTCGTCGCCGCTGCCGGCCTGGCCGGCAAGGACCGTGACGGCAGGGAGGTTTCCCTTGGACTGCTGGGCGGCGAGGCTGTTGACGCCGTCGGAAATGACGCCCACCTTGACGCCCGCGCCGGTGAGGTTGAAATTGGAGCGCGCGGCGGCGGCCTGGTGCGCGATATCGCCGATGACGTCCGGACCCGCGGCGTTGACGGCGGCTTGCGCGGCCAGGCGGATTTCGTAGACATCGGGGCGCGCGGCGACGCGCTCGACGTCGAGGAGCGGCAGGCGGGCGCGCACGGATTGGTAGGCGGCGAAGGAGTTGACCACGGTTCCGCCCAGGGACCGAATGAACGTGAGAAGGCCCGGCGTGACGTCGGCGCGCAAATCGACTTCGACGAAGTCGCGCGCGTCGCGGTGGACGGATTCCAGTTCGCCCGGCGGGGTGGGGAAGTCCGGGCTGACGGGACGGCCGCGGAGGATTTGGGCGGCGTGAACCAGATGCGAGTCCATTTTGGACTGCGCGGCGCTACGGGAGGCCTTCTCGGCCAGCAGAGCGCGAATTTCGCGGAGGGCGGTAGGCGGGAGTTCCTGGGCTTGCGCGGCGGTGAGGGAAGACAACGCGAGAAGGGACAGGACGAGGCCGCGCCGCGTGCCCTTCCGAGACTCCCTCTGTGACATTGCTTACATGGTAGCGTGGGCGGGCCGCGGAACCGCGCCGGGGGGTAATGGGAAGCCCGGGACGAAACGCCCGAAGGCTGGCCGGGCGGCGGGCTGACATAATGGGACAACGGTGAGGGTTCTTCTGGTTTCCACGTACGACCTGGGGCGGCAGCCATTCGGCTTGGCTTCCCCGGCGGCCTGGCTGCGGGCGGACGGCCACGAGGTGACGCTGGCGGACCTGGCGCGTTCCCCGCTGCCGGCTCTCTTCGGGAACGAGCCCGGCCTGGTGGGGTTCTTTCTTCCCATGCACACGGCGACGCGCCTGGCCTTGCCGGTGCTGGAACGCCTGCGCGCGGCGCTGCCGAAGGCGCATTTCTGCGCGTACGGGCTTTACGCGCCGCTGAATGAAGAGGCATTGCGGGCGGCGGGGGTGGGGACCATTCTGGGCGGGGAATTCGAGGAGGGCTTGCGCGAGCTGGCCCGCCACCCGGACGCGGCGCCGCCGAGAGTCTCGCTGGCGCGCCAGCAATTTCTGGTTCCAGACCGGGCCGGCCTGCCGCCGCTGCGGGAGTACGCGCAATTGGCGGCGGGAGAAGAGCGCAAATTGGCAGCGCACACGGAGGCCAGCCGCGGCTGCAAGCATTTGTGCCGACATTGTCCCGTGGTCCCGGTCTATGGCGGCGCATTCCGCATCGTGCAGCGCGAGGTCGTGCTGGAGGACATCCGGCGCCAGGTGGCCGAAGGGGCGGAGCACGTTACCTTCGGCGATCCCGATTTCTTCAACGGTCCGGGGCACGCCATGGCTCTGGTGGAGGCGCTGCACCAGGAATGGCCGGCGCTCACCTATGACGTGACGGTGAAAATCTCGCATCTGCTCGACCACCGCGAATTGCTACCGAAGTTGAAGGAGACGGGCTGCCTGTTCGTGACGAGCGCGGTGGAGTCGCTGGACGATGAGGTGTTGGAGCGGCTGGCCAAAGGGCACACGCGCGCGGATTTCGAAGAAGCGCTGGGGCTGATGCGCGAGGCGGGCTTGCGTCTTTCGCCGACGTTCATTCCGTTCACGCCTTGGACCACGCGGGAGAGCTACCGCGAGTTCTTGCGGTCGCTGGTGGATCTGAATCTGGCGGACCAGGTGGCGCCCATCCAACTGGCCATCCGGCTGTTGATCACGCAGGGATCGCTGCTGCTGGATTTGCCGGAAGTGAGGGCGCGGGCCGCCGAGTTCGACGCGGAAGCGCTGTTCTACCCCTGGCGGAACGAGGACCCGTGGTTGGACGAGTTGTCGCGCGAAGCGCAGCGGCTGGTGGCTCGCGAGGAACGCAGCGGCGCGCCGCGCCTGGAGATTTTCCGGCGGATCTGGGATTTGGCCGGGGCGGGGGACTGGCCGTTGCGGGAAGACGGAGCGCCGCGCGACGCGGCGCCGCATCTCACCGAAGCCTGGTATTGCTGCGCGGAGCCGGAAGAGGGACTGAGAATTCTGTAGCGGCGGTCGCATTCAAGGCGCCCGGCGGGCCTTCTATTCTTCGTGCAAGGCCGACATCGGGTCGAGCGCGGCGGCGCGGCGGGCTGGAATGCAGGCGGCAATCAGCGCGGCGAAGGCCAACAGCGCGGTGAAAGCGGCGATGGTCACCAGGTCCATCGGAATCACGTTGAGCAGGACGGTGGAGGCGAGCTTGCCGAGCAGGAGGGCCGCGGGGAGGCCAACCGCGAGGCCGGCGCCGGAAACGCGCAAGGATTGTCCCACCACCATCCCGACCACATCGCCGGCGCGCGCCCCCAAGGCCATGCGGATGCCGATCTCATGCGTGCGGCGGGCGGCCGCGTAGGCGGTGAGCGCGTAGACGCCCGTGACGGCCAGAAGCAGAGCGATGAAAGCGTAAATCTCCATGCTCAAGGCGGCGCCGGCCACGCCGGAGGACTGCCAGGCGAGCACCTGCTCCATGCTTTTCACTTCGTAGACCGGCGGATTGCCGTCCATGGCGCGGAGGGCGGCGCGCGCGGCGGGCGCAGCCACCACGGGATCGCCCGAAGTACGCAGCAGCAGCGTCATGGCGCGGCGCGGGTTCTGCTCGTTGGGAACGTAGACCAGCGTCTCCGGCAGGCTGCTGAACCAGTTTTTCACGTCGCCGCATACGCCGGCCACGGTGAGCCAAGGGGCCGCATCGCCGAGACGGATACGCGCGCCGAGAGGGCTTTGGCCGTGGGGATAGTCCGGCCAATAGCGGCGGGCGACGCTTTCGGAAAGCACCGCCATGGGCGGGGAATCCATGGCATCCTGCGCGGCGATGCCGCGGCCCTGCTGGACGGGCAACTCCAGGGTCTCGAAGTAGCCGGCAGTCACGGCGCGCACTCCGGGGCGCAGATCGGCGGGGCCAGGCGCCGGACGCCCTTCGATGGTGAAGCTCTGGGCTGCCGGCAAAATCGCGTAAGCGGCGGCGTTCCGCACGCCGGGAATGCCGCGGAGGGCGGCCAGGGCGCGGCGAAAGAAGGAAGGGGCGGCGGAAGACGGAAGGCTGTCCGCGTCGGGCAGAGCGATGAAGTCCTCGCCCGTCACATAGCCGGAACCGGCCGGCGCGCCGTAGGATTGGCCGGGCATATCGACGTTCATGGTGAGCAGGTGTTTCGCGTTATAGCCCGGACGGGCGGTCAGGAGGCCGCGGAAGGTCTCGGTCATGAGCGCGGCGCCGACGAGCAGCACCAGGGCCAGGGCGATTTCCACGGAGACCAGCGCGCCGCGGAGGCGGCTGCGGGACGGGCCGTCGCCGGGCGAGCGCCCGCCTTGCTTGAGCCCATCGGCCAGGTGGTCCGAGGCGTTGCGGCGCAGCGCCATGAGAACCGCCGGGAGGCCGCACAAGAGCGCGGCTGCCAGCGACAAACCGAGGGCGCCGAGGGCGACTCCGCCGGTGATGCGCATGTGCCGGAGGCCGGCGATGAAGCGCATGACTTCAGGCGGCGCTTGAGAGCGCGTGAAGTAGAGATTCCACCACGCCAGCCAGAGTCCCAGGGCGCCGCCCAAGCCGGCCAGAATGGCGCTTTCCACGAAGACCAGGCGCACCACGCGCATGCGCCCGGCGCCGAGGGCGGATTCGAGCGCCGATTGGCGCTGCCGCGCGGTGGCGCGCGCGAGCATCAGGCTGGCCACGTTGGCGCAGGCCAGCAGAAACACGAACCCGGCCGAGCCCGCCAGGAGCAGCACGAAACGGCCGGTGATCTGGTTGGTCGATTCGCGCAGCGGGACGATGGAGACGGCGCGCGACCGGTTGGCGTCCGGGTAGGCGCGCGCCAGACGGCCGGCCAGGATGTTCATGGAGGCGCGCGCGGCGTCCAGAGTAGCGTGAGGCTTCAGCAGACCCAGGACCAGGAGGTTGCGTATGCCGCGCTGGGCGCGCTCCGGCGGCGCCAGTTGCAGGGGCGCCCAGACGTCCGTGGCCAGAGGGTAGTCGAAATCCTCCGGCATCACGCCGATTAGAGTATAGTCGCGGTCATCGAGCCGGATGGAGCGGCCGACCGCGGCGGGGTCCGAAGCCAGGCGGCGCTGCCAGAAGCCGTGGCTCACCACGACAGGTTCGCCGTCGCCGGGCGTCTCTTCGGACGGGGTGAAATCGCGGCCCAAGGCGGGGCGCATGCCGAGCAGCGGAAAGAAATCCGCCGTCACCAAACAGGCTTCCAGGCGTTCGGGTTCGCCCGAGCCGGTCCACGTAGCGTCCCAGGGGCGGTAGGCGGCCAAACGCTGGAAGGGACCGCTTTGCGCTTTCCAATCGAGGAAGTTGGCCGGCGATACGGGGTCGCGCGCGGCGGCGTGGGCCGGCACGGTCTCCCAAACGGTCATAATCCGCTCCAGGCGCGGGTAGGGGAACGGATGCAAGACCAGGGAAGAAACCCAAATGAAGGACGAGGCGTTCACCCCAATGCCGAGCGCAAGCGCGAGCGCGGCGACGGCAGCAGCGCCGGGAGAGCGGCGCAACCCGCGGGCAGCCTGGCGGCAATCGAGCAGCAGCCCATTCATGGGAGGCCTTCGGGAAGATGGAGCAATCGCGCAGCCACGCGAAGGCGTTGGGGATTCGAGTCCGGAAGGCGCGGAAGTGTCCGTTTCCGGGACGGAAATGGCCGCCGGCGGGCGGCGCCGCCGGCGCAGTCATCGCGCAGACGCTGGGCATTTCCCGGGGAACGGATGCTACACTACGGCTTGTCCCGGTCAGCGACGCGCGCCGGACGATGGCTGGTCCAGTCCGGCATTCAAGAGGCGGGCGGCGGCGTGGCCCGCTACTACCGCTCGGATACGGCGCGGAATCACGCGGTTTCCACGGAAATTACAGGCTATGCGGTAAGCGCCTTCGTGTACCTCCACACCCTGGCCCGGGAGCCGCAATACCTGGAAGCGGCCCTCGCCGCGGGGCGCTTCCTGACGGGCACGGCCTGGGACGGAGCGGCGCGCGCGCTGCCGTTTGAGCTGGACCCTCCGCGCCGCGCGTATTTCTTCGATTCCGGCATTGTGGCGCGCGGGCTGCTTTCGGCCTGGCGCGTCACCGGGGAAGACGAGTTTCTGGAAACGGCCGTGGCGGTGGGGGAGAGCATGGCGGACGCATTCGCGGCCGGCGGCGGGGAATACCACCCCATCCTGGAACTGCCGGAGAAAATTCCCGCGCCGCGCGAAGAGTGCCGCTGGTCCACCATGCCCGGGTGCTACCAGTTGAAGGCCGCCATGGCGTGGCACGATTTGGCCGAAGCCGGCGTGGGGGACCGTTTCTCCGAGCTCTACGGCCAGGCGCTGGATGCGGCGCTGCGTACGGCGGACGGGTTCTTGTCCGGCCCCCAGGACCCCTTGCGGGTGATGGACCGCCTGCACGCGTTTCTGTATTTTCTGGAAGGGCTGCTGCCGCGCGCGGGGGAGGAGCGCTACGCCGCGGTGATGCGGCGGGGAATGACGGAAGTCGCGCGCCTGCTGCGGGAAATCGCTCCGCGGTTCGAGCGCAGTGACGTCCACGCCCAGTTGCTGCGCCTGCGGCTCTATGCGGATTGGGCGGGTGCGGCGCCGCTGGACCGGGAAGCGGCGGAGTGGGAGGCCGGCAAACTAGCCGGGTTCCAGATTGCGGATTCGGACCCGCGGATCGACGGCGGCTTCTGTTTTGGACGGAAGGATGGCGCGTCCATGCCGTTCGTGAATCCGGTTTCCACGGCCTTCGGGCTGCAGGCGTTGGCGCTGTGGGAGCGCTGCCGCGGCGGCGTGGCGCAGCCTCACCGGCATTTGCTCATCTGAGCGGCCGCGCGCGAATCGCCGCACGCGCCTCCAAAACGAAGAAACCGGGCGCCACAAGGACGCCCGGTTGTCGAGGAGCTTCCGGGACCCTTCGGAGGGCGCGGCCCCGGAATTGGAGGAAATCGCTACGACGCGAGCAGTCCGCCGTGTCCCAACCCGGCGATCTCCCAGCCGTTCACGCGATACCGTGCCAGGAGCGGCGGCAGAATCAGATCGACAATGTTCGGCTTCGCCGAACGGAAGCAGCCGGGCGCCGAGATGATCGGAATCTCGTCCTTGTAGGCCAGCAGCAGCAGGTTGCCCGGTTCCACTGGCGCCAGGAACCGCTCCACCGCGCCTTCGCTGCGGAGGATCGCCTGGCCCACCACGTCTTCCGGACCTGCCGGAGCCGTGGTGGAGGCTACCAGGATCACCGAAGGCTTGGAGCGCAGCAGGTGCTGCAGGCAGCGGGTTACCGAGTTTTCATCCTCCGTGCAGGAGAGCACGAAGTTCGCGCTCACTCCGAAGCGCTCCAGACGCTGGCGCATGATGTTCTCGAATAGCTGCCGGGCGCGCTCGCCGCTGATGGGGTCGCTATAGAGGACGCCCACCGAAGGCTGGCGAATGGGGCGGGCCTGGAGAATGGGGCCGCGCTCCTTCACAATGTTGACCACGGCTTCCAGGTGATCCTTAGCCACGGCGAAAGGCGCGCTCTTCACGGTGGCGATGCGCTGGCCCGCCACCGCATAACTGAAGTTCAGCGCCGTGGCGATGGCCACGCTGGCTGTGCAGTTGATCTGCTTGAGGAGTTCGTCATCCACCAGCACGCTGCAATTCTCGGTAGCCAGCAGGTTGGCCCGGCCGCCCGCGGCGACGCGGATCTCCAGGCTGCCGCAACCCATTTCGCTGGCCACGGCGCAAACGGCATCATCCTCGCCGACCTCGCCTTCCTCCAGTTCCGTGACCCAGATGGATTCCATGCCTTCGGATTCGAGGACACGTATGTCCTCGTCACTGATCACGTGGCCCTTGGCCAGCAGCTTTTTGCCGCCGGGGCGGAAGACGGTGCAGCAAAGGACCCGTCCAGTTGAAGATTTCACGTCAACCGTTTGCGCTCTCATGCATGCCTCACAAGAAGTAGGATCGTTACCAATTCAGGGTTTATTACCCTAAACTTGATAATACACGGCGCGAGCTTGATTCCAAAGGAGTTTTCCGGCGGTCTTTTGCGGGGGACCATGGGAGTCCCCCCTTTGCGGGTAAACGGACCGGTGAAAAGAGGAGTGCTCCTGCCCTCTTGCGCCTCTCGGGTAAAAAAGGCATTGACGAATTCCGATGTACGGTATACATTACTTAAAGTAATGCACAGCAAACATCGGAGGTGAAGTTCAGTGACGCTCATTGAGAAGCGCGCCTGGTTCGTTTTTGCGGTTTGCCTGGCTGCCGCCGCCACGGTGATCCTTCTCTACTGGTTCACGCGGAACGCGCGCGGCTCCATGGCCGGCTGCGGCCTGCTGGGGCTCTCGGGAGCGGAGCCCTTGATCGGCCTCGGGCGGCAACGCCGGGGCGAGGTGATTATGGATGAGCGCGACAACGCCATCTCGCTCTACGGAGCCAAGGTCGCCTTCGGAACGTTTTGGGTGGCGCTGGTGGCCGCGGTGATGGGCGCTTTTTGGATCAAGGGAGAGCGGGCGACGGTGACGCTGGACACCTTGGCCATGGCGCTGATGTTCGCTTTCCTCTTGATTCAGACAGTGCGGTCTTCCACCATCCTGTGCCTATACCGGTGGCAGCGTGGGCGGTAACAACGGTGCAATCTCGAACCGCATCCGGCGCCTGCGATTCGACCGCAATGAAATGACGCAGGAAGACCTTGCCCGGAAGGCGGGAGTCACCCGGCAGACGATTATCGCCCTGGAAGCCGCCAAGTACACTCCCTCGCTGGAACTGGCTTTCCGCATTGCGAAGGCGTTCGGGGTGGGCGTGGAAGAAGTTTTCGAATACCGCGCTTGAACCCGCGCCAAAGTCGGGAGGGCCAGGCGATGCCGGAGTCACCGCCTTGGCCCTCACTCCCTCCGGCCGGTCTCTTCACTCACCGGCAGAGTCAGTCTGTCCGCCAATGTGTCTTAAAGCCGGCTTCCAGAAGTTTGCTGGTCCCCGGAAACGTGAGCACGTCATTCTGTCCCACCTGCTGCGGCGGAATAATCGTGCTGCCGTGCGTAGCCATGCCGGCGCCGCCGCCGCTTCCGTCCGCGCCCACTCGGACGGAGAGAGACTCCAGGTACTCGCGGAGCGCCCCGCCTCGGGGAACAAAACGGCCGGTGAGTCGAATGGGAACATCCGCTCCGTCCAGATGGACCGTCTCCACCTGAAGCCAGAACAGCACCTTGGGTGGTTTCACTTGCACGGAAACGCGCGCCACGCGCCCCGTGATCGCCGCGCCCCGGGGCACAATGACCACCGCATCATCCCGAACATCGTCGAGGACCGTTCCCGTAAAGCCGTCGCCCGCCGCCGCCGTGGCGCTGTCAATGGGCGAAGTAAGTGCAATGTCCACCGGCAGGCCCATCGGCGGGCTCAGCGCCGGAGCCGCCGCAGCCCCGTTCGGGACGAAGGAACCGGCCTCGGGCGCCCGCGCCGGGGCGGATGCTCGCGGCGTATCCCGGTACTCATGGCAGCCGGAGAAGCTAATCACGCTTTGCACCTCGGCGCCGGAGCGGTCCAGGTAGTGCTGGCGCGTCTCGCGGGCCAGTAGCAGGGTGCGCGAGTCAACCGCGGTTCTGGCGTATTCCGCCGCCGTGTCCAGTTCGCAACTGAAGGAGCCCGCCGGCAGTTCGCTGGTGCGGGTGGTGAGGCGCACGGGCTCGGCAGTTTCCGGATCGAGCAGAACCGTCCCGTCCCAGCCGGTGACAACCGTCTCGTTTCCCAGGTCGATCTCCCAGTTGCTCTTCTCTTGCGGAACGCGGAACGCATATTTGTATAGCTTGCGGCCGCTTTCTTCGATTTCGCCCTGGAAAGAGAAGTCCCCGGCGTCTCCCTGAACCACCTGGCGCAGCGTGGTTTCAAAGGAGCCCGTGTTCGCGGGGCCGTAACCGATCATGCGCCAGAGGTCCGGTGGCTTGAAATCGCCCGAGCCGGGCCAGGCGTAAAGCTCGGCGGCGGCGCTGGTTCGGACGTCCAGGCGCACGCGGTCCGTGCTTTCCAGCGTGAGCTTGTAGCCCCGCTTGGTTTTCGCGGCGTTGACTTCATCGCAATCGTGGAACGGCTTGGACCGGTTGGCCTGGTAGTAGCTGCGCTGGATCGTCTCCACGCATTCGCAGCCGCGCAGGTCCGCGGCGTTCCGGCGGACCAGGTCTCCGAACCGGGCGAGCGCTTCCACGGCGTCGTCCGCGGCCGCAAGGCCGGCCGCCGCCACAAGGCCGGCCGCCGCCACAAGGAGAGGCCAGGGCGTTCGGGATAATCTCATGGCCGCACCGTGATCCAGTTCGTCAGGCTGCCGGCATGAAGCACGCAGCGCTTGCCCGGGCAGCGCGCTTCCGAGTATCCCTTCGAAACGGCGGGAAGGTCGCCGATGGGCGCACCGCGCGTTTGCAGGGCGCCGGCGGGGCGCGGCGCATTCGCTGCCAGATATTGCGAGAGCGCGCCGGCCACGTGAAAAGCAAAGTCGCTGCCCCGCAGTTCCACGGCTTCCACGGCGAGGCGGATGGTAACCCGGTCCGGGTTCATCGCGTGCAGCACCATGGTCACCCGCCCATGCACCGTGGCGCCCTTAGGCGCATAAGAGGCGGCGCCGTCCTCCAGCGGTTTGGCCAGGCGGCCGCGGAAGCGATCGCCGGCGGCCGCGCCTTTGCTATCGATATCCGCGTCCAGCACGATGGCCACCGGCAAGCCGGAAGGCGCTTCCAAGGACGGCAGCGGCGCGGGCTCACCTGAGGCCGGCCCGCCGTTGTGCCCTACGGCCGCGGAAGCTCCGTAGCGAATGCGTGATTCCGCTGTGTATTCGTGGCAGGAGGAAAACGCGACGTCGTACTCCGTCTCAGACCCGCCCGGAGCCACCAGGCGCTGCGTGGCCTTCTCCGGCAGCAGCAAACTGGAGGCGCCTATCGCCACCGCGCTGTAGTTCAACGCGGCGCGGAACTGGCAGGAGTTCGTCTCCGGAGGCGGGTCGTCCACCAGAATATTGAGTTTCAGCGGCGTTCCGGTTTCCGCGTCCGCCAGGATGGTTCCGCGATATGCCACCGCCATGGGATCCCGCCCCATGGTTTCAAACAGATGATGGCTGCGGCTGGCGGGAACGTTGAATGCGTACGCATAGGCCGGTCGGCCCGCCGCCGTTTGCTCGCCGGTGTAGCGGAAGTCCGGCGCATCCTCCACAACGTTGGTGAGCAGCGGGCCAAGGTCTCCCGTGGTGGTGGCGCCGGAACCCAGCAATTGGTTGATGCTGTTGTCGCTGAAATGGCCTGCGCCCACCCACGAGTACATCTCCTCTTCAAGGCCGATCCGCACGTCCACGCGGAAGCGGTCCGCGGAGATGGCGGCCAGATGTTCCTTTCTGGCTTTCTTCAGGGCAGCGATCTCATCGCAAGGCCCGGGGTGGCCGGGCTTCATTCCCGTGGGCCGGTAAAAGGTGCGGTCGATGGTCTGCACGCAGGCGTAATTGGGGAGGCGTTCGGCTTGGTCCAGGACGATGGCGCGCAATCGCGCCAGAGTCTGCGCGGGGTCGTGGTCCGCCGCACAGGCTGCGGCAACCACCAGAAAGAACGCGCTGCGGCGCACCAGCTAATTATACGCTCGCGGAGATGGCCATGGCTCACTCACTCGCGCTGGATATCGCGTAGATTCGCGGGAATGTCTCGATGTGACGGGCGTCCGCGCGCTTCAGGCTGGCTTGCCGGCGGACGCCGCGGCTTCCGGAGCGAACTCTCGATCGGCAGGATCGCGCGGAACGCTCGCGCCGGCCATCGCGAAAATGGCTTGGAATCGCGGCAAGGCTTCGCCCCGAGTCTGGGCGGCGCCTGGGAAAAGCATCGCGGCGCCAATCAGCAAGTCACGTGTTAACTGGTAGGTCTCATCCTTGGGCATCGTATTTCCGGTTTCAGGTTGGCGTGACGTACGGAGTGAGAGGGTTTCGCCGCGGCGGGTCCGCCTGAAGAGCGGCGGCGGAGATCGGCCGCCACTCTTCAGGCCCGCACGGGCGGTCAGGCCTGAGTTGGCGACCCCGCGGGCGGCTCAGCCGGCGGACGGGTGAACCCGCCGCAGCGCGCTCGCATCTTCTGGCGGATTCTCTCCTGCTCTTCGGGCGTGAGGCTTTCCCAGTGCTCAATCACGCGCTCCCTCCACCGCCGGCTGCTGGTGACGTGAGGGTGGAATCCGCCGAAGAGAAGCTTGCAGAGAAGCAGCAGTCCCCAGGCCTGCCAGTAGCCGATGCGCGGCAGCGCGAAGAGCGCCGGCATGAGCCAGTTCCACAGCAGCATCACCACGAAGCCGAACACCGCGAAGGCCAGCACGGCCAGCGGCGCAATCCAAAGGAGCTTCTTGTGTCTCATCGTTCACCTCGTCTTCTTCGCAAATTCGTCGTAGATGTCCCGCAGGCGCTCGCGCAGATGCAGCACCGCGTAATGCTTTCGGGAAGCCAGGGTCGCGGCGTTCACGCCGGTGCGCGCGGCGATTTCCTTAAGGCTGTAGCCCATCATTTCGTGCTCCACAAAGACTTCGCGCTGCTCCTCGGGCAATTCGTCCAGCGCCTCGTCCAGCGCTTCCATCACCACGCGGCGGGCGTAGAGTTCGTCCGGCCCGCCTTCGGCCGAAGGCAGCAGATCTTCGCGGAGGAAAGGCTCGTCCTCGCCCTCGCGCTCCGGCGCGCTACGGGCCTCCTCGCGGCTCTTGCGCCGCCACAGGTCGATGATCCGGTTGCGCGCCACGCGGTAAAGCCAGGAGGTGACCTGCTCCATGGGGTGCATCAGGCGATACGCTTCCACCAGTTCGTAGTAAACGTCCTGGAGCAGGTCTTCCGCGTCGCCGGGGTCCGCCACGCGCTTGCGGATGAAGTTGCGCAGGCGCGGCCCCTCGCGGGCGATAGCGTCGGAGATGGTCTGGTCTTGCATCGCCATGGGCCACCGGATTGGGAGCGCTTCGTCCATCTACATAGATGCAGACGAACGGGGCCCGGGAATATTTTAAGGGGCGGCGGCGCAACGCCTCGGAGAACGCGCCGGGGCGCTGCCGCCGTTCTAAAGGCTGCCGCGCCCCCATTCTAAAGGCTGAAGCGCCGCTTACTTAACAACCAGTTCTTCGTCGAAGCAGACGGCCACTTTGCCGCACTTGCCCGCGGCCATGATGGCGTAGGCGTCGCCCACTTTATCGAGCGGGAAGCGGTGCGTCACCAGTTCGGCCGGGTGCAGGTTCCAGGCCACCAGACGCTCCACCAGCTCCTCCATCAGCCACGTGGAAGTCACCCAGCTTCCGTAGATGGTCTTCTGGTCATGGATGATGTCGGGCGAGGGGTTGAACTGCACGCCGCCGCCTTCGCCCAGCATCACGATCCGGCCCCATTTGCGCGTGGCGCGGATGGCGGTGGCGCGCGCGGCGTCATTGGCGGAGCAATCCACGGAGCGCTCCACGCCCGCGTCGCCCGTGAGCTTGCGGATCTCCTCGACGTTGCCCGGGCCGGCGAGCAGGGTCTCATCGCAGACGCCCAATTCGCGGGCCAGGCGGAGACGATCTTCCACTACGTCGATGCCGAAGATGCGGTGCGCGCCCAGCTTGCGGCACAGCGCGCCGGTGGCCAGGCCCAGCGGTCCGAGTCCGGTGATCAGCACGGCGTGGTCGCCGCTGATGCCGATTTTGGTGAGCCCTTCATACACCGTGCCGAAGCCGCAGGCCACCTGCGCGCCATCGGCAAAAGAAAGCTCGGGCGGAAGCGCCACCAGGTCCTTCTCCTCCGCCAGAAGATAGTCCGCCATGCCGCCATCCCGCTGCCAGCCGTACGCGCGGCGGTATTTCTCGCTGGTGCAGGAAATCATGTAGCCGCGGCGGCAATCGTTGCAAACCCCACAGCCGGAGATGTGGTAAACGATGACGCGGTCGCCGGCGCCGAACCGCCGGCAGCCGGGGCCAGTCTTCACGATCTGTCCGCTCGGCTCATGCCCCGCCACCACTCCTTGATAGCCTTCGGGTCCCTTACCCAGGTGCTCGCGGTAAATGCAGCGGATATCGGAGCCGCAGATGGTGGACGCCTTCATGCGCAACAACACCTCGCCGTGCCCCGGTTCGGGAACCGGAATCTCACGCAGTTCCACGCCGCTGTTTCCCGGCAAATACGCGCCTTGCATCATTGTTTGATCACTCCGTCCAGATCCCATAAGTCTTCCCAGGTTTGATTGGCCTTCCACAAAAATACCTGACCCTTGATGAGGCGGCAATTGCGGTCTATTCCCGCGATGGCCTTCATATCCTCGCTGCTCAGCGGCTCGGTAGTCACCGCGCGCAGGTTCGAAACATAATGACGCGGATTCGTGGAGAAAGGAATGGGCGTCTGCCCGCGCTGCACCGCCCACTTGAGGCACACTTCCACGGGATGCAGCCCGCGCCGCCGCGCGATTTCCACAATCACCGGATCCTCGGTATCCACCGTGTCTTCCACCGTGCGGTCCCGCTCCGGGCGCCCGGGCGAACCGATGGGGCAATAGCCCACCGGTTCAATGCCGCTGGCGCGCACAAACTCGAAAAGCTCCGGCTGCTGGAAGTGCGGGTGCAACTCCATCTCATTCACGGCGGGCTTGATCCGCGCGTCGCGCAGGATGAGCTTCAGCTTCGGCACGGTGACGTTAGACGTCCCAATGTGGCGCGTCATGCCGAGGTCCACCAGTTTCTCCATGTCGCGCCAGGTCTTCATGAAGTTCTCGTGGACGTACGGCCTGGCCTCCGGGCTGCGGGAATCCACGGAGCAGCCGGGCGGATGGAAATTGGGGAAAGGCCAATGGACCAGATACATGTCCAGGTAATCCAGGCGCAAGTCCGCGAGCGATTTGCGGCAGGAGCCGATGGCATCGCCATGGCGGTCGTTCCACACCTTGGAGACCACCCACAGGTCCTCACGCCGGAATCCCATATGGAACGCATCTTCGAGGGCTGCGCCGATCTCCGCTTCGTTGCCATACACGGACGCGCAGTCGATATGCCGGTAGCCGGATTGAATCGCGCCCTTCACCGCCTCCGCGATTTCCGCGGGCCTGGCGTGGTCCGAGCCGAAGGTGCCAAGGCCTATGGCGGGCATGCGGGCGCCCGTATACAGCGTGCGCTGGGGCACGAGCGCGGGATCGACGCGTTCACTGCTTGTGTTGTGACTCATAACGAGAGGGCTGGCGCGCCACGGATGGCGAGGGCGCGCGGGCTGCCCATAAAACCTATGCGGCAGCTAACTTCCTTCAGCGTCAGCGAGTGATCGCCGGGTTTTCCGCGCCTCCGCCCCACGGGCCAATGCCATTATAGCGCCCGGGCGACTCTCGCTCTCCGGGGATCTGGGCGAATTTGAGGGGATTGACACCGGGACGGACTTCTCACACAATATCTTTAGTACAGGAGAAAGAGGCCTTATATGATCGGAACGCTGATCACGCCGCTCCTGATTGCTTGGGGCGCCGTAACGGTGGCGTTTGCCGTCGTGATGGTCTGGAAGTCCTTAGCCGGATTCCGCGAGGCGGACGTCATCATCTTAGACGCCGTGGAGGCGAAACAGGCCCTGGAACAGAAGGAGATGATCGCCCGGATGCAAACGCTGGTGCTCTGGGCGAAGATTCTGGGCATTGCCTCGGGCGCGCTCCTGGTAATCCTTATCGCTGTCTCCATCTACTCGAACCTGGCGGGCTAGGCGCCGCGCCGGTCCGCATGCACACGGCCGCGCGGCCCCCCCGTGGTGAGCGGTCCGCCGCCCCGGCAGGCGTAGCTTGCGCCGCCGCCGGGCGCGTGCGTCACACGAATGTAACCCCCGGCTGTTAGTGTGGCTTCTCTGAGGGGCAGGGGCGCGCCCGGCGCCCGCCGCACAGCCAAAACCATGATTCGCAAACCCGCCGCCATCGCCGCGTTGCTGTCTTGCGCCCTCTCGGCCGCTTGGGCGGGGGCGTTCGGAGCCCGCGACTGGGCCAAGTATCCCCCCATTGTCGATCGAACCCGGCCCGAGGCCTTGTGGGCCATTGGCGATATCCACGGCGATTACGAGAGAATGCTGCGCCTGCTCCTTGCCGCCCATCTGGTGGAAACGAAGCCCGGCAAGCCCGAGCGCCTGACCTGGAGCGGCGGCGCGGCCACGCTGGTGGTGACCGGCGACATGATTGACAAGGGCCCGAAGCCCATGGATGTGCTGCGGTCTCTGCTGGCTTTGCAAGCATCGGCGCGCCGGCAGGGCGGGGAAGTGATTGTGCTGGCGGGCAACCACGAGGCGGAATTGCTGGAGCCGGAGGGGCGCCCCTCCAAGGACCGCGCGGCCGATTGGGCGCGCCTTGGCGTAACTCCCGCCAGCCTGCAAGCCTGCGAGGGGCAGGTGGGCCAGTTCCTCTGCTCCCTGCCGTTCGGCGCGCGCCTGGGGGATTGGTTCTTCTCGCACGCAGGGAACACCGCGGGGCGCACCATCGCGCAGCTTTCCAGCGGCATCCGCGCGGGCGCATACTCCCTCACCGGTCCCGATTCCCTGCTGGAGGCCCGGCTGGGCGAAGGCAAGCAATGGATTGCGCCGCCGGATTCCAAGTTCGGGGGCGAGCGTCAACTGCTGGAGTCCTATGCCGCCGCGCTGGGCGTGAAGCACATGGTGCAGGGGCACCAGCATCAGGCCGTCAAGTTCGATGATGGCGCGGAGCGCGGCAAGGGTGAGATGTTTCAGCGCTGGGGCCTGCTGTTCCTGATAGATGTGGGTATGAGCCGTGAGATTGGGGATAGCCAGGGGGCCGCGCTGAGAATCACCGCGTCAGGGGCATCCGCTGTGTGTCCGGATGGCGGCGAAACCCCTCTGTGGGACGCCGCGAGCAATGA
>DATKOS010000225.1:0-2266 GCA_035524535.1 Bryobacteraceae bacterium
CTGGCCCCGGAGTATGGATTTCGCCGGTGCTAATATTGTGTACGCATGAGCAGCCTCAGCCGCATCGGCGTGGCCATCGATAGTGATCTTTTGGACCAATTCGCCGCGCTGATCGAGGAGCGCGGTTATGGCAACCGCTCCGAAGCATTTCGCGACCTGACCCGGGATGAACGGGTGGAAAAGAGCTGGGAATCGCCGGAGAGCCAGCTGGTCGGGACGGTAACACTGGTACACGACCATCACCACAACATTCTTTCGACCCTGCACGTCCACCTGAACCACGACAATTGCCTGGAGGTGCGGGTGATCAAGGGGAAGTCCGCCGCGGTGCGAAAAACCGCTGCGCTGGCCAGCACCAAGGGCGTGAAGCATGGCCTGCTGACCATCACCGCTTCGGGGGCAGGGCTGAAATGATCGTGGGCACGGGTGTGGATCTGGCGGAAGTTCCGCGGATCCGGGCTTCCATCGAGCGGTTCGGGGCGCGTTTCGTGGAGCGGGTATTTACGCCTGCCGAGATCGCGTACGTGGAGCGCAAGGCGAATCGTTTCGAGCGCTTCGCGGCGCGTTTCGCCGCCAAGGAAGCGGGGATGAAGGCGATCGGCACGGGATGGCGTCACGGTGTCCGCTGGCAGGATTTCGAGGTGGCGAATCTGCCCTCGGGCAAGCCGACCTTGCGGTTTCACGGCGTCGCCGCGGCGGTCGCCGAGCGGTTGGGCGTGCGCAATGTCGCGCTCTCGTTGACTCACACGGCGGAATACGGGATGGCGCACGTCATCCTCGAGGATTGAGCGGGCTGAAGCTGGCCGCAGGCTAAAGCCTGCCCTGCGTGGGATTGTGGGCGTTGCGCGCGAGGTAAGTTAACCAGCGGCGGTGTTGGCTCTCGACGCCAAGCCTGGTTGTCCAGAGCCGCCGCAATTCCGCGGTCCTGGCCCGTTGACGCGCCGCCAGAAAACGCTCGGCTTTGGCGCGATGCGGCGAGCGCGCGGCGGCGGCCAACAGACGGCGGGTCACCGCGCAATCGTTGATTTCGCCGAGCACCTGCTGCAGTTTGCGCAAGCACTCGATGCGCTGCTCCAGCGCGGCACCATAACACGGCCGAAACAATTCCAGGGTGTAGCGCATTCGCTTAGCAGCCAGGCGGACACGGTGCAACTGTTCGGCATCGGGATCGGCGCTCAGCGCGGCGGTCACTTGCGAAAAGAAGTGTTCGGCCAGACGGGGCAATTCCCGGCGTGCGTTGGCGGCGGCGCCGAAGCGCTCATTCCACTCGATCTGCGGCATTCGGATCATCCCGGCGACTCCAGCCTGCGGCTCCACTGGCGCAGTTTCCGGGACCGCCACTGGCGCAGCGCCGAGGCCAGCCGGCGGCCGCGCTTGCGCCGCTCCCCGGCAAGCCGCAGCAGAAGCGCCGTTCGGGCTGGAATACCGGCCTCGCCGAGCAGGCCAATGGCAATATCGACGTCGCGCACCGCCCCGGCGGCCTCCATGAGTTCATGCAACTGCGCGCGCAACTTCTTCCAGGAACTGCCGGGATAGAACTGTGCGAACACCCGCAGGCAGCGGCTCAGCCGGCGGATGGAGACACGTAAATCATGTACCGCTTCTTCGTCGGCCGAATGCGCGGCCTGATCCACTTGATTGCCGAGGCGCCGGACCAGAGCCGCGGTCTGAAGACGGCTGTATTGGCGCATGTTCATGATCGGCCAACGTTCTGCGATTCGCGCGCCTTGGTGAGAATCACACGGCGGTTGTAAACCTGGCTGAAGGCTTCCCCGGCCTGCTCGGCGCCCCACTGCTCGAGGTCTATATCGCCGCTGGAGTGGACCTGTAGAGTAACTTCGGAGTCGGTCCAGCGGCATTCCACTTTCTCAATGCGCCGTTCGTGGCTGCGATCGAGATTGTCGGCCATGCGGAGCAGCGGAATCATCAGCAGGAGGACGCGCTTCTCCTCGGCGGGCAGCGCCTGGTAGGCGTTGTGAACCGGGCTGGGCATGCTCTTGCGGTGGTAGCGGCACATTTGCGCGATCAGAATGCGCTCCCGCTCGGTGAAGCCGGGCATGTCCGAATTCGACACGACGTAATAGGAATGCTTGTGGTGGCTGGAGCTGCTGATATAGTGCCCGACATCCAGGAGGTGGGCCGCCGCTTCCAGCAGTTTGCCGTAGGCTGGGGGCAGCTGGTGAAGCGGCTGCAGCGCGTGAAACAGCAGGTTGGAAATGCTTCCCACTTTGCGCGCGTGATCGAGCGCTACGCCGTATCGCCGGCC
>DATKOS010000226.1:0-13345 GCA_035524535.1 Bryobacteraceae bacterium
CGGCGCGCTGGTCCTCTATCGCACCACGCCGGACAACGCGGAAGTCGCCGGCGGCGCGGGAATTCCGTTCGAACCCGGCGAGATCGCGGCACGAATCGAGCAGGTCCTGGCCATGCCCGAACCGGAACGCAACGCCTTGCGGGAGAAGGCCAAGGCGCGCATCCGCGAACGGTATTCGTGGGAAGCCGTAACGGATGCCTACGAGAAGCTCTTGACCGGGCTGGCCGGACCGCGCTCTCTACGCTAGTCCGGGCGGCCCGGCCGGAGCTCGCCGCAAAATTCGCCCCCATGCAACGCCCTGGCCACCACTGCGCGGGTGGGCTTTTGGACAAACTGGGGAAAAGCCGACACCAACCCGTGTATCTCGTGTATAATGAGCGAATCCTATCCTGTGATGGGGCGTACATTTTGGGGACCGAAGGGGATTATTGATGACCAAACAAGCAATTCGAACCCGGCTATTTGTCCTTGCGCTCGTTTGCGCGTTGCTGCCAGTCGCCTGCCTGGCTCAGGATTCGCTCCCGCATTTTGGAATGGGCGTCACTGTGGGAACGCTGGGCGTGGGAGTTCAGGCGGCCACCGCCGTCACGCACAGCTCCAATATACGCGGCGGCTTCAACTACTTCAGCTATACCGGCAGCACCACGAGCAACAGCGACAATATCACCTTCAACGGCACCCTCAAGCTGGAATCCGGCGAACTGCTCTTCGATCAGTACTTGGGCCACACCTTCCACATCAGCCCTGGCGTAGTGCTATATGACGGCAATCAGGCCACCGGCAATGCCACCCTGCCCGCCGGCAAGACGTTCACCCTGAATAACACGCAATACTACAGCTCGATGGCTAACCCCGTAACCGGGTCGGGTTCCTTCACGGCGGACAAGATCGCCCCGGAGGTCCTCTTCGGTTTCGGCAATCTGCTGCCGCGTCGCGCCAACAAGCATTTTTCGGTGAGCTTCGAGATGGGCGCGATCTTTACTCAGAAGCCGAAGATCGGCCTCAATCTTGCCGGCAGCGCATGCACCACCAGTTCCACCGTTGGCTGCGCGGATATTGCCAGCTCGTCCTCCATTCAAAACAACCTGACTGCGGAGCAGAATAAGCTCAATGACCAGGTCGGCTCTTATCTGAAGTATTGGCCGGTGATCCGGCTGGGATTCGGCTACAAGTTCTAGCGGCCTGGCGCGCATTTTACGCCTGGCGTCCGGCGGACCGCCGCTGCTGAGGGGCGGAGCGGCAGTCCCGGATACACCCACGGGCCGTCCCCGTCAATCTCAAACTGGGTAGGGAGGTTCAGAGAGATGGCTTGCCAGGGGGAATGCATCATCATCGAAGCGACGGCTCAGTCCGTCGATTGGGAACACAACGCGAATCAGGTTTCCGCGCAGGAACTTGCAAAGCTCAAGGCGCGGGCTATTGAAGAGCACACCACCTTCACCAAGATCGGCTGCCCGAAGTGTTGGTGCGAACGGAAGGGTAAGCCCTCCAGTCGCATCACTCACGAATTCGTGGTCTACAAAGTGGTCCTCCCCAGCGGGGCCGACGCCTACGTCACGGGCTGGGTCACGGTCCTCATTGAGACTTGGCAGGGCGACTGCCAGGACGACATGAAATAGGCCGGTCTCCGATGCGCCGCTCGCTCGCTTGGTGCGCGTCCGCCCTGACCGGCGGCGGGCTCCTGTAATATCATTTTTCGTATGCCAAAAGCCGAGCTCATATCCGTCTGGGCTGGAACGCGCAAGGGCGCGTTCGTCTTCCGCTCCCGTGACCGCAAGACCTGGAAAGCCGAGGGCCCGTTCTTCCGGGGGATGGAGGTCCACCACGTGGCCCGCGACCCGCGCGAGCCGGACCGCTACTACGCGGCTGTGAACAGCCCGTGGTTCGGAGCGCACATCCACGCCAGCGAGGATGGCGGCAAGACGTGGAGGCTGTCGGAGGAGGGCCTGGCCGTCAAGAGCGTGCCCAATGCCTCGCTGAACCGCGTCTGGCACATCGAACCGGGCGCGCCTGACGAGCCCGGCGTGGTCTATGCCGGCGGCGACCCCGGCGTGCTCTTCCGCAGCCGCGATTGGGGCCGCACCTGGGAGGAGGTGACCTCGCTCACCGCCCACCCCACCCGCCAGCGATGGAATCCCGGGGCCGGCGGCATGTGCCTGCACTCCATCCAGTGCCTTGGCAATGGCCGCATCGTTCTGGCCATTTCCGCCGCCGGCGCGTTCCGCACCACCGACGGCGGGGCCTCATGGGAGCCCTTCAACCAGAACGTACGCGCCGATTTCCAGCCCGACAAGTACCCCGAAGTCGGCCAGTGCGTGCATAAGCTCCTGGCTCACCCACGCAATCCCGACGCCCTCTACCAGCAGAATCACTGCGGCATTTACAAAGCCCGCTTCGGCGGCAAGAAGTGGACGGATATTTCGCGCGGTCTGCCCACGCGCTTCGGCTTCGGACTTGCCGTTCCGGCGGCGGAGCCGGACACGCTCTTCACCGTCCCCATAGAAGGCGCCGAATATCGTTGCGTGCCGGAAGCCAAGTTCCGCGTGGCGCGCAGCCGCGACGGCGGCAAGACCTGGAAGCTGCTTTCGCGCGGCTTGCCGCAGCGCAACGCCAATCTGCTGACTCTGCGCGAAGGCATGGCCGCCGACGCGCTAGACCCGGCCGGCGTCTACGTGGGAACCACTAACGGTCAGCTATTCGCCACTGCCACCGCCGGCGATTCCTGGACCGAGATTGCCGGCTATCTGCCGCCGGTGATCTCGGTGACCGCCGTCAACTAACGTGGTTGCCCGGCGCCGCGCGCCGGCGCATTTTCGCGCCTAGCCGCACCCTCCCGCCAATGCCAGAGCCACCGTCGTCTCACCGGCCAGACCGGTGGCCGCTTCCAGTTCCGCCACTAACCCGGATTCCAGTTCGCTACCCGGAATCTCCATGGCGCAAGCCGCGATTTCCTCTTCCGGCGATCCCGCGAAGCACAAGTCGCACAGCCCCACGGGACCATCGCCCTCCCGCATCGGAGGGCCGAAGACCCGGCAGGTGATGGGCCGTGCGGCATAAAGTTCGCATCGCCCGCTCTCCGGATCGAGCGCCGGACAAGGCTCATCGTCGCCTTGTTCGCGCCTGGCCGCGCTTCGGGCGCGTTCGCCAACCGCCGCCGCGCGGGCGGCGTCGCTAGCCTGCAACTCTTTGAGCCCGGCGGCCAGACGGCGCGCATCGAGCCGCGTGATGAGAAAGGGGCCCTTGCAGCAATCGCAGCACCCCGCGCGGCACGCCAGCCGCGGCCCGCATACCTGCGCCGAAACGGCCAGCGCCGCGTCCACAATCTGAATCAGCTTACGGTCCGCGTTTTCGAACCGCGCGGCATCCAGCATGTTTCGAGAATACCGCGCTGGATTCGCGAAGCGCGGCATCCGGCATCCCCGCGGGCGCCGCCGGAAGGCGCCGTCCCTTACAATGGTTTCTTGAAGAAATTCATCTCCGCCCATCGCGCCACCTTGCGCGCGGCGCTCTTCGCGGCTAGCGCCGCATCCGTTCCGGCATTAGCTCCGCACGCGCGCCGTGGCGCCGGCGTCCGCCTTTCCGGAGGACTTCTCTGATGCACCCAGGCGGCGAATTTCGCGCGAGCGAGCGCTCCCCCCGCGGCAATTTGAAATCCATGGCGGCGGGCCAGCCCAAGAAGAAAACATCCGAGGCGCTCCGCGGCGCTTGGCCCTTGATCAAGGAGCTCGCCCAACCGCGGCGCAAACTGCTGGGTCTCGGCCTGCTCCTGATGGTGATCAACAAGACCACCAGCCTGGTGCTGCCGGCCTCCAGCAAGTTCGTGGTGGACAACGTGATCCTGAAACATGAGGCGAGCTTGCTTGTGCCGCTGATCCTCGCGGTCCTGGCCGCCACGTGCATCCAGGGCATCACGTCCTTCGCCTTGACCCAGTTGCTCTCCATAGAGGGACAGCGCCTGATCGCCCAACTCCGCCGCAAGGTGCAGGAGCACATTGGGCGGCTGCCGGTGGCATACTACGACGCCAACAAGACGGGCATGCTGGTGTCGCGTATCATGTCCGACGTGGAGGGTGTCCGCAACCTGTTGGGCACCGGTTTGGTGGACCTGGTAGGGGGCGTGGTGCTCGCCATGGTCTCCGTCGCCATCCTGATGTATACCAGCCCCGCGCTTACCCTTATGGCGCTGCTATTCATCGCCATATTCGCGTTGATTGTACGCAGGGCGTTTCAACACATCCGGCCCATCTTCCGCGAGCGCGGCAAGATCAACGCGGACGTCACCGGACGTCTTACGGAAACTCTGGCCGGGGTGCGCGTGGTGAAGGGCTACCACGCTGAGGCGGAAGAGGCGCGCGTATTCTCCGGCGGCGTGGAACGCCTGCTGCAAAACGTCATGCGCTCGCTCACCGCGCAGTCCTTCATGAGCCTCACCGCCACGGTGCTTATGGGCGTAGTCGGCGCGGCGGTCATGTTCGTGGGCGCGAAGCAGATCATGTCGGGAACCATGACCCTGGGCGACCTGTCGATGTTTACCGCCTTCCTAGCCTTCCTGGTCGCTCCCGTCTTCCAGATGGTGGGCATCGGCACGCAGATCACCGAAGCCCTCGCCGGCTTGGACCGCACGCAGGAAGTGCTGCGCGAACGGCCCGAAGACGAAGAAGAAGGCCGCGTCCGGACCCTGGACGCCATTGAAGGCCACGTGACCTTCGATAACGTCGGCTTCTCCTACGAAGCCGGCAAGCCGGTGCTTTTTGAGGTGAGCTTCGACTCGCGTCCCGGAACCGTCACCGCGCTCGTCGGTTCGTCCGGCTCCGGCAAGTCCACGATCATTAGCCTGATCGCCGCGTTCCACAAGCCCGCGGCCGGAACCATCCTGGTGGATGGCGCGGATCTCTCTACCGTCCGCCTCGACTCTTACCGCACCCAGCTAGGCGTCGTGCTCCAGGAGACTTTTCTGTTTGACGGGACCATCCGCGAAAATGTCGCCTTCGCGCGCCCAGGCGCTACCGAAGAGCAGATCCTGGCGGCTTGCCGCATCGCCCGCGTCGACGAATTCGCCGAGAAGTTTGACCAGAAGTACGACACCATCGTGGGCGAGCGCGGCGTAAAACTCTCCGGGGGCCAGCGCCAGCGCGTCTCCATCGCCCGCGCCATCCTGGCCAACCCGCGCATCTTGATCCTGGACGAAGCCACTTCGAGCCTCGACTCCGAATCCGAAGCCGCCATACAGGAGGGCCTCGCGTACCTGATGAAAGGGCGCACCACCTTCGTGATCGCGCACCGCCTCTCCACCATCCGGCGCGCCGATCAGATCCTGGTGGTGGAAGTAGGCCGCATTGTGGAACGCGGCACGCATGAATCCCTCTACGCCCTGGGCGGCCGCTACTACGACCTCTACACCCGGCAGCACGGCCTCGACGCCAACCTGTTCCTGGCGCCCGGCGAAGGAGGCAAGGACGCGCCCGAGGAAGCCGCCCAGCGCTCCGGAGGCCCCGCTATCCCCACCGCCGCGTCGCTGCTAAGAGGCAACATCGCGTAAGCGGCCCTCCGCTGGGGAACGGCCGCACCGGCGCCCCACCATAATAGCGGCGTGATCGGCGCGGGTCCTTCCCGCCGCCGGCATTTCAGCGTTTCGGGGGAATGGATTTCCCCCGGAACTCCAGCTCCATCCGCCATCCGTCCGCGCCGTCCTCGTAGTACTTCTTCACCCGCCGGGTCCTGCGGAAGCCGAACTTCTCGTAGCACTGTTCGGCGGCTCGGTTGCCCGTCTTTACCATCAGCCATATTCCCGCCATCCCATGGCGCCGTAGGCGGCTCATGGCGCGATTCAGCAACAGCGAGGCCGCCCCCAGCCGGCGCGCCGCCGGGTCCACCGCCAGCGACAGCAACTCCGCTCGCCGCTTCCCTTCGGCCGCCAGCAAATACCCGGTTAGCTTCCCATCCCGCCAGGCGCCCAGAAGCAAGTCCCCTGCCTCCAGGGAATCTGCAAACAGTTTGCGTTCCCAGGCGTCCGCGCCGAAACTGGCCTTCTCTATCTCCAGGACGCGATCCAGGTCCCGAATCCGGATTTGCCCCGCCCTGAGCCCGCTCAGGCGTCTGCTATCCTTGTTTGTAGAGCCTTTGAGGGTAGATTTGAGGCCGCCGAAGGGGGTATTGGGCCGCCTCAAGCGCGGTGTCTTGACTTTCATTTCGGACTTCCGCATACTGAAACTATGTTGCAACTGAGTGGCAACAAGGATTCGCAGGAAGTGGAGGGCACGCTTGTTGACTTGCGCCGTGGCGACGCCGCGATCCTGGACCGCATCGATCTCCCCGGCGACGAAGCGCGCCGCCTGATGGAGCTGGGCTTCCTGCCCGGCGCACGCATCACGGCCGGATTCAGCGCACCGGGAGGCGACCCGCGCGTCTTCCAGGTGGACGGATCGGAAATCGCTCTTAGGCGTGAAACCGCGAGAAGGTTAAGGACTCGCCCCATAAACAAGAGGAAACGGTGAGCGCTTGCGATAGTTGCCACGGCTGCGGCACGACCTCATTGGCGGAACTTCCCGTTCCGCCAGAGGCGCTCGGCGCCGGTGCGCGAACTGTCGCTCTGGTAGGTCCGCCCAACTCCGGGAAGTCGACCCTTTTCAATCGTCTCACGGGTTTGCGGCAGAAGGTCGCGAATTTTCCGGGCGTGACCGTGGAGCAGCACACCGGCATCGCGGAACTGCCCGGCGGCCGCGCTGTGCGCGTGATCGACCTCCCGGGCATTTATAGCCTCACGCCCCGCACGGAAGATGAACAGGTGGCCTATGACGTTCTCACGGGCCGCCGCTCGGACACGCCCAAGCCCGAAGCTATCCTCCTGGTTCTGGACTCCACCAACCTCGGGCGCCATCTGATGCTGGCCGCGCCTATCCTGGCGCTCGGCGTCCCCACTCTGGTGATCCTGAACATGGCTGACGATTTGCGCAGCCGTGAGGGTCACGTGGACGTGGCGGCGCTCTCCGCTCAGCTCGGCGCCCCCGTGGCGCTGATCAGCGCGCGCCAGGGCGAAGGCGTGAATCAGGTGTTCGAGTTCCTATCCGGCGCGCTCGCTAAGCCCTCGCCGCTCGAATTGCCTGTCCTCCAGGACGTACCCAAGTGCCGGGCGTGGGCGGGCCGCGTGGGGGAACGCGCTGGTTATCAGTCCCCCGCGCCGCCTGAATGGACGCGCCGGCTGGACTCGTTCTTCCTCCACCCTGTAATCGGCCCTATCGTTTTCGCGCTGGTGGTGTTGGGCGTTTTCGAAACGCTGTTCACCGCCGCCGTGCCGCTGATGAACGGCGTGGATTGGCTCTTCAAGGTCTCCGGCGCCTGGCTGGGAACCACGCTGCCGGCCTCCGGTTTCCGCTCGCTGGTAGTGGATGGCGTCTGGAAGGGCGTCGGCTCCGTGGTGGTCTTCCTGCCCCAGGTGCTGCTGCTTTTCCTTTTCATCGGCATTCTGGAGGATTCCGGCTATCTTGCGCGCGCCGCCCTCATCGCCGACCGCACCATGGCCAAGGTCGGATTGCAGGGCCGCTCGTTTATTCCGCTGCTCTCCGCGCATGCCTGCGCCGTGCCCGCCATCCTGGCCACGCGCACCATTGAAAACAAGCGCGACCGCATGGCCACCATCCTGGTGGCGCCGTTCATGACCTGCCCGGCGCGGCTGCAGGTCTACACGTTGATCATCGCGGCCTTCGTGCCGGAGCGCGCCCTGTTCGGCGTGTTCAGTTCGCGCGCCGCCGCGTTGCTGGGACTTTATCTGCTGGGCTTCACGGCCGCCGTGGCAACCGCGAAAGCGTTGAAATCGTCCGTTCTGAAGAGCGGCAAAACGCAATTCATGCTGGAGATGCCGTCATACCGCTGGCCCACGCTGCAGTCGCTCGGCCTGCGCTTGCTGGACCGTTCCAAGGTCTTCCTGCAGCGCGCGGGAACCGTGATTCTGCTGGTGATGGTGATCCTGTGGGGCCTCTCCAACGTGCCGCGGCATGGCGGGCAGGCGCCGCCTATCGAGCAAAGCGTAGCCGGACAAATCGGACACCTGATGGAGCCGGCCATACGGCCGATGGGCTTCAACTGGAAGATCGGCATCGGGCTGGTGACGTCTTTGGCCGCGCGCGAGACCATCGTCGGCACGCTTGGCGAAATCTACGGCATGGATCCGGAGACGCAGAAAGACGGGTTGCAGCAGGCGCTGCGCCGCGACATGCCGATCGGTTCGGCCGTGGCGCTGCTCATCTTTTTCGCGTTTGCCATGCAGTGCATCTCCACCATAGCCGTGGTCCGCCGCGAAACCGGAGGCTGGAAGTGGCCGGCCCTCCAGTTCGCCTATATGAGCGTTCTGGCTTACGCCGGAGCCTTTCTGGCTTTCCACCTCATCCACTGAGCGCGGTGCCCCTGGGACTTTCCCCTGGGGAGATGTCCTGATAGGGAACGCGCGTTTACTCCCCGGCGCCAAAGTCTTGGGAGCCGACTTCCCAGTTCCTCTCCATTCCGCCTACCCCCTCAACCCCTAAGTCACACATTCTAGTAAATAAATTCGTGGCCATACGATTGCCATCGCCGTCACAAATCCGAAGCAGTAACGCTACGAAAGGAACACCTAAATGAAACGACTTGTAAGCTTTCTGGCGGCGGCGCTCTTGATCGGCCTCATGGCAGGCATCGCGCAAGCCGACACTTTCGACTTCAGCTTTACAGGAGTCGGAATCGTGGCCTCCGGCACACTGGATGCCACGTGGCAGGGCACGGACTGGTTGGCGAGCAGCGCAACGGGGACCATCAACGGCGACGCGGTTTCCCTCATGGGCGTTGGCACATGCTGCGCCAGCCCCTATAACGACAACACATTCAGCCTCACCAGCCCGCAGATGGACATAGGGGGCCTGGCATTCTTGGACACTGTCACGAACATCGGGTACAACCCCTACTATAACGGACAGTATTTGGATTGGAAGCAAGGCGACGCTGCCGCGGAACAACTGGACAGCTTCTCCATCACACAGGCGCCGGAACCCTCCTTCATCTCGCTTTTGCTGGCAAGCGGGGCTATGGCGGGCGCCGCACTCCGCCGCCGGGTCCACAAGTAATCGTTCGCTACTGCTAGCACTCAGGGGTTTCCAACCCGGAGCGGGGATGTGAAACTAGCTACCGCTTGTCACGCGGCTTGGCCGTGAGCGGAGATCGGGCAGGCCCCGAGGCCTGCCCGCGTCCGCCGCAACTCGGAACCTCCGTTCAGCGGGCTGGATTTGCCCGCAAACGGCGGCTTTTCGGAAGCGGGCGGGTTGCGCTTACCTCTCGATCCGATATAATGTTGCCAGATTGACTGGACGTCTGGCTCTGTGGCGCCGCTTAGCGCTGTGCACCCTGCTCTTGTGCGGCACGGTGGCCGCGCAGTCGCACGCGCTTGATCCCGCGCATGAGACCCACGAGGCCGAACACTGCTGCGTGCTGTGTCACTTCGGGCCGCTGCCTTTCGTCAAGGCGGCCGCTCCGGTAGCTCCCACCC
Organism: Bryobacteraceae bacterium; assembly: GCA_035524535.1. GTDB lineage: Bacteria > Acidobacteriota > Terriglobia > Bryobacterales > Bryobacteraceae > BOG-224. The sequence continues at coordinate 9,512 of DATKOS010000226.1, forward strand.
CGTTGCTCGCCGTCGCTTGGCTCGAATCGAATCCCGCTTTGGAACCGGTTCACGACACCCTGCTGGCGGCCAAGTCCTCACGCGCTCCCCCCGCCTAACTCCACAATGCGGCATCGAGGATCGGCGCGCCTTCACGCGCGCTGAAGGCAGTCATTATCAACGACAACTTGGTGAGGGAGGGGCATAGCACATGCCAGCTCAATCGTCGCGCCGTATGCGCGTTTCATTCCGTGTAGGGCTTCCGGCCCTGGTGGCGGCAATCGGACTATCTCAGTGGGGCTGCGGCAACTCGAAGCAGGCGTCCGTCGCCGCGCCTGACGAGGCCAAGCCTCCCGAGCCGGCTCTCTTCTCCGCGCCGCCGGAGCAGTTAGCACACATGCAGGTAGAGGCCGTCCATAGCCGCACCTGGACGTCGGTCATCGAGACCACAGGCACGGTCGATTGGGACGCCGATCACACCACGCAGGCCATCACTCAGGTAAATGGTCCCATCTCGCGCATCCTGGTGGATCTGGGTACGCCGGTGAAGGCCGGCGATCCGCTGCTCTACGTCGCCAGCCCGGATGTCGCCAACGCCATTTCCGCCTACCGCAAGGCGCGCAACCGCGAGGTGCTCGCCAAGCGCATCGTCGACCGCATGCAGAACCTCCTCGATCACGGCTCGGTCGCTATCAAGGATGTGGAAGGCGCCCAGGCCGACTATAACGACGCGATGACCGACGTCCAGAACAGCCTCCAGACGCTCCGCGTCTTCGGCATCGACCAATCCGGCATCGATGACGCCGAGAAACAGGGGACCGCCATCAGCACCGAGTTGCCCGTGCGCGCGCCCATTGCCGGCGTAATCGTCCAGAAACTCGTCTCGCCGGGTCAGTTGATTCAGGCCGGATCCACGGTCTGCTTCATGCTGAGCGATGTCTCGAAAGTCTGGGTGCAGGGCCACGTCTTCGACCCCGACCTGACGCAGCTCCACGTCGGCGTCGAAGTCGACGAGACCAACCCCGCCTCCGGCAAGGTTTTCCACGGCCGCCTGGATTACGTGGGCGCCTTCGTGGACCCCGCCACGCGCACCACTCCCGTCCGCATCGTGACCGACAACCCGGAAGGCCTGCTGAAGAAGGACATGTTTGTGGAAGCGGCCATCCACGCCGGCGAAACCCGGAGCCTCGGCGTGCCCGTCTCCGCGGTGCTCCGCGACGACAAGAACGAGCCCATGGTCTACGTCCAGGCGCAGCCCGGCAAGTTCGCGCAGCGCTCCGTAACCATCGGCCGTCAGCAGGACGGCATGATCGCCATTCTGAGCGGCCTGAGGGACGGCGACAACGTACTCGCCGATGGCAGCATCTTCCTTCAGTTCGCCAATAGCATCCAGTAACGGGGGGCGCAAATCCATGATTGCCAGACTCGTCTCGTTTGCGCTCAAGCAACCCTTCCTCATCGTCATCACCGCCGTGGCATTGATGATCTGGGGGGCTTGGTCTTTCCAGAATCTCCCCATCGACGCCTACCCGGATCTTTCCCCGCCGCACGTCGAACTGATTACGCAATGGCCCGGCCACGCGGCCGAGGAAATCGAACGCCTGGTTACCATACCCGTCGAGATCGAGCTGAACGGCATTCCGCGTCTCGATTCCTTGCGTTCCATCTCGCTCTACGGCCTCTCGTCCATCATGATGAATTTCGAGTACGGCGCCGATCCGTACTTCGTCCGCGAGCAAGCTTTTGAACGGCTAACCAACGCGCAACTGCCCGCGGGTCTCACTCCCAGCCTCTCCCCCCTATTCAGCCCCAGCGGGTTGATCTACCGCTATGTCATCCAGAGTCCGGACCGCACGCCGCAGGAACTGAAAGTCCTGGAGGACTGGGTGCTGGAGCGCCACTACCGGTCCATTCAGGGCGTGGCGGACGATTCCGGCTTCGGGGGCACGGACATGCAGTATCAGGTGCTCCTCAATCCCGCCAAGCTCTTCAAGTACGGCGTCACGGTTCCGCAGATTTCCCAGCAGCTCTCCGTCAATAACGCCAACGCCGGCGGCGGCTTCTAGTCCCAGGGCGGCCAGTTCTATTACATTCGCGGCCTCGGCCTGGTAAAGAACATGGCCGACATCGGCAACATCATCGTCAGCGAGAAGAACGGCATCCCGGTGAAGGTGAGCGACCTGGCGCAGGTGCAGATCGGCTACGCCCCGCGCCTGGGCCAGTTCGGCTACAAGGGCCAGAACGAGGCCGTGGAAGGCGTCATCCTGATGCGCGTGGGTGAGCAGGCGCAGGTCATCCTCAAGCGCGTCGAGGAGATGACCAAGACGTTGAACGACACTATTCTGCCGCCCGACGTCAAAGTGGTTCCCTACTACGACCGCCAGGATCTCATCCAGGAGACCACCAAAACCGTGGAGCGCAATCTCCTGCGCGGCATGCTGCTGGTTCTCGTGATCCTGGGCTTGTTCCTGTTCAGCGCCCGCACGGCGCTCATCGTGGCCGTTACCATCCCGTTCGCCCTGCTCTTCTCGTTCATCTGCCTCGATTGGCGCCACATTCCCGCCAATCTGCTGTCCATCGGCGCCATCGATTTCGGCATCATCGTGGACGGCTCCGTGGTGATGGTGGAGAACATCTTCCGCGAGCTGGCGGACCGCTACGGAACCGAATACAACCTCCTCGACGTGATCCGCGCCGCCGCCGGCGACGTGGAGCGGCCCATCTTCTACGCCATCGCGGTGATCATCGCCGGATACCTGCCGATTTATGCTCTAACCGGTCCGTCCGGACGACTCTTCTCGCCCATGGCGGACACCATGTCCTTCGCGCTGCTCGGAGCGCTGCTTTGCGCGCTCACGGTGCTGCCGGTACTGTGCGCCTTCTTCCTCAGAAAGCACGTGCACGAGCCAGAGGTCAGAATCTTCGAGTGGGTGAAGGACCGGTATGGCGCCGTGCTGGGCTGGTGCCTGAACCACCGTTCCGTTACGGTCGCGCTGGCGCTGGCGGTCTTCGGAAGCTCGCTGCTGCTCATTCCCTTCATCGGCGGCGAGTTCATGCCGCACCTGGATGAGGGCGCGCTATGGGTTCGCGCCACCACGCCCTACACCATCTCCTTCGACGAAGCTTCCAGGCTCTCGCCGGAGATTCGCAACATTCTCGCGAGCTTCCCGCAGGTTACGACCGTGGCCAACGAACTCGGCCGGCCGGACGATGGCACGGATCCCACGGGCTTCTTCAACAACGAGTTCTACGTGGGCCTCAAGCCCTACAACGACAAGGCCTGGGGCGGAGAGATCCGCACCAAGCCGGCGTTGATTGAGGCCATCCAGAAAAAGCTCGCGACGTTTCCGGGCATCATCTTCAATTACACGCAACCCGCCGAGGACGCGGTGGATGAAGCCGAGACCGGTTTGAAGAGCGCCCTCGCCGTGAAGATCTTCGGCCCCGATCTGCACACGCTCGAAGAGAAGGCCGGGCAGGTGCGCGAGATCTTGCAGCACACGCCCGGCATCACCGAAATCACCGTGGTGCGCGAGCTCGGCCAGCCGAGCCTGACCATCACGCCGGACCGGGAGAAACTGGCGCGCTACGGGCTGAACGTGGGCGACGTAAACACGCTGATCGAAACGGCCATGGGCGGCCAGGCGGCCACGCAGGTGATCCAGGGCGAGCGCCAGTTCGATCTCGTGGTGCGCATGCAGCAGCCGTTCCGAAACGACGAGAACGCCATACGCAACCTGCTCATCGCCACGCCGGATGGCCAGTACCTGCCGTTGAGCCAGTTTTGCGAGATCAAGGTGGATAGCGGCGCGTCCTTTATTTACCGCGAGGCCAACCAGCGGTACATCGGCGTGC
>DATKOS010000227.1:0-25433 GCA_035524535.1 Bryobacteraceae bacterium
TGGACTGCCAAGGTGAATACCCTGTCTGACGCCGAAGGCGGCGCGGCGAAGTTCACCTTAGCGGGCGTGGATATCCCCACCTCTCCCAGCACGGCAACTCCGAGTTCGCCCGCCTATACGCTTGCCGAAATGTACGACGCCGCCGCATTGATCGCCCTTCAGATGCTGGAAAACCCAACGGCCGGATCCGGCAATGGGGACTACTCCTACGCCATCTGGCAGATCTTCGACCCGATCGCCTACAAGGGGTATTCCTCATCTCTCAGTTCCTCGGACATCGGCAACATCGCCACCGACCTGACAGACGCGCTGCAGTGGGCGCATGGAAGCCTCACCAATCTGGCCGGCACGCCGTACGCCAGCACCAATCTCGGCGAGCTTGGTAATATCGTGATCTATACGCCCGTCTATCCGGCGGGCGGCCCCAACGCCGGTCAAGTGATCCCCCCGGGCGTCGGTTACCCGCCCGGAGCCCAGGAGTTTTTCGGCTTGGTTCCCGAAGCTCCGTCCCCGGCGCTCTTGGCGTTTGAGTTCTTTGTTTTGCTCTGTGGCGGCCTCTTTTTCCGCCGGCGCCTCGCAACGGCGCCAGGTAAGTAGGGTCATCCAAGAAGCAGAGTTTCACTGGCAGTCCACACCCAAGACAAGGGCCTTCCGTTAGCGGAGGGCCCTTTGTTTACTGGGACGCTCGCCCAACCACGCCGCATCACGGCTGCACCCTCGTACGTCCCGCCGGCAAGAGTGAGACGCCGTCCTCACAATCCCCATCGGAGAACGCGCGGCGCGCGCCGCCAAGCCACTACCCCCAGCCAGGTTCCCAAGGTGTTAGTCAGGATGTCGGTCATCCCGGATTGCCGCGTCGGCAAGTACGCCTGCAGAACCTCAATCGTGACGCTCACCAGCATCCCCAGAATCGTGGTGACCCAAGCCGCGCGGCTCGAAGATAGCGTCCTCCGAAGCCAAGCGCAAAAGACGAAGCCCAGCGGCACGAATCCTACCACGTTCTTGACCAGATCGAGCACGTAGCTCCAGGACGGCCGAAACTCCCTCCAGAAAGGCGTCAGAAGCGCTTGGTCCTCTACCTGGTATCGTTCCGGAATCAGCAAGTCCCCGCGCTCCCCGGCGCGGTTGTGTGCCACGGCGCCCGCACGCTCTGAGAACAGATAAAGAGCGGCGCACGTCTCGCCATCGGCCAAAACGGGAAAGCCTTCCGCCGCCCAAGTCTGGTAGTGCCGGAGCGCCTGCGCGCCCGTCAGTTCGCGGTGGTAGATCGCCAGGCCCTTAACAATGCCGGACCATGCATTGCCGTTCGTCGGCGAGGCGCCCAGCGTCAGGCGTCCGTCGCAATCGCGCGGTGAAATCCAGAAGCTCGGAGAGGATCGGGTGAGAACCCCGTCCACGTAGATCGCCGTGCCGTTCGCGCCGGAACTGATGCTGAAGAAGACCGGGCGCGCCTCTGCGAACGCCCGGCTGGCATAAAGAAGCGGGCTGCGCCAGGGAAACGGATTGCCGGCGCTCTCCCGTTCCACGGCCAAGTCCGTCAGAGACTGGTGCAGAGCCAGCTTCACTTGGCCGGAATCATGGAAGGCCAGCAGCGTGGCTGAGGCGGACGCGCGCGCGGGCCGAAGCCAGATTTCGACGCTACAGCCATCGTCGGAGGGCCGGGCAAGCGGGATCTCGCCCATGCTCACCACCGTTCCAGGTTCCTCGAAGCGCAATCCGTTTGCCCCATCCAGCCAGCTCACCCGATTTCTCGGAGCGTGAAACGGCCACAGGCCAAGGGTAAGGATGACGCACAACGTCGCCGCACAAAGCACGGGGAGAATGTTTCGCTTCAAGGCTAGGCCGCCAAGGAGCAGTTACGGCGCCGTTCCACCCCGTGCAGCGTTGCCTCGTGCTCCCGCCAGGACGCCAAGCCGCGGCGGTCATGCGCGCGCCGCTCCAGCGCCGGCCACAACCAACATTTTGGGACTAATTGACAAAATTTGAGAATGCTGGGGAAATATCCTTACCGAACTATGAACTAACTTATTGAAAGAATGATTTGGCGCCTGAGGTGCGGGCTTTCCCGGTGCCGGAAGCCGCAGGCGGCGCACGTTGAGCGCGTCTGCGCGCCGGAGTTCCTTCCGGCCTGTTTGCGTTCAGGATCACCCCGTCATAAGAGCCGTCACGGCCTGGAATCCATGCTGGTGGCGCGGGGCGGCGGCGTCCGCCCCCGGAAAACAATACACCAACTTTCGCAGCATTCTAGGAGTGAAAAGCATGTCCAATAAGGTATTTGCGACGCTCTTGGTAGGCCTATTTGCGGCGACCGCGGCATATGCCGATATCCAGGTCACGGTTCTCCCTTCCCTTGCGCCCAATTTCTTCGGCTCCCCCAGTTGGGACGGATACACCGCCAACGCCATCTACGCCATTGAAAACGGCTTGACCTCCTACGGCGATCCCAATTCGCCCACTTACTATTCCCAGGCCAATCATTTCACGCCCAGCCAAACCATCGTGACCGGCTTCCCTTCCTGGCTCGGCCAGACCGATCCAGGCTCTGTGTTCGGCGCTGCCTTCGCCAACGAGCTCGGCAACCGCATGCACTTCGGTTTCGACATTTCGGCCAGCGGCGGCGAGACCTTTGAGCTGGATGACATCTCGTTCAACAGCGTCAGCTCTCCCAACGCCGGCCTTGACTGGGGTTGGGGCGCCGGGCCATGGTATTACTCGCCCATCCGCATCGGCATCGCCGCCGACGGAACCATCTACGACAACTACCAAGATGGCAGCCTGCCCGTGGTTCAGGTTATCTACGTGGGTTCCGGGAACTCGTATGACGCCTACTGCGACACTTGCACCACGGCGGATCAGCAGGCCGCCCTGGACGCAGCGGCGCTAGCCGGCGGCGACTATTGGTACACCGGGACCTACAGCGTCACCGGTTCTTCTGGAGCCACATACTCCGGAAGCGCCACGTTCTATGTGGGCGAAGTTCCCGAGCCCTCCAGCATCCTGCTGGCGGGAGTCATGCTGCTGGCCAGCGCGGGCGCCCTGCGCCGCTGCTCCCGCAGCCGCCGCTAGAGGTGGCCGGCGCCCGGTTCCGCTTGAGATCCAGGGTCCGGCTCAACGGAATTCAAAAGGCGAAGAGGATCCCCGGCGGTCCGGCGTGGCCTACGGATTGCATGTGATCCGCTTCGATTGCATCGGCATCGGGTGGCCCATTCATGCCCGGCCACCCGGCGCATTCCGTGAGCCTTATGATACGCCGCATCTTTTTCGCCCTCGCTCTAGCCCTCATCGCCGCGCCCGTTTGGGCGCAAATCACCCTGAATCCCCTGCCCTCGCGCACGGCCGGACACCCGCAAACTCCGCTGCCCGAGCAGAACTCGCTGTACTCTATGAACCCCAATCTGGTGGAAGGCCGGGAACTCTACCAGCCCGAGGGCATCGCCGTGGATACCTCGGTTTCGCCGAATCCGATCTATGTATCGGATACCGGAAACAATCGGGTTCTCGGCTGGAAGGACGCCTCGAGCTTCGCGAACGGCCAAAAAGCCGACATCGTCATCGGCCAGAACGATTTCTTCACCACCTGGGCCCAGGGCCCCGCGCAGTCCGCGCATGCCCCCGGCCAAGGGAATCCCCTGCAGTCGGGGCTCAATGCGCCCACCGGCTTGGCCGCGGTTCATGGCGACCTTTACGTAGCCGACAGCGGCAACAATCGCGTCCTGCGCTATCCTCAACCATTCGCCAACAGCAGCCATATTCCGGACCTCGTGATTGGCCAGACCACTCTGGCCGGGAGCACCGCCAATTACACGGGTGCGGTCTCCGCCCAGGGTGTCTCACTCTCTGGGTTCGTCGCCGGCATCGCGTTCGATTCGACCGGCAATCTGTGGATGACCGACCCCGGCAACCGGCGCGTCCTGGAATTCGCGGCGGCGGATGTCGCCAAGAGCGGCGCCACCGCGCCCACCGCCATCCTGGAACTCGGGCAGGCGGATTTCACCACGCTGCGCACAAACCTCAACCCCAATCTCGCCGGGGTGGGCCTTACCGCCAATCAATTCGCCATACCGGCGGGCATCGCATTCGATCCGCAAGGCCGTCTCTACGTTTCGGACTACGACTCCAGCAAGCCTCAGAGCTTGAGCCGGGTGCTCGTGTTCGCCGGCCCGTTCACCAGCGCCATGTCCGCCTCGAACATCATGGGAGTGTTTCAGGCCGTGCCGGGCATCACCAGCACGCCGGCGCAGATCGACGCCATCGTCATGAACCAGCCTCTGGGCATCTTCTTCACGGGCTCGCAAGTAGGCGTAGTGGACTCCGGATACAACCGCGTGACGCTCTTCCTCCCGCTGGAACAATGGCCCGCCGCCACTTCTCCCTCAGCGCTTGATGTGATGGGCCAGAGCGGCGATTTCACAGCGGTCGGTCCAAACCATGAGAGTTCCTCGGGCCAGTTCGTTCCGGCTGCCTCCACGAGCGTGTTCTACAGGCCGTTCGCCGCGGCCTACGCCAACGGCCAGTTATATGTGGCGGACGCCGGCAATAACCGCGTGCTCGCGATTGCCGGGCCCTTCAACGCCTCCTCGGCCGCCACACGCTGGCTGGGGCAGGATCTGGCCACCGCGAATTCCCCGAATCTGGTGGAGGGCCGGGAATTGCAGCTCACCGTGCGGGATTCCTCCGGCCTCCACGCCGATAGCGGAATCGCCGTCGATACCACCGGCGCCACGCCCCATCTTTACGTGGCCGACACCTATAACAACCGCATTCTCGCTTTCAAGGATCTGCGCAAGGTCACCGCCGGCGTCGCGGCCGACTTGATCATCGGCCAGGCCGGCGGGCAAACCGCCTCGTGCAACTACCCTACCGGCGATCCGCTGCAGCCCACCAAAGCGAGCCTATGCTCCCCCACCGGCTTGGCCGTGGATTCCAAGGGAAACCTCTGGGTGGCCGACCGCGGCAACGGCCGCGTGCTCCGGTTCCCCAGCCCCTTCACGCAGACCGGCCAGCCGCAAGCCGATTTGGTGCTCGGACAGCCCTCCTTCACCACCCCTCTAACCACCACGGACCCCACCGCTAGCACGCTCGCGGCGCCCTATGGCGTGGCCCTGGCCACCAGCGGACTCGTCATCGTGTCCGATCAGGTCCAGAATCGCGTCCTGGTGTTTCAGCCCGTGAATGGCGTGTTTACCAACGGGCAATCCGCCTCCTGGCTCTTGGGACAGCCGGGCTTCAACTCCGCCGCCTCCGGCTCCGCCGTTTACCAGATGAGCGCGCCGCATCACCTGGCCATCGACGCCAATGACCGCCCATACGTCACCGATAGCGGCAACAATCGCGTCTTGATCTACGATTCCCTGGACAACCCGCAGTTCCCCGCCTTCAGCGCGCCGGCGGCCATCGCGCTCACTGGCTTCAGCACTCCCGAAGGCATTTTCGTCAATCCATCCACCGGTGAGATCTGGGTGGCCGATACCAGCAACGGCATCTTCAAGCGCTACCCGGCCTACAATCTCCTGGTATCCAGCCCGTCCTCAACCGGACAGATTCAGGCCCCCACCTTGGTCATGGCCGTGGCGCAGGATCAGTTTGGCGCCCTGGTGGCGGTGGACGCCGCCAATCGCGTGGCCCTGTATTATCCCGGCCTCACTACCCAGAACATGGCCAACGGCCTCACCACTTGGCCCCTCACCCCGGGTATGATCGCCACCGTGCTCCCGGCCAATTCCAGCGTCCCGTTCGGTTCGGCCGCATCCACCTCCGCCACGCAGCTCCCCTTGCCCACCAGCCTGGCCAATCTGGAAGTCTTGTTCCAGGGCGTGCCGGCGCCGCTTTTCATGGCTTCTCCCACGCAGATCAATTTCTACGTGCCCATGGGCGCGCCCACCAGCGGCCTGGCGAATGTGGAAGTAGACAACGCCGTCACCGGTCAAGTTTATGGAGCCGGCGTCGCGGTTATGAACAGCGCCTCTCCCGGCCTCTTCCTCAATCCGCCCACCGCCACCGGAACCCTGCGCCAGGCAGCCGTCATCAATTTCAACGACGGTTCCCTGAACGGCTCGGCTCATCCCGCCTTGCGCGGCACTTGGGTCGAGATCTTCGGCACCGGCGAGGGCTTCGTATCCGGCGCGCCGGCGGATGGTTCGGCGCCCACGGGGCCCATTCCCACGGCATTGCGGCCCGTCGTCCTGCTCAACGGCGTTTCCGTGGACGATCCTTACTTCGCCGAGACTTTCGGAGACGGCACGCCGGTGGACCACATCTATTACTCCGGGCTCGCGCCCGGGCTTGTGGGCGTCTGGCAGATCGACGTGAAGATCCCCCTGCTGGCCTCCCCCGGAACGCAGGTTCCTCTTACGGTGTTCGCCAACAGCCTGAGCAGCATCCCGTCGTACAACTACACGCAGTACATCACCACCATCGCCATCCAGTAGCGCCGCCCGGCTCTACCAGATGCGCAGCGGCACGTCGCCCGGCGCGAAGGAGAGCCCCAGGCTCGCGAAGTATGTGAGCCGGTTGTAGCCGCTGAAGGTCGAGCTTTGGTACTTCATGCCGTTGAACGCCAGCGTGACGTGCGTCGCGCGGCCGATCTGGCGCGACGCCGAGACGCTGCCGTTGGCGTCGGCGTAGTCTCCCACCACGTTGGAAAGAGAGCTCGCCTTCATGTATCCGGCCGTGATTCCGAAGCTCCAGTACCGGTGCGCGGTGTAGCTGTATCCCGCCATGGTGTTCTGCGCCGTCGAGGTGAGAAACAACCCGTTCCCCGGCGTGATGGAGAAGCTATTCGAAATATACGCCACGCCGTGCTCGAAGTTCTGCGACAGCCGCACGTTGTAATCCGGATGCATGACGATGCCGTGGTGGATCACCACGCCGCTCCGTAATCCGATCAGTGCGGCCACCACCGGGTCGATGGGCACGGTCTGCAAAAACTTGAACTCCGTTCGGGAGATGCCGCCGAAGCCCGTCAATTCCAGCGACGGCGTGAAGCGTATCGCGTAGCTGCCCGCCGCGGTGTGGATGTCCGTGGCGTTGAACGTCCCGTGATACACGAAGTGCATGTACGTGTAGACCGCGCCCACGGTGGAGCGCTCGCTCAAGCGATACTGCACATCGCCGTTGGCGCCTTCGCCGGTCACCGAGTAGAGCGCCACCAACTGCCGGTCCGTCAAGTTGAAATGCCCGCCCAAGTTGAAGGAGAGGCGCATGCTTCGCTGGTAAACCAGGTTGGCGATCGTGCTCGCGAACGTAGTGCGGTTGTCGTAGAAGTCCGTCGTGGGGTTGTAGGTTGCCGCGGGGTCGAACCCGGCGGTCTGCGGCAGACCCGGTGACGCCGTGGGTTGCGAGTAGACCCCGGCGTTCTCGCGCAGCGCAAACGTCGCGTGCTCGGAGAAGCGATGCGTCACGCTGAACAGCACGGACTGGTTGCGGTACCCCGTGGTCTGGACATTCGGGTTCGCATAGTGCGAGTAGGACCCCAGGTAGTCCAACCCCAATTGAGTATGCTCCCAACTGTGCACGCCGCTGAGCCCCACGGTTCCGGAGCCGCCAAAGGAGGACACGCCTCCCACACTGGCCGCCTGGGTCCCGTAATCGAGCCCGGAAAGGCCGGCGCTGTAGGTCCCCGCCAGATTGACAAACGGCCGAAACGCGATCTGCGCGGAAGCCATCGCGGCGGGCGCATCCCCGCGCGACAGGATCGCCGGGCCGCCGTATTGTTGCGCCAAGGCAGGCAGCGCCGCCGCTGCCAAGAGCGCCGCGCACGCGGCGCTGCGGAAATGCGCCCCCGTCCGGCAAGGAGCGGCGGCTAACGCTTTCGCTGGAGAGGCTAGGGTGAGTGGTTGGTTTGCAGGCATGGCACAGAGCCCCGAGCCATGTTTCGTTGCATGTCACGGGCCAGAGGCCGCCCGCGCCCGGCGAAGCGCGCAAGCAAACACGTAGCCGCGCAACCCCCGCCCGCCTCCCACTCAGCGCGTCAGGCGCTCGCGGATTCCGGGACGGGCTTCTCCGGCGCCGCCGCGGGAGCGAATCCGCCCTGCCATCGTTCGAAGTCGTGGCGCGACACCTTCACCGCGGTTCCGCGCTGATCGACCCTCACCACTGACCCGAGCAAGTGGAGCTGTAAGGGAGTTACCTCTTCGGCGGCCACCGGCCATTTGACCATCAACTCCGCGGCCACGCCTGGAGGAAAGGGCCTCTCCATGTCCAACAGGACTCCGGAATGGCTGATGTTAACGGTCTGGCTGGTTCCTTCGGACAGGATTCCTTCCTGCCCTCTCAGAGTCAATCGATATACGACATCCATCTTCAGGGGAAAGCGCCGTCCCATACGCCTTTCCGAGCGGAGGCCCATCGACACAGCTCCTTTTTTGGCGGATGCCTAGTACTGTTCAATCAGGGAACCAACACGGCAGCAATCCGGATTCCCATTGCCGTTCCGCGCTCAGGCTATTGAAAAGGCAGGGCTTCCTGCACAGCGCCCGAAGAGTTCCGCGACGCCGTTTCCCACAATGCCGCATCAAGTACCTGAACTGTGGGATTCTCGCTCGGCCAGATTTTCCTCCCAACAGACCGGACATATAGCCATATTCAGATGGGAATATCCCGACGTTACAAAGTAATACAGGCGAGAACGCGCCATGGCCGCGCGCTCCAACCGCTTCTCCCCCGCCGCCATTTCGCCGCCCGATCTCTGGCAGGTAAAGTGCACAGCGCCAAAGTGACAGCCGACCAATGAGCACAATGACAGCTTCCGAGCCTTCGCTGGACCCTGCACAGTGGTTCGCGGGCAATGAGCGGCGCAGGAGCCGGCGTGTACCGCTTCATTGGACCATTTACCTCGCATGCAACGGCGCCGGCCATCCCCTCCGCTCCAGCACCAGGGACATCAGCAGCGACGGGTTCTTCTGCTTTCTCAACCATCCCGTGAAAACCGGGGATCAATTCGAGTGTGAGATCGTGATTCCCACGCATATCTCCCGGGACCCGCGGGATGTGGCCTATCTCCGTTGCCATGCCCAGGTAGTCCGCGTGGAGCAGCCCGTGGACGGCTCGGAACTCGGCTTGGGATGCCGCATCGAAGACTACTGTCTGGTTCACGGCCCGAACGTCGGTCCGTGGATCACCCGGCCCGTTCCGGATTAGTGGCCCCTAAAATGCCAGTTATGCCTTCATGGGACCGATGCTCGGAAACGCCTCCAAATATCGCGGCCTGCTTGCGGCCTTTGTTTTGATCGGCTTCGCGGCGGGATGGGGGGTCGCGGCGCGGGCGCAATCCGCGGCGCCGGCGGACCCTGTGATGCCCGAAGGCTATCGAATCGGCGCCGGCGACGTGCTCGAGATCATGGTGTGGAAGGAACCGGAGGCTTCCGTCGGCGGCGTTGAGGTAAGGGCGGATGGCAAAATCACGGTTCCCCTCATCGGCGAGGTAGCCGCCTCCGGCCTCACGCCCACGGAGTTGACCAAGATCCTGGTGGATAAATTCTCCCAGTACATTCTCAACGGCCCCACGGTCACTGTGGTCACCAAGGAAATCAATAGCCGCCGGATCTACGTGCTGGGAAAGGTGAAGAAGGAAGGCCCCCTGGCTCTGCTTCGGCCCATGACGGTGTTGCAGGCCCTGGATGAAGCGGGCGGCCTGGCGGATTTCGCCAGCAAGACCAAGATATACGTGCTTCGAAATGTAAAGGGAAAGCAAACCAAGATGCCCTTCGACTATAAGGCCGTGGTGAAGGGCCAGCGGCTGGAGCAAAACGTCACGCTGCTGCCCGACGACACCATCGTGGTTCCCTAGACGGGTCTTTCCCAAAGTGTGGACGCGAATTTCCCAAAATTTCGTCACGGCCGCCATGCGGCGCTCCGGCGCGATGGCGGCTCCTGGAAATCGCCGGCGATGGATTGGCGCTTTCCCGCCCCGCGCGTGGTCCCGGACGCCGCCGGGCGTTCGAGTGGAAGAATGCGTGCTTCCCGGCATGGGTTGTACGAAAGGTGAAGCTGATGCGGTGGAAACAAAGCGTTATCGCGGCCGCGGCCGCGTTCGTGATGCTTTACGGCTGTTCGCTGTCTCCCAAGGCGAAGGAAGCCAAGTACCTGGATAAGGGCAAGAAGGCGCTGGAAGAGAAGAACTACGGCGCGGCCGTCCTGCACTTCAAAACCGCCATGCAGGCGCAGCCCAGGGACGCCGAGCCCTACTATGAGCTAGGCATGGCCTATCTCGGCGGCAAGGACTATAACTCGGCCCTTTCGTTCTTTAAGAAGGCCACCGAACTGAATCCCCATCACACCGAGGCGCAGTTGAAGATGGCCGAACTGCTGGCCACCAGCCGCGATAAGGAGAACCTCTCCGAAGCCCAGAAGCGAACTCAGGACGTCCTGAACCTGGCTCCCAACAACGTGGACGCCTTGGATGTCCTAGGCATCACCGACCTCCGGCTGGGGAAACCGGAAAGCGCGGAGGCGCATCTCGAGGAGGCGCTCAAGGTGGCTCCGGCGAGCTTGCAGTCCTCCATCGCTCTGGCTCAGGCCCGCCTGGCGCGCAAGGATATCGCCGGCGCCGAAGAGGCGCTCAAGCAGGCCGTGGCTCAAGCTCCGAATTCGGCCGCGCCCAGCGTCGCTTTGGGCGGCTTTTATCTGACCACGAACAAGACGGCCGAAGCGGAACAGCAATTCCGCCACGCCCTGCAAATCGAGCCCAAGAACGGCCAGGCCCTCCTGGCTCTGGCTTCCATGCAGGTTCGCGCCGGGCAAACGGATCAGGCGGAACAGACTTATCGCCAGATATCCGCTTTGCCCGACAAGCAGTATAAGCCCGTTCACGCCCTCTATCTTTTCGAAACCGGAAAACGCGAACAGGCTCTCGCCGAGTTCCAGAAGCTGGCCAAGGACGATCCGTCAGACCGCGCCTTGCGAACCGACCTGGTGCGCACCTACCTCTCCCTCAATCGCGTCGGCGATGCCGAGAATGTTCTCACCGCCGCCTTGAAGAGCAATGCCCTGGACGCCGACGCCCTCCTGCAGCGCGCCCGCATCTATTTGAACGCCGGCAAACTCACCGAAGCCCAGAACGACCTCAACCAGGTGCTGCACTTCCGCGCCAATTCGGCCGAGGCTCACTATCTGCTCGCCAAGGTGCAGCAAGCCCACGGCGACTCCTCCATCCAACGCCAGGAACTGGGCGAAGCGTTGCGCCTGGACCCCAAGTATCTCTACGCGCGGGTGGAGCAGGCCCAAGCCCTATTGGCGAACAATGGGGCTCAGTCCGCCCTGGAGCTGCTGGACCAGACCCCCAACGAGCAGAAGGGCGCCGTTCCCATCATCGTGGAACGGAACTGGGCGCTGCTGGCGCTCGGGCAGAACGCCGAAGCGCGCAAGGGTGTCGATACGGTTTTGAAGGCCGCAAGAGTGCCGGACGCGCTGGTTCAGGACGGGCTGCTGAAGCTCCTCCAAAAGGACTACGCCGGAACCCGGGCTTCGGCCGAAGAGGAATTGAAGCTCAGCCCCGACGATACGCGCTCCCTTACCCTCATTCTCCAGGCCTACTCCCTCCAAAAACAGGCCCCGGCCGGGTTGGCGCGAATCAAGGAATACGCCGCCACTCGCCCGTCCTCCGCTCCCGTGCAGCAGTTCCTCGGGCAGCTCCTGATGACCAACGGAGACCGGCCCGGCGCCCGCAAAGCGTTTGAAGCCGCCAAGGCCGCCAACGCCTCCTTCGAGGGGCCGCAGGTCGCCCTGGCTCAGCTCGACGCCATGGATGGCAAGCGCGACGACGCCCGCAAGCGCGTGAGCGCGTTGATGGCGGCGCATCCCAAGAACCTGCCCGGCGAAATGCTCTGGGCCGAGTTGGAACTCGCCGATGGCAAGACCGATTCCGCCATCGACCACTACCGGAAGGCCCTGGCCATCGATGCCAAGAACACCGGCGCGCTCAACAGCCTCGCCTACCTGCTCGCGGAGCACAACCACGCCGACGAAGCGCTCCGCTATGCCCAGGAGGCCAAGGAGCTCGCGCCCGACAATCCGGCCGTGGACGATACGCTGGGCTGGACCTATTATCAGAGGGGAATGTACGCCCTCGCCGTCACTCACCTGGGCAGCGCGGTGGCCAAGGATGGCACGGCCATCCGGCAGTATCATCTGGCCATGGCATGCTTGAAGGCCGGCGATCCGAAACGCGGGCGCCAGGCGTTGGAGAGCGCGCTCAAAATGGATCCCAACCTGCCGGAAGCGCAGAAGGCGCGGCAGCTATTCAACGGCGTCGCCAGGTAGGCGGCGCCGAATCCGCTTACTTCTGGATCGCCAGAAGCCTGCGATCCCGCAGCGGCTCGGAATCTTCAAGCGATTCGCCGCCCCCGCCGCTCATGGGAGCAAGGGGCGCTTTCTCTTTCTTGATTCCCAGCCGCTTCATCTTGTAGAGCAGCGCCTTGTAGTCGATCTGCAAAAGCGCGGAGGCCCGCCGGCGGTTCCAGTTGGATGCCTGTAGCGCCGCTAGTATGGCGCTCTCCTCGGCCTCGCGCTTCTCCTGCGCCACGCGCGCCAGCACCGGAGCGGGGCCCTCGGGCTCGCTGTGGTGCGTGCCGTTCGTCGGCGCGGCGGCCGCCTCAATCCGCTCCAGAACCGGGCCGATGCGAACCGGCTTCCCGTTGCCGGCCAGGATGCGGTCGTGCTTCTGCCGCAGGTCCTGCTCCACAATCCGCGCGTCGCGCAGCACCAGAAGCTTGCGGACCATGTTTTCCAGCTCGCGGATGTTGCCCGGCCACGGATATTCGAGAAACACCGCCTTCAGCGACGGCGGAATCGGCAGCGGCGGCGAAGCCGGCGCGCTGTGCTTGCGCACCAGGAAATCCGCCATCGCCAGAATGTCCTCCCGCCGCTCGCGCAGCGGTGGCACCCGCACCGTGATCACGCTGATGCGGTAGTAGAGGTCTTCACGGAACGTGTTCTCCGAGATCGCCCTTTCCAAATCCCGGTGCGTCGCCGCGATCACGCGGACATCCACCTTGATCGTCTCTTTCCCGCCCAGCCGCTGGAACTCCTGGTCCTGCAGCACCTGCAGCAGTTTGGCCTGGAGCTTGAAATCCATGTCGCCGATCTCGTCGAGAAGGATCGTGCCGCCGTCGGCGAGCTCGAACATTCCCGGCTTCTTCTGGAACGCCCCGGTGAACGCGCCGCGCTCATAGCCGAAAAGCTCGCTCTCCACCAGTTCGGAGGGAAGCGCCGCGCAGTTGAGCTTCAGCAGGGGCTTCTTGGCTCGCGGCGACCGCGAGTGCAGGTCCCGCGCCAGCACTTCCTTGCCTACCCCGGTCTCGCCATGTATCAGCACCGGCGCCTCGGACCACCCGATCTGTCCGGCCAGGTTCTGCAGTTCCGCCATTTGCGGCGAGGTCCCGAAAAATACCTGCTTCTTCGGCGGCGCGGCTTGCTCTCCGTTCGCCGGCGGCCCCAGCATGCCGTTCCCCAGCGCCTCTTTCAGCGCGTTCCGCAAATCCCCCGGGTCGATCGGTTTCGAGAGGAAATTGCTGGCGCCGTTCTTCATCGCCTCCACCACGTTCAATGCGGAGGAGGAACCGGAAATCATGATCACCGGCGTGCTGCGGTTGAAGCGCCGAATCTCCTTCAGCGCGTCGATCCCGTCCATGCGCGGCATGATCACGTCCAATACGACGGCGGAAATCGGCGATGGGCTGCCAAGGAAGCACGCCAGCGCCTCCTCGCCATCCTGCGCGACGGTTACCGAATACCCCTGGCACTTGAGCGCCGTTTCTAGGTAGCCGCGCACTTCCAGATCGTCTTCGGCCAGCAAAACTGTCCGGCCATTCTTTGCAACTGGCATTAGTTCTCCACCACGCTTGCCCGGTCCGCCTTTTCCCGCGCCTTCATCCGCGCCGAGCCTTCGGCAACGTCCTGGCGCAGCGGAAGTACAAATGAGAACACCCCGCCGGCGGGATCGCTCTCCGCCCACACCCGTCCGCGGTGACGCTGCAGAATCATCCGGCAAATCGCCAAACCCAGGCCGCCGCCCGAACGGTCCTGCCCCCCGGCGTACGAGGCATATTCCTCAAACACCTTCTCGATGTGCGAGGGAGGAATCCCCGGACCGGAGTCGCGAATATCGATCCGAAAGGCGTTCGGAGACTCCGTCAGCGCTACCCGCCGGTCGCGGGACCGCCCCAGAGGAGCCGCCCGCCCAACTCGGCGTTCCCAAAAATAGGGATATCCCCGAATTTCGATAGCCCCCGCCCGGGGGGTAAACTTGCACGCGTTTTCCAACAAGTTCACCAGCGTTTGTTCCATCTGCGCTCGTTCGAACAGCAGGTCCTCCGGCGGTTCCACATCCACGGCCACGGAGATGCGCTTGTCCTCCAGCGGCAGAGCCACTTCGTACAAGGCCTGGGACACGCAGTCGCGGATGTCGCCTTTCTCCAGGTTCAGCCTCTCCTCCACGCCGTGCGGCACGGTCAGTTGAAACATCGCATTGCTCAGGCGCGTCAGCCGTTTGGCGCTGTGCTGCATGCGCCTCAGGATCTCTACTTGCTCCGGCGTCAGGGCGCCCAGTTCCTCCTCCAGCAGCAGTCCGCAATAGCCCGTGATGGCCGTCAGAGGAGCCCGGAAATCGTGAACCGAGCGCGCCAGGAAGTTGTTGCGCTCCTGGTCGTATTCCTGAAGCTTCAGGTTGGCCTGAATCAGCACCTGCAGCATCTCGTCGCGCTCCACCCGAAGCGCCGCGGCGGATGCTCCGGAGCCCGCGCCTGCTTCATCGCCGCGCCGCGCGGCCCCGCTCAGGAACGCCCGCAACGTGGCGCGCGTAATCGGCTTCAGCAGAACGTTGAGATCCGGCGTGCCCAGGTGTTCCCGCAGCGCGGGCAGGTGCTTGCGGTAAAGGAGGAACAGGTGTTTCCGCAAGTCCGCCGCATCCAGGTCCCGCGGAACGCCGCCTTCGCCGGGCGCGTAATCCCAGATGCAGAGTTCTTCTCCGGTAAACGCCTCTCCCGGCGTTCGGGTTACCAGCGCCGATTCCGGACCGAAAACTTCGGACAGAACCTCGCTGCAGAACTTGGCAAGTTCTTCGTCAACCGAAAAGAGGGCGACGTTGATTCTCACGCGGCTTCCAACACCGGAATAACTAGTGCCCAAGTACCACTTTTTGGGACTTCAGGGCCCTATACTAGCGGTGTTTGAAAGACCGTTCAAGGCGATTTAGGTACTGGGGGTCCCATGACCGGGCCGCGCGTCACCGGATTTCGGCCGGCTGACTCGCGCAGCCCCTACAGATCCCTCACTCTCGCGCAGCCTCGCGGCGGCGCCGCAAAAGAGACCAAGGTCAGCTAGGAAAAAAATGTGCCTAAGGTTGTAGGACTAATCTGACGGAAAACGGTTACGCGGGAGTCACAACTTGAATCGGAAGCGATCACCTTGTCCCGGGCCTCGCGCTCAAGACAAATCGTGATCGATGATATACCGGATCAGGGATGCGGTCGAGTCCAATTGGAGCTTGTTCAGTGTTCTTCTCTTGTAGGTGCTTACCGTACGGATGTTCAATCCCAGCTCACCCGCAATTTCCCCTACGCTCTTCCCCGCGCCCATCGCCAGCAGCACCTGGCGCTCCCGCACGGAGAGTGGCTTGTCGGCGGCGCCTCCGTCGCCGTTCCTGCGGGAAACGGCGGCCGCCAGTTTGCTGAAATACTTCTCCCCGCCCAGCACCGTCCGGACCGCCTTTACCAACTGCGCAAGCGAGGCGCTCTTGGAGATGTAGCCCCTGGCCCCCAGGCGCATCGCCCGCGCCGCGTAGGCCGCTTCCGCGTGCACGCTGAGCATCAGCACCTTGCCGTCAGGTCGATGCCGGAGCACCTCTTGCAGAATCGTAAATCCGTCGCGCCCCGGCACTCCGATATCCAGAATCACAATGTCCCACGCCCGCTGCGCCACCGCGCGCAAAGCCTCATCGCCGTTCCGCGCCTCTCCGAACACCATCCCGCGCAGCTCTCCCGCAAGGGTGTGTCTCAGTCCGCGGCGGACAACCATGTGGTCATCGACAATAAGCGCTGATGGCATGTGGGAAAAGACCGCGGAGGAATATGCGGCCGCGGTTGACAACCGCGCGCGTATCCGCCGGTCAGGATATTCTCCAACAAGTTTGTGGCCATTCGCGGCGCGTGTCAACGCACACACCGTAGGAATAGTCCTACAGTCGCCTTAAGACGGTTCATAGGTCCTTCCAGCTAGAACCGCCGCCACCGCCGCCCGAATCCGAGCCGGCGGCGCTGACTTGTTCACATACCCCGCAGCCCCCATTCGGCGCGCCTGGCGCGCCCAGTCACGGCCCGCGTGCATGCTCAACACCAGAATCGGAGTAGATTCCGGCAACTCCGTAATTTCCCTGACAACCGCCATTCCGGACTTATCGGGTAGAGATAGGTCAAGTATAAGTAGGTCCCATTTGTTCTGGCGTGCCGCTTCCACCGCTTCCGCGGCGCTCGCTGCGTCCCCGAATACGGCGTCCGGCCATGTCTGCTCCAGAAATGCCCTAAGTCCCTTGCGGAAGATCTCGTGGTCATCCGCGAGCAGAATGCGCGGCGCCGCCGCCTTTGCCTTTCTCTTTCCGGGCCCTCGGGACAACCCCCTAGGTTCTCCCGCCGCCGCGCCTCTGGGAAGTCGGAGCGCCACAACCGTTCCCCCTCCTCGCCGCCCGGCGAAGCGGACCTCCCCGCCGGCGGTCAGTGCGCGTTCCCTCATCCCAAGCAGCCCCAGCGAGTGCGGATCGGAAATGCGAGCCGGGTCGATTCCCTTGCCGTTATCCGCCACCCGCAGCGTGAGCCACCCAGGCTTCAGAACCAGGTCCACCGTGACGGCCGTGGCCGCCGCGTGGCGCAAAATGTTCGTGAGAATCTCCTGGAAGATTCGGAATACGGTCGTGGCCTCCGCCGCCGCCAGGGAGAGATGTTCCGCAAGTCCCCGGCAGCGGCAGCGAATGCCCGTGCGTCCCGTGAACTCGTCCACTTGCCAGCGCAGCGCCGCGGCCAGCCCCAAATGGTCCAGCACGCCCGGCCGCAATTCGGCGGAGATGCGGCGCACCGTATCGATGGTAGCCGCGATTTGGCGCCCCAGCCCGGCAATGCGCCCCGCGAACCCCTTCCGCGCCGCCGCGCCCTCCGGCCGGTATTTCAGCGGCAACGCTTCCAGATCCAGTTTCAGCGCGGAGAGCATCTGGCCGAGTTCGTCATGAATCTCCCGCGCCATGCGGATGCGCTCCTGCTCGCGCGCAGCCTCAATGCGCGCCGCTAGGTTTCGCAACTGGTCCCGCGAGGCGCTCAACTGCCGCTCGAAGTCTTTCTGCGGCGTAATGTCGCGGAAATTGACGATGATCCCGTTCAAGCCCTCCACGTGCAGCGCATTCGTGGCCATGCTCTCCGCGTGGCGCCACGAACCATCCGCATGGCGGAAGCGGAACTGCACCCGCGCCGCGCCATCCGGGCTGCTCCGCACACGCTCCAGCGCCGCGCGGACCCTCGCCACGTCCTCCGGGTGGACGAACTGAAACGCCCCGCCGCCCGTCACGCGCTTCGCCGGCCGCCCCATCACGGACACCACCGGAGGGCTCATGTATTGAACCACGCCGGCCTCGTCCAGAATGCCCACCACCTCATGGCTATGCTCCACCAGCAGACGGAAGCGCATCTGCTCGGCGCGTAGCCGCTCCTCCGCTTCCACTCGCGGCGTCAGGTCCAGCCCGAACGCGAGATTCGATCCATCCGCCAGGCGCGCCACTCGCCACGCGCTGTGCAGCACCGTCCCGTCCTCAAGGCGCCCCGGAAGATCGCGCCATTCCCCGCCGGCGCCGCCCGCATGCTCCAGAATGGCCCGTTGAATTTCCGGCGTGGCCGCCACGCGCGCGAAGAACTCCTCGTGCTTGCCATCCGACAACGCCCACCCAAAGGCTTTCTGGAACGCGCGGTTGACGAACTGAAAACGCCCATCCGCGCCGCGCTTGGCCACAAACACCGGAATGTGGTCCAGGATGGTCTGCAGGATCTCCTTTTGCGCCCGCGCCTCGGTCTCCGCCAGCTTGAGAGCCGTCACGTCCTGCGCGATGCTGTACACCTCGTAGGGCCGCGCTTCCCCGGGCCTGAACAAAGGCAGGCTGTCCACCGAAATCCATCGGTCCTCGCGCGTCCGCGCGTTTTGCAGACGGATAAGAGCATTGCGCACTTCCTTCCCCGTCCGCAGCGCAATCAGCGCCGGCGATTCCTCCGGCGCCAGCGGACTGCCGTCCTCCCGAAACTCCGGCCACGGATGGTCCACCCGCCGCAGACCGCTGATCTCCTCGATCTCCAGCCCGGTAAACGCGGCGGCCGCGGGATTCGCCGAAACAATCACCCCTTCCGCATTCACCTGATAGACGCCCTGCTTCATCGCCCGAAAGAGGCTGGCGTAGCGCTCTTCCGCCTCGCGCGCCGCCCGCTCCGCCTCGCGCGCCGGAGTCATGTCCCGGTCGAAGCCGGAGAGCCGCGCCGCCCCACCCGCACCTTGGCGCCGCGCCATCACGCCGCGGACCAGATGGTGCACGCTGCCGTCCGGCCACACCACGCGAAACTCGACTTCCTCCCTCGGCTGGCCGCGCCGCAGATCTTCCTCGAATTCCCGAAGCCTGGCGCGGTCCTCCGGGTGCGCCGCCGCGTGCCGCCTGGCGCGGGAAACCGCGCCCCGGCGCGCCGGGAGCCCGTGCAGCCGCGCGCACCGTTCGGAGTACGCGAAGGCGTCGCCCGCCAGGTCCCACTCCCACACGCCAATCCCTGCCAGCGCTTCCACTTCCCGGATGAGGTCCGCCACTGCGGCGCCGCCAGGCCCTCCCGTCGCGTCCGCGGAGAGAGGAAACCAGGCCCCTCCGGTCAACATCTTCGACTTCCCGAGTCAGGGAGGCATCGCCACCCCGGTTCCGCCAGACGCCGCCCGCTGGAACCCGGCGCGATCGCGCGTGGCATTTATTTAAGGACCTGATAGTCCGAAATTACCGTATCCGCCCATCCGTCTGAGGATCATAACACAGCGCATGGAGCCGGCGGGAAGCAACCGCCGCGCGGATAGGAGGGTGCGGGACGTTCCGGGATTCGCCGCTTCTATGCCTGCCTCGGATACGTCCCGCGCAGTTTCCGCCAGCAGCCGTGCAGTCCGTGCGGTACAAGCGGCGTGTGCGGGAAAAACATGAAGGGACATTCCCCCTCCACGGCGCGGATGCCGTTCGCCCGGCAATACCCTACGGCTTCCTCGCTCACCGCCCCCGCCCCCACGGCGCGGTACATCCATACCATGGGCACGCCGGCGGCGGCGCAATCCCGCACAGCGGTCTCCGTGACCCCCGGCTTGGTCAACAGCAGAGCGCCTTCGGGCGGCGGCGTGACCGCCGCGACGTTCGGGTAGCAGGCGACGCCGTCCACCTCCGCGGCGCCGGGATTCACCGGAACCGCGTCATACCCGCGCTTGCGCAATTCGCGGAACAGCGCCCGCGTGAAGTCCTTGGAGTTGCGGGAAACGCCCACAACCGCCAGCCGTTTCAAAGCAAGAAACTCGTCAATCGTGCCGCGAGAGGAACTCATCGAGTTTTCTAGTGCGCCCGGAGGGACTCGAACCCCCGGCCTACTGGTTCGAAGCCAGCCGCTCTATCCAGCTGAGCTACGGGCGCGCCTGGGAACCGTCTCTTCGAGTGTACAACGCGGCGCCCCCGGCGTTGGCAGTCCTTAAACCGAATCCCCGCCGCGCGCCGCGCTTCACCAGTCGCGCCGCCGCCAGCCCCATCCCCGCCACGCATAGCGCCACCATGCCGCCGCGCAGCCACGCCGCGCTTGCCGCGGAAACGCTCGCCCCCGTGGCGAGCGTCAGCCAGGCCGCCAGGCAGAGCGGGCACTTCGGCAGCGCCAGCAGCGCCGCTCCAGGCAGGACGGCCGAAGCGGTCCCCGAAATCCGGCGGACCGGGCGGCCCGCCGGCCGCCCGCCCTTCCCACAACACGCGTTCATGCAGCCGCCCCTTCGCTCTCGCAGCACGCCGCCGTTTCGCGCGGCTTCTCGTAACCGGCAGCCGCATCCAGGACGTAGTTGTCCTCATACTTATCGTGGTGCCGCACCCACGACATCGAAAACGCCAGCGCATCCTCATCCCGCCCCTTCGGAACCAGATCCAGGAGGTGGTATGTCCCCACCAGCATGTCCAGGCCGCGCGCGTAGGTGGAATACGTGTGGTAGATTTCGCCGTCCGCGTCCTTGTAGAACACGCTCAAGCCCGGCGCTTCCTCCGAGCCGAAACGCGTCTTGCCGTAGTTATAATCCACTTCGCCGGCGAGTTCTTCCCTGCTGAACTGAACGCCAAAATCGCGGTTGAACTCGCTTTCGAACGACGAGACCCACGGGAATCGCCAGCCCATGCGCTTCTGGAACGCCTGAATGCGCGGCAGGGGCGCGCGCGAGACCGCCGCGAAGGCCACGTCCCGGTGCGCCAGGTGCACGCGCGGCGCATCGAAGTGGTCCGCCAGAAAGGAACAGGACTTGCAACCTTCCTCCCAAGTGGGGCCGAGCATGAAGTGGTAGATCACCAACTGGCTATGGCCCGCGAACAGGTCCGCCATGTCCGCCGGCCCGTTCGGACCCTGGAACACGTAGTTCTTCTCCACTCTCTCCCATGGCAGTTCGCGGCGCTGCCGGCTCAGTTCGTCGCGCCGTCGTGTGAACGCTTTCTCCGCCGCCAGGTGCGCCAGGCGCGCCTGAAGCCACTCTTCCCGAGACACTACTTTGTGAGACACTTCTGTTGCCGTCATCGTCTTCTCCTCTTGGATCGCTTGCGCGCGGACACACGTATCCCGTATGGTTCCGCGCCGGTTATGGATTAGCCCTGGTGTGAGGGCCGCTTCGTTTTGGCTGGCGCTTCCGCCCGCCCTTTGGCTTCCGCGTCGTCTTTGATGCGAAGCAGGTGGCTCGACCACAACTCTTCGAACCGCCCTACCCATCGCTCGTAAATCGCCCGGATGGGCACAACGTTGAGCGAGTTAATCCGCTGCCGCCGCTCATCGCGCGTGTGGATCAGGCCCGCCGCCCGCAGCACCTCGATGTGCTTCATCACGCCGAAGCGGCTCAGGTGCGGCAGCGCTTCCACAAGTTCCGTGGTGCTGCGCGGGCCCTGGCGCAGAAGGTCCAGAATCGAACGGCGGGTGCCGTCCGACAAGGCCTTCCAAACGCCGTCTAAGTCGTCTTCCGGCATTTAGGCTCGCGCGGCGCTGGAAGCCTGCGAGCAGTCCGCGGCGATGCTCGCCAGAATCTGCCCCCATCCGGTGGTCACGCCCTGCCGGTGCGCCGGGTCGATGAACCCGATGGCGCGGTGGCGCAGATCCACGTGCGTCCCTCCGGACCGCTGCTCCAGCTTCACTTCCACGTGGTTCAGCGCCGGGTAGGACATGAACATCGGTCCGCTCAGCTCCAGCAGCGTGGGCGGCTTGATCACCTGCACGTGCCCCCACAAGTGGCCGATCCCGTTGCCGCGGTCGCGGAACCAGCGGCCTCCGGCCCACTGCTCAATCGTCATCTGCATCGATTCGCCTTGCGCGTTCGTGCTCCCCTCGCCCAGCCGGTGCACCACGCTCCGAAACACATCCCCAATGTCGGCCTTCACGTCGATGCTCTGCGTGAGGTCCAGCGTCAAATCTTCCAGCTTCATGATGGTTAAGTCCCTCCTTGGACGTGAGTCAATAGTAACGTGACTAAATGGTCACGTCAAGAGCAATCGTCAATTTTCTTTTGCCCCATGTGATCCCCGTCACCCCCCAGTCCGCTCCCTCGCCGCGCAAACCCGCCCCACCCACCGCGCCGCCCCTCATCGCCGCGCGCGCCGCCGTCACTCGGCCGCAACCCCTGACAACAATCCACCCGAAACTCCCGCGCGAACAACGTAGACTGTAAGGATGGACTGGCAACTGAACGCCGCCGAGGCTCGCGTGCTTGGCTGCCTCCTTGAAAAAGAGATCGCGACCCCCGACTACTATCCGCTGTCGCTGCACGCCCTGGTCAACGGCTGCAACCAGAAATCCAATCGCGAACCGGTTGTGAACTACGATGAGAGCACCGTGGAGGAAGCCCTGGCCGGCCTCCGCGCGCAAGGCTTCTCCGTGCGCATCACCGGCGGCGATAGCCGCGTGCCCAAGCACGCGCAGCGCTTCACCGAAAAATTCAACCTGGGGCGCCGTGAGGCCGCCCTGCTTTGCGTACTCATGCTGCGCGGCCCGCAGACAGCCGGAGAATTGCGCGCGCGCACCGAGCGCCTCTATGCCTTCGACGATCTGGAAGCCGTGGACACCACGCTGAATCACCTGGCCGAATCCGGCTACGCCAAGCAATTCCCGCGCCAGCCGGGAATGAAGGAACCCCGCTGGATGCACCTGCTCTCCGGCGAACCGGCGGGAATGGAAGCCGCCGCCGCGGCCTCATCCGCCGAGAAAGGCCCCTCGGACCGCGAAAGAATCGCCGCCCTGGAAGCCGCCCTGGAAGACCTCCGGCGCGAGTTCCAAGACTTCCGCAAGAGGCTGGAGTAAAGGGAAAAACGTTCGCCGCGCGGGTCCGGAGAAGCCGCGCCAAGGCCATTCTGCGGGCCTTCCAGCGCCTCCTCCACGCCCCGCGGGCAAACCGGACCAAGCCGGCGAGCGCTCTCACCGCCAAAGCGCGCGGACGCGAACGGAGCTTCTTGCTCCTTCTCTCTCCGCGTCCCCGCGCCCCGGCGGTGAACCACTGCCACCTACAGCTTGAACTCCGCGTGCACCACTTCGTCTTCCAGCGAGTGCTTCAGCGTGAAGCCCAGCTTTTCGCAGATGCGCATCACGTCGCGGTTGTCGGGCAGGATGTCCGCCGTCAGCTTGCTCAGCTTCTCATCCGCGCCCACCACCATAAGCCGCGACAGCAGTTCCTTGCCCAGGCCCCGGCCCTGCCACGTGTCGCTCACCAGCACGGCCACTTCGCCGTCGTTGGTCCCGTGCACCTTGGTCATGCGGCCAACCGCCAGAATCTCGGCGTCCCCGGTCTCCGGATTGCGCCGCTCCGCCACTAGCGCCATTTCACGGTCGTAATCGATGAAGCAGATCCGCGTCAGCCGTTCGTGCGTGATGCGCTGCTCCAGGTTCATCAGGTGGAAGTACCGCAGGTACACGCTCCGCTCGGAAAGCGTCTCATGGAATTTCACCATGGTCGGCTCATCTTCCGGCCGGATCGGCCGAATGCATACCGGCGTGCCGTCTTTCATGGTCCACTTGGCGATGTAGCGGCTCGGATACGCGCGAATCGCGGTCTTCGGAATGTCCGATTCCTTCACTTCCGGCCCGAACACCACCACGCGCGCATCGAGCGCAATCAGGCCGTCCGGCGACGCCAGCAGCGGATTGATGTCGATCTCCTTGATCCACCGCTGCTCCGCGGCCAGCGAGCTGAAGCGCACCATGAGCGTCTCCAGCGCCGCCATATCCACCGGCTTTCGCCCGCGCACGCCCTTCAGGGCTTTGTAAATTTTGGTCTGCTCCATCATGCGCCGCGCCAGCGTGGAGTTCAGCGGCGGCAGCGCCAGCGAGCGGTCCTTGAACACCTCCACAAGCTGCCCGCCCGTTCCGAACAGCAGCACCGGCCCGAATTGCGGATCGATGCTCGCGCCGATAATCAGCTCGTAGGCGTCCTTCAGCTTGATCATCGGCTGCACCGTGACGCCCTGGAAATGCTGCGCGCCCACCTTCTCCGCCACCGATTTCTGGATGGCCTCGAACGCGCGCGTCACGGCCTCCGCGCTGCCCAGGTTCAACTGCACGCCGCCCACATCCGTCTTGTGCGTGATGGTCTCCGAATAGATCTTCAGAACCACCGGATAGCCCATGCTCTCGGCAGCCTTCACCGCCGCCGCCGAATCCGCCGCAATCACCGTTCTTGCCACCGGGATGCCGTACGCCGCCAGCACTTCCTTGGATTCGAACTCGGTCAGAATCGTCCGGCCTTCGCCGCGCGATTTCGCGATGATCTGCTCCACCAGTTCGCGGTTCGGCGCCCAGTCCGCCGAATCCTCGCCCAGCGACGGCGTTTCATACAGCGAGCGCAGGTTGTAGCTGTACTGCCACATGTAGTTGAACGCGCGCGCCGCCGTATCGGGATACGGGAACGTCGGAATGTTGGCGCGGTTGAGAATCTCCTCGCCCGCCGCCACGTCCACGCCGCCCATCCAGCTCGCGATCACGGGCTTGCCTTCCTGCTTGGCAAGCGGCTTCAACTGCTCGGCGATGCGCGTCGGGTCGGTCATCGCCTGCGGCGTCAGAATCACCAGCATGCCGTCGCTGTTCGGGTCGTTGGAGGCAATCTCCAGCGCCTTGGCATACCGCTCCGGCGACGCGTCTCCGATGATGTCCACCGGGTTGTTGTGGCTCCACGTCGTCGGCAGCACCGCGTTGTAGGCTTCCATGGTCTCCGGACTCAGGTCGGCCAGTTCGCCGCCGCCCATGATCAGAGCATCCGTCGCCAGCACGCCCGGTCCTCCGGCGTTGGTCACGATGGTCAGGCGCGGCCCCTTTGGGCTCGGCTGCTTGGCCAGTACTTCCGCCATATAGAAGAGGTCCGCGATGTTGTTGACCCGCAGCACGCCGCTGCGCCGGAAAGCCGCTTCCAGAACCTCGTCGCTGCCCGTCAGCGAACCCGTGTGTGACGCCGCCGCCTTGGCCGCCGCCGCCGAACGCCCCGGCTTAATCACAATGATCGGCTTGTACAGCGCCACTTCCCGCGCCGCCGAAAGAAACGACCGCGCGTTGCCGATGGTCTCCATGTAGATGACAATCGACTTGGTCTTCGGATCGTTGCCCAGGTGGTAAATCAGGTCGCCCCAGCCCACGTCCACCATCGATCCAACCGAAACGAACGCGCTGAAGCCTACCATCTCCTTCAGGCTCCAGTCCAGCACCGCCGTGCACAGCGCGCCGCTCTGGCTGATGAAGCCCACCGAACCCGGCCGCGCGATCGTCGTCGCGAACGTCGCGTTCAGCCCTGAAAGCGGGCTCATCACGCCCAGGCAGTTCGGCCCGATAATCCGAATGTTGGCCTCCTGCGCCTCTTCCAACAGCTTGCGCTCCAGCGCCGCGCCTTCCGGTCCGATCTCTTTGAACCCGGCCGAAATGACCACCGCGCCGCGCACGCCGTTCTCGCCGCACTCCCGGATGATGCCCGGAATCGAAGGCGGCGGCGTCACTACCACGGCCAGGTCCACGTCCTCGGGAATCTCCGAGATCGACTTGTAGGCCTTCACGCCGAGCACGCTCGGGCGCTTTGGGTTGACGGGGTAAACGGTGCCGCCGAACGGGCTGGTCACCAGGTTCCACAGCAGCGTTCGTCCGACGCTGTTGGGCGTTTCGGTCGCGCCGATGACCGCCACCGTCTTGGGGCGGAAGAAAACC
>DATKOS010000228.1:0-13410 GCA_035524535.1 Bryobacteraceae bacterium
AACTGGGCCGAGGATGTCTGCCAGGCGCTGGGGTTTGACGCGGCCGAACCCCGCGACGAAATCCTCACGCTGGAGACGCGCGAGGGCGAGCCATGGCGGCTGCGCCTGGCGTCCGGCGTGAGCGACGCGCCGGCCGTTGCCCGCTTCGCGGGCGCCGCCGCGGAACCGGACAGCCGCGGGGCTTCCGCGGGCGTGCTGGCCGTGCCTCCGCGGCCCGCGCTGTTGGGCGCGCAAGGTCTGCAGCAGGATGCCAACGCCACGGTTACGGCGCTCACCGAATTCGCCAAGTGCCCGCGCGCCTATTTTCTGGGCCATTACCTGGGCTTTTCCGGCAGCCCCCGCAGCGGCCGGGCCGGCGGCATGACGGCTGCGGAACTGGGCTCGCAGGTTCACGCCGCTCTGGCCGGCGAAGCTCCACCGGATGCCGATCCGGAAGCCTTGCGCCTGGCGCGGGTTTTCCAGCAGAGCCCGTTGGGCCGCCGCGCCGCCCAGGCCGGCCGCGCCGAGCGCGAGTTCGATTTCTTCCTCGCCGTGGACGACCTGGTGATTCGCGGTCAAGTGGACCTGTGGTTTGAGGAGGGCGGGGAACTGGTAATTGTGGATTACAAGACCGACGACGTCAGCCGCTCCGAAGCCGCCGGACGCGCCGGCGACTATGCGCTGCAACTGCGTCTCTACGCCATGGCGGTGGAGCGCGTGGCCGGGCGCGCGCCCAGTCGAGCCTGCCTGCACTTCCTGCGGCCGAACACGGTCATCGAAGTGGACTTGGCGCCCACGCTGCTGGACGCGCCGGAGCAAGTCATCCGCGATTTCCAGCGCGCCCAGGCTACGCTGGAGTTTCCACTCAACGAAGGCGCGCGCTGCCGCCGCTGCCCGTTTGTGCGCGATTTGTGCCCCGCCCCGGGTTAAACTGCTCTGGAGGAGTTTCCCAAATGGAGACGCAGAACTACGCCAAACACCGCCAGACCGTCGGCGCGTTTCATTTCTTCCTGTTGCCGGTGCTGCTGCTGACCTTCGGCGGTTCCATCACCAACTTGGTTCTCTCATGGGGCGACCACACGCGCATTTATAGCGCCTCGCTGCTGTGTGTGCTGAGCTTCTGCATGATGTTGCTGGCGCTGCTGGCCAGGATGTTCGCCCTGAAGGCGCAGGACCGCGCCATCCGGGCCGAGGAAAACCTGCGGCACTACGTGCTGACCGGCAAGCTGCTGGACGCCCGGCTGACGGTGCGCCAGGTGATCGGCCTGCGCTTCGCGGCGGACGAGGAATTCGTGGCGCTGGCGCAGAGGGCCGCCGCCGAAGGCCTTTCGGAAGACGACATCAAGAAATCGGTGAAAAGCTGGCGGCCGGACACTTATAGAGTCTGACCCCTGGCGTCTGACCGCGCGGCGCTGGGTGCGCCGTTCTTGGACCTATCCCCGCGCTCTCCGGCGGCCTGTGTCCGCCATGGCGGCGGAAGCCTAATTGGTCTTGCGCGGCGAATACTTGCTCAGCGCGGCGATCAGCTTGGAGGCGGCGGCCGGAGGCTTGGCCCCGCTGGTCAGCACCTGCTTGTTATCCCAGGGCTGGCCGTACATCTCCTTGTTTACGTCCAAATCGTTGCGGAGGGTGGCGCCGTCGAGCGAAATTCCGGCGAAGACGCCGTGGGAACGCGACCAGGAGAGGATCTCGGCCGTCATCAGGGCGTCGGTCTGGGCCTGGGCGTCACGGCCCACCGGGCCGGCAGCCACGGTCGCCTCGCCGCCCAAAGTGAACTTGCTGGTGGTCAGGCGCTTCATGCCGCGCTCATTCATTACCAGCAGCAGCACGTCGGTGGAGGAGACGCCAATCTGGAAGCCCACGCCGCCGCCTTCCACGCGAACCGCGGCCGGCGGGCCCCAGCCCATGCCGCTGGCGCCGCGGCACACGGCGAAGCCGCGGCCATACTTGGCGCCAATGAGGAACGCGCCCTTCTTCAGCCCCGGCACCAGAATGACGCAGGCGGCTTTGTTGAGCAGGTCTTGCGGTACGGCCCTATCCGGCGTCGACATGACCTCAGAGAAGAAGTCGGCCGCATCCCCGAGGCGGTCGGAAACTTTCGAATCCGCGGCGACAAGGCGCGTGCATCCGAGCGCAATGGCAAGCGTAAGAGTGACGTAGCGCATGTCTGTATAGTAGCGCAGGCCGGTGATCGGTACACCGCCGGACTCTGGTTCCCCACCCCGGCTTGTGGTGTTTTGAGTACGGTAACAAAACAGACCCTTTTGCGCACGGGCGGGGCGGTGGCCGGCGGCGCCGGGATGGTATCCGCGCCGCCCGCCGGACTGCCGAGTCTTGCGGTTTTCCGCCATGCTATATTGAGATTTAAGCCACTGTTCCTTTCCTGAGGTTGATTCCCTTGCCGTTAGTCGAAGGTTGCAAACACTCGTTGGAGATTTCCGTACCCGCGCAGATCGTGGAAGAGGAAACCAACC
Organism: Bryobacteraceae bacterium; assembly: GCA_035524535.1. Classification (GTDB taxonomy): domain Bacteria; phylum Acidobacteriota; class Terriglobia; order Bryobacterales; family Bryobacteraceae; genus BOG-224. Next base: position 2,454 of record DATKOS010000228.1, read on the forward strand.
GGGTGATTTCAGACGTACAGAAGCACGCCAAGCTGCGTGGCTTCCGCCCAGGCAAAGCGCCGCTCTCGATTCTCCGCCGCGAGTACGCCGGCGAAATTCGCCAGAAGGTGCTGGAGAGTCTGGTTCCCACGCATTTCCAGAAACAACTGGAAGCGGAGAACCTGAACGCCATCAGTTCCCCGGATATTAAGGACATACACCTCCACGAGGGCGAGCCGCTGCGCTTCACCGCCGAGTTCGAGGTGTTTCCGGAGATTGAACTGAAGGATTATAAGGACGTTGAGGTTCCCTACCACGAGCCTGAAGTAAGCGCGGAGGATGTGGAGAAGCGCATCGAGGAATTGCGCGAACAGAAAGCCCAGTACGTCAACGTGGACCCCCGCCCGGTGGCGGCCGGCGATTTCGTGGTGGTGGCGCTCCACAGCCTGGCTGGGGTGGCCGAGCCGGTGCAGCAGGATGAGATGATGCTCGAGATGGGCAGCGCCGACACGCTTCCCGCTTTCTCCGAGAATCTACTGGGTCTCTCGCCGGGGGATGAAAAGGAATTCGACGTCACCTATCCGGAGGACTACGGTTCGCCTCGCGTGGCGGGGAAGACGGTGAAGTTCCATGTGACCGTCAAGGGCCTACGCCGCAAGGACTTGCCCGAGCTCAACGACGAGTTTGCGCAGGATCTGGGCGACTACCGCAACCTGGAAGAGCTGCGCGAGGCCATTCGCAAGAACCTGTTGGGCCTGCGGCAACGGGAGGCGCAGCAGGAGGCCAAGAACAAAATTATGGACAAGCTGGTGGAGAGCCATGACTTTCCGGCCCCCCGGGTGTTCGTGGAACGGCAGATCCGGATTCGGATCGAGCAGAGCGCGCGCCTGATGATGGAGCAGGGCATGGACCCCAGCAAGATGAAGCTCGATTGGGAAAAGGTGGGCGAAAGCCAGCGCCCCAAGGCCGTGCACGAGGTGAAGGCGTCTCTGCTTCTGGGACGCATCGCGGAGCGCGAGGCCATTCACGCCACGCGCGAGGAAGTGGACCAGGAGGTTGCCCGCGTGGCCGCACAGGAGCGCCAGCCGGTGGCCGCCATCCAGATGAGGTTCGAGAAGGACGGCACGCTGCGGCGCATTGCCGACCACATCCAAACCGAGAAAACACTGAGCTTCCTGTTTGAGCACGCAAGGAAGACAGCGGAATAGCTGCTAACCATAGCAGATTGCTTAGGCACTCCTTTCAGGTGATAATAAAGACGGAGCAAGAAGACGGATCCCGCCGGAAGAACCTGAGTAGCCGCTCCCAGCGGCTCACGGCGGAACAGGAGGAACCACGTGAAGCGTGACGGGGCCGCGGATGCTTTACGGTGTTCATTTTGCCACAAGAGCCAAGACGTAGTCGGGAAACTCATCTCCTCACCGAGCGACTATCCTAGGGCCTACATCTGCGACGAGTGCATCGCGGTTTGCAACTCGATCCTGGAGGACGACAAGGTCGAGCCCCAGGCGGGCGCACCCAATCGCATTCCTAAGCCATTGGAAGTAAAGGAATTTCTCGATCAGTACGTGATCGGCCAGGACGCCACCAAGAAGAAGCTCGCGGTGGCGGTCTACAACCACTTCAAGCGCGTGCACATGAACCGCATGCGCAGTACCGACGTGGAGTTGCAGAAGTCCAACATCCTGCTCATCGGTCCCACGGGAACCGGCAAGACGTTGATGGCGCAGACTCTAGCGAAGATTTTGGAAGTCCCCTTCGCGATTGTGGATGCCACCACGCTCACCGAGGCTGGCTACGTGGGCGAGGATGTGGAAAACATCATCCTCAAGCTGCTTCAGGCGGCCGACGGCGATGTGCAGAAGTGCCAGCAGGGCATTATCTATATCGATGAAATCGATAAGATCTGCCGCAAGGACGAGAACCCGTCCATCACCCGCGACGTTTCCGGCGAGGGCGTGCAGCAGGCGCTGTTGAAGATCCTGGAAGGCACAGTGGCCAACGTGCCACCCCAGGGTGGGCGCAAGCATCCGCATCAGGAATTTACCCCAGTCGACACCACGAACATCCTCTTTATCTGCGGCGGCGCATTCGTGGGCCTGGAGAAGGTGATTGCGCGGCGCGCGGGCAAGAAGTCCGTCGGTTTCGTTCAGGAAGATGGAGGCGTGCGCATGCCGAGCGCGAGCGGCCGGCGCGATATCGACCTGCTCTCCCAGGTCCAGCCGGTGGATTTGATCAAGTTCGGTTTCATTCCGGAGTTCATTGGACGGCTGCCGGTGGCGGCGGTGCTGGAGGACTTGGAAAAATCGGCTCTGGTTCAGATTCTCACCAAGCCGAAGAACGCCATCGTGAAGCAGTACCAGAAGCTCTTCGAATTCGAAAACGTGCGTCTCAAGTTCAGCGACGAGGCTTTGGAGGCCATTGCCGAACTGGCCATGGAGCGCAAAGTGGGGGCGCGCGGCCTGCGCATGATTCTGGAAGATTTGATGCTGGACTTGATGTACTATTTGCCCTCCTACAAGAAGGTGCGGGAATTCCTGGTCAGCCGGGAAATGGTGCTGAATCAGAAAATCAGTCTTACACTATTAGAAAAGGCCGGGTAGCGGTCGCATCCGCCGCCGGCGTTCAGGGGCCCGGGGAGAGCAATCCCTCTGGGGAACAATGCTAACTTCTAAGGAAAAATCCGATACAAGACGTCTGCCGATGATGCCCATACGGGACGTGGTCATCTTTCCGTACATGATGACCCCGTTTGTGGTGGGGCGCGAATCGAGCGTGCGAGCGCTTGAAGAAGCCATGTCGGCGGACAAGAATATCTTCCTCGCCACGCAGCACGACGCTTCCATAGACGAGCCGAAGCCCAACGAGATTTACTCGGTGGGCTGCATCGTGAAGATCGTCCAGAGCCTCAAGCTGCCGGATGGCAACATCAAGGTGCTGGTGGAAGGCGTGGAACGGGCCAAGGTGGTTTCGGTCGCGGATGACGAAGGGTTTTTCCGCGCCACGGTGCGCACCGCCGCCTACAAGGTGGAGGGCGGCGCGCAACTGGAAGCTCTGGTGGGCCGCGTGACCGGCCTGTTTGAACAGTACGTCAAGCTCAGCCAGAACCTGAATTACGAGACGATGATTGCGGCGATCCGCGTAGACGACCCCGGGAAGCTCGCGGACACGGTGGGCGCCAACCTGCCGCTCACGATCGAGGAAAAGCAGGACCTGCTGGAAGTCTTCGATCCGATCGACCGGCTGACGCGCGTCGCGGAGATGCTCGACATCGAAATCGAGAAGCTCAACGTGGACCGCACCATCCAGGGCCGCGTCAAGCGGCAGATGGAGAAGGCGCAGAAAGAGTATTACCTCAACGAGAAGATCAAGGCCATCCAGAAGGAACTGGGCCGCGGCGAGAAGAGCGAAAGCGACGAGCTGAAGAAGAAGATTGAAGCCGCGGGCATGACCAAGGACGCGCAGGAAAAGGCCATGGCGGAACTGAAGCGGCTGGAGAACATGCCGCCGATGTCGGCCGAATCCACCGTCTCGCGCAATTACCTGGATTGGCTGCTGGCTGTGCCGTGGAAGAAGAAGTCCAAGGAAATCCGCGATCTGAAGCACGCCGAAAAGGTGCTGGAATCGGACCATTACGGCCTGGAGAAGATCAAGGAGCGCATCCTGGAATTTCTGTCCGTGCGCCGCTTGGTGAAGAATCCGAAGGGTTCCATCCTGTGCTTTGTGGGGCCTCCGGGCGTGGGCAAGACCTCGCTCGGTATGTCCATCGCCGCGGCCACGGGCCGTAAGTTCGTCCGCCTGTCGCTGGGCGGCGTGCGCGATGAAGCCGAAGTGCGCGGCCACCGCCGCACTTACATTGGCGCGCTGCCGGGCCAAATCATCCAGATGATGAAGAAGGCCGGCACGCGCAATCCTGTCTTCATGCTGGACGAAGTGGACAAAATGTCCATGGATTTCCGCGGCGACCCGTCGGCCGCGCTGCTGGAAGTGCTGGACCCCGAGCAGAATTTCATGTTCGTGGATCACTACCTGGACGTGGAATACGATTTGAGTCAGGTGTTCTTCATTGCGACGGCCAACGTGCTGCACACCGTGCCACCGCCGCTGCAAGACCGGATGGAAGTGATCCGCCTTTCGGGCTACACCGAACTCGAGAAGATGGAGATCGCGCGGCGCTACCTGGTCCCCAAGCAGATGGAGCAGACCGGCGTCTCCAAGGATCAGATCGAGTTCACCGACGAGGGCCTGAACAGCATCATCCAGTACTATACGCGCGAAGCGGGCGTCCGCAACCTGGAGCGCGAGGTGGGCAACGTGTGCCGCAAGGTGGCGCGCCAGGTGGTGAACAACGAGAGCGGCAAGGAGAAGAAGGCGCTCGCCAAGGTAGCCGTTGACGGGACGAAGGTCACAGACCTTCTGGGCCCCTGGAAGTTCCGCGACCTGGGCGTGGAGAAGAAGAACGAAGTGGGCGCGGCGGTGGGCCTGGCGTGGACCGAAGTCGGCGGCCAGTTGCTGACCGTGGAATGTACGCTTATGGACGGCAAGGGCAAGCTGACCATCACCGGCAAGCTGGGTGACGTGATGCAGGAATCCGCCCAGGCGGCCATGAGCTACATTCGTTCGCGCGCGCACGTTTTCGGGCTGCCGCGGGATTTCTACCGCAACCTGGACGTGCACATTCACGTGCCCGAAGGGGCCATCCCCAAGGACGGTCCTTCGGCGGGCATCACGCTGGCTACCACCATTTGCAGCGCGCTGACGCGGATTCCGGTGCGCGGCGACTTGGCCATGACCGGCGAAATCACGCTCCGCGGCAAGGTGCTGGCCATCGGAGGTCTGAAGGAGAAGTTGATGGCGGCGCACCGCCATGGCATTCTGGAGGCAATCGTCCCGAAGGAGAACGAAAAGGACCTCCCGGATATCCCGGATGCAATCAAGAAATCCATGAAGCTCAATTTCGTGGAGTCCATGGACGAGGTACTCAAGATCGCGCTGGAGCGCGCCCTGGTGGCGCTGCCTATACCGCCATCCGAGTTGGATGCGCCGGTGGGCCGCGAAGAGAGTCTCGCGCACTGAGCCTTTGGAGATAGAATTTGTAGTAAGCGCGGGTACGCCGGAGGCCTTCCCTTCCAGCCGGCTCCCGGAAGTCGCACTGTTAGGGAGAAGTAACGTCGGGAAGTCCAGCCTGATTAACACCCTCTCCGGGCGCAAAGGGCTGGCTTTTACGAGCAACACCCCGGGCCGCACGCAAACGATCAATTTTTATTGCGTAGACGGAGCCTTCTACTTCGTCGATGTGCCTGGGTATGGATATGCCCGCGTACCGGCGCGGGTCAAGCTCGAGTGGAAAGCCCTGGTCGAGCGGTACCTGGAAGGATCTCCGGCCCTGAAATTAGCCTGCCTGATCCTCGACGCTCGCCGCGGATGGACCCAGAACGATCTGGATCTGAAGCGGTGGCTGGAGGCGCGCGGCCGGCGATTTGTGGTGGTCGCCACGAAGTTCGACAAGTTGAATCAATCCGAACAACAGCGGTGTTTACGCGCCATCCGCGAGGAGGGCGTGGAGCCGCTGCCATTCTCGGCCGTGACCGGCCGGGGAGCGAGGGAAATTTGGCAAGCAATCACGAAGACAATCCAACCGCGGTAGGAAATCTCCAGCCGCAAGAGAACACAGAGAAGACCGAGCCCCAGGCTGAAACGGCCGCGCCCGTCCGCGAGACGCCGCGCGAAGCAGCCGCGCCGGAGGGCGCTCCGCCCCAGAAGACGGCGCGCGCGGAAAAGCCGCCCGTGGACCGTCCGGACCGCGGGGGCCGCAACCCGATCCGGCCGGTGGTAACCGCTCCGCCGCCCGAGGCCAAGCCCGCCGCCGAAGCGAAACCCGCCGCCGAACCGAAGGCAGCCGCGGAGCCGAAGGCAGCCGCGGAGCCGAAACCGGCCGCGGCGCCGAAACCAGCCGCGGAACCCGCGGCCGAAGCGAAGCCGGTGGACGAGAGGCCGGCCGAACAGGTTGGGCCCGACCACTTGCACGGTCCGGGGATCTATCGCCGGAAGCTGCAGGGCGTCAAGAACGGCACGCCGACGCTGGATCTGGTGGAGCTCAAGGACATGAGCATCCAGAAGCTCAACGACGTCGCCAAGGGCATGAACATAGCCGGTTACGCCGGGCTCCGCAAGCAGGAACTGATTTTCAAGATCCTCCAGACGCAAGCGGAAAAGAGTGGACTGATTTTCTCCGAGGGCGTTCTGGAATGCCTGCCCGACGGCTTCGGCTTCCTGCGCGCGCCCGAATACAACTACCTGCCGGGGCCGGACGACGTCTACGTTTCGCCCTCGCAGATCCGCCGCTTCGACCTGCGCACCGGCGACACCATCTCCGGCCAGATCCGTCCGCCCAAGGAAGGCGAGCGCTACTTCGCCCTCATCAAGGTGGACGCCATCAACTTCGAGCCTCCCGAGGAAGCGCGCAACAAGATCTTCTTCGATAACCTGACGCCGCTGTATCCCAACGAGCGGCTGAAGCTCGAAACAACCAAGGATAACAACTCCGGCCGCGTGATGGATCTGCTCACGCCCATCGGCAAGGGGCAGCGCGGACTGATTGTCTCTCCGCCGCGTACCGGCAAGACGATGCTGCTGCAGAGCATCGCCAACTCCATCACCACCAATCACCCGGATGTGAGTCTGATCGTGCTGCTGATTGACGAGCGGCCCGAGGAAGTCACCGACATGCAGCGCAGCGTGCGCGGCGAAGTGATCAGCTCCACCTTCGATGAGCCCGCCACGCGCCACGTGCAGGTGGCGGAAATGGTGATTGAGAAAGCCAAGCGCTTGGTGGAACACAAGCGCGACGTAGTGATTCTGCTCGACTCCATTACGCGCCTGGCGCGCGCCTACAACACCATTGTGCCGCCCTCAGGCAAAGTGCTCTCCGGCGGCGTGGATTCGAACGCGCTGCAGCGGCCCAAGCGCTTCTTCGGCGCGGCGCGCAACATCGAGGAAGGCGGCTCGCTGACGATTATCGCGACCGCGCTGATCGACACCGGCAGCCGCATGGACGATGTGATCTTCGAAGAGTTCAAAGGCACCGGCAACATGGAAATCCACCTGGAACGCAAGCTGGTGGACAAGCGAGTGTTCCCGGCCATCGACATCAACAAGAGCGGCACCAGAAAGGAAGAGCTGCTCCTGCCGAAGGAAGAGCTCAACCGGGTGTGGATCCTGAGGAAGGTGCTGAATCCGCTGTCACCGGTAGAGACGATGGAAATGCTGCTCGACAAGATGGGCAAGACCAGGAGCAACGCCGAGTTTCTGGCGGCGATGAGCGGGTAGCAACCCAAGTGGCCGCTGATGAACGCAGATAAACGCTGACGAGAAGGATTGTCATAGCAGTGTCTATCTGAGTTCATTAGCGGCCATAGTGATTTGATCCTGCCCGCGCAGCACGGCTTTTCCAGTTCTCAGGCATAACTGCTCGCAAGAGTGCGGTCTGGTTCCGCGGAAAGCCGTTCCTCGATGTATTGGATTGTCTTGTCCGGGGCGGAGAGATTCTCATCGCCCTTGTCCATCAACTCATCCACTGCGGCAACCGCCGCGCTACGCCGCCCGGCGCTCATGGTATGCTGGGCGCTCTCCCGCTATGTCTGCCGGTCCTGACAGTAACGGCGAACGTGCTCCGGCGCCGGCCGTGGTTCCGGTGTTCGGCTCCACTTGCGCGCAATGCTCGGCGGCGGTGCAGAGCATTCTGGAACGATCCGGGCTGGCCCCCGCTTTCTTCGCGGGGCAACGTCCGGTCCACGCGCCGCCGGAGGCCGAGGCGTATCTTCAGCCGTCCAATCCCAGGCTTCTCGAACTGCGGGAAGCGTACCGCGCCCTTCAGGATGGAAGCCTGACTCACTCGCGGTGGTCGGCCGAGTATGTGCGGCGCGATGTTCCGCTTCTCTCCTTTCGCAGCGATTGCGCCTACGTCTGGCAGCGCCGCGATCTCAACGGGCCCATGCAGCTCGCTCTCACCGCTTACTATCTTCTGGGCAGCGCGGCGGCTCCCTACCTCCGCCTGGGTGAAGACAGTCTGTTCGGCGCTGATACGATTTCCGTTGGCGGCGCTCTCACCGTTAGCCGCGATCTGCTCGACTCCGCCAGCGAACTCTGGTTTCTCGACCGCTTCCTTGGCCTCCGCGGCGCCCAGGATTTCACGGTTCTCGATATCGGCAGCGGATACGGGCGCTTCGCGCACCGCCTGGTCCGCGCGTTTCCGGGCGTGGAAGCGCTGTGTGTGGATGCCATCGCCGAATCCACGTTTCTCTGCGAGTACTACCTGCGCTTTCGCGGCGTGGAGTCGCGCGCGCGGGTCATTCCATTTCCGGATGCGGCGGCGGCCCTCGCCGCGCGGCGCGTGGAGGTGGCGGTGAACATTCATAGCTTTTCGGAATGCACGCTGCAATCCATCGTCTGGTGGCTGGATCTGCTGCGGGCGCACCGCGTGAAGCATTTGATGATCGCGCCGAATGCCCAGGCGGGCGGCGGCAGGGAGCTGCTGAGCTGGGAGGAGGACGGCAGCCGGCGGGATTTCGCGCAGGAGATTCGGGCCCGAGGTTACCGCCCGATCGCCTGCGAACCCAAGTACGCCGATCCGCTTCTGCAGCGATACGGAGTGACGCCGACGCACTACTTCCTCTTCGAACTCGCCTAGACGCGGCGCCGTCAATAGATCTTCGGAAGGAGCCGCCAGGTGCGGGCGAAGTAGGCGTCGTACTCGGCGCCGAAGTGCGAACGCAGCAGGCGCTCCTCGGCGCGCATGCGCGCCACCAGGGGGACGATCATCGCCGCGGTGAGCAGCAGGCCCAGGCCGGAGCGGAACGTCAACGCCCAGCCGGTGGAACTGATGAGAAGGCCCAGGTAGCTCGGATTTCGAATCACGCTGTATACGCCGGTAGTGACCAGCTTGTGACCCGGTTGGATGGCCACCAAGCCGCTGAAGCGATTGCCGAGCGCATACACAGGAGCGATGCGCAGGAGCCCGCCGAGAAAACAGACGATGACGCCGGTCCAGCGCGTCGCGTCGCCGCCAATGATCCAGACGCCGAGGCGATCGGTATACGGCGCGAAGAACGCCATCGCCAGGCCGATGACGCTGAAGGCGGCGAGTACCCAGCGGTTGCCGCGGTCCTCGCGCTCGCCCTTGCGGATGCCGCCGCCGGAGGGAATGGCCAGCGCGGCCAGAAGGAGCATGACGGCGGCGAGCGCCCGGAACGCGGGATGAGCGAAGAACGCGCTCCATCCGCCCCATCCTGCAATCGACAGGCCGAATTGCAGGGCCAGCGTCAGGATGGCGGAAACCAGAATTTTGAGGCCGTTCACGGCTCCATCCTAACTCCGCGTGCGGCGTGTCGCGGCGGGCGGCCGAAGCGGCTTGGAGTGGGGCATTGGATGCCGCCATGCGGCGGATTCCCCCGCAAGGCAGACCCCGGCCGCCTGACAAGCGAGCCGGAAGATCCGCCGCACCGCTAGTCCAGCCAGCCGGCGGCGGCGCGGGCGGGGTGCGCGGAGACCGCCCCGAAGCGGCGGTCGCGGGTTTGAAAGTCGCGCACGGCGCCGGCGAGGTCGGCGGGATCGAAATCCGGCCACATGCGGCGGGAGAAGACCAGCTCGGCGTAGGCGCATTCCCAGAGGAGGAAATCGCTGAGGCGGCGTTCTCCGCCGGTGCGGATCAGCAGGTCCACGGGCGGGCCCAGCGCGTCGCCGAGGGATTCGCGCGAGAGGTCCATCACGCTGCGCGCGGCGGCGAGGATGGCGTCGCGCGCGGAGTAGTCCACGGCCAGGCGCAGCCAGAGGCGCTCGCCGCGGAGGGTGATTTCTTCCGCGCGGCGGATGGCGTCGCGCAAATCCGGGTCCAGCCGGTCCCGCCGCCCGATCACCTGAAGGCGAATGCCCTGGTCCGCGGCCCGCTTGGCTTCGCTGCCGAGGTATTCGGCCAGGAGGACCATGAGGCGGCGGACCTCGCCGGCGGGGCGGCGCCAGTTGTCCGCGGAGAAGGCGAAGAGCGTCAGAACGCCGATGCCGAGATCCGGCGCCGCTTCCACAATGCGCGTGACGTTCTTCACGCCGGCGGCGTGGCCGTCGCCGCGGGGGAGGCTGCGCGCTTGGGCCCAGCGGCCATTGCCGTCCATGATGATCCCAACATGAAAAGAACTCTGCACTGCAAAGTTTATGGCCATAAAAAAACTCCTATTTTTCGCGCATGGCTTGAATGAGAGCCTCCATGTGATCCAGGTAGCGATCCAGGGCGCGGCGGCCGGCGGCCGTGAGGCGGTAATCGGTTCGCGGCACGCGTCCTGAGAAGCCTTTGGCGCAACTGATGTAGCCGGCTTCCTCCAGCTTGCGCGCGTGCACGCTGAGGTTGCCGTCAGTGGTATCGAGGAGCTTCTTCAACTCGGTGAAGGTGAGCGAGTCGTTCACGGACAGCGCGCTGAGGATGCCGAGGCGCAGGCGCTCATGCACCAGGCGGTCGAGTTGCTGCGCCACCCCGGCCGCCGGCGCCGCGGGGGCCTCCATGGGCGCCGCTTTTTCGCGTTCCCGCTTCTCCGCGCTTCTACCCGCCATACTTCACCGCAATCACCAAACCGAATATCAAATGCAGCCCGCCAAAGCCGCACGCCAGCATGGCCAAACCCCAGGCCGGGGCCAGCAAGGCCGCGCCACCGGCCAGCATGAAGCCGGCGCCCATCAAAGGTACCACGCGAACCGAAGCCGCTCCGCCCGCCAGCACGCTGGCGCCATAGAGCAGAAGCCAAACGCCCGGCAGCAGCGACGCCGCGGCGGAATGCAGGAGTACGGCGGTGAGCAAAGCGCCGGCCGCCATGGGGGGAGCAAAGCCCGCAATGAACTTGCGCCCCGGTCCGGAGAGCAGCGGCGCGCGCACGCGGCGCGACTTCAGAGCCGCACCGGCGATCCCAATAGCCAAGGCCAGCACGCTCTCCAG